>CAYLZB010000159.1:0-4970 GCA_964388165.1 uncultured Flavobacteriaceae bacterium | reverse complement strand
TTAAACCTTAAACCTTAAACCTTAAACCTTAAACCTTAAACTTAGAAGTCCAGTTGCTGTACCTCAAAAGAAGATGGGGGCGCGGGAATGATATTTTTCAGGATCTGGGGATCGCCATTGGTGAAGAACTCGGGTTTGTGCTGTTGCCGGTCGGCCAGCAGGTCAAGACTTTGCAGTACCACCTTGGTCTGTTTTGCAACGGCCATGCCCGAATCAATGATCTGTACATGTGGTGGCAGGATCTCCTTTAGGCTGGGAATGAGGTAAGGATAATGGCTGCACCCCAGTACTAAATGGTCTATTCCTGCTGCCAGCATTGGTTCCAAAAGTTCTGCCAGCATACCTTTCAAAAAGGGAGAATCTTTTTGCCCTTTTTCGATCTGCTCAACAAGACCCTTTCCTACTACTTCAATGATCTTATTGTCTCTCGAGTAAAGGTCTGATGTTTTTGCAAATAGGGCGCTGGAGAGGGTTCCTTTGGTAGCCAGGATGCCAATGCACTTTGCCCGGCTTTGCAGTGCTGCGGGTTTAATTGCCGGTTCTATGCCTATAAAAGGGACTTCATAAGAAGACCTAAGGTGAGAAATAGCGTTGGTGGTTGCTGTGTTGCAGGCTACAACAATGATTTTTGCACCCATCTCCAGGAGTTTCTCAGTGTTCTTGACACTAAGTCTAATGATCTCTTCTGAAGGTTTTTCTCCGTAAGGAGCATTGGCACTGTCAGCTAAATAGATCGTGTGCTCCAGGGGGAGCAGGTGGTGAATTTCTTTCCAGATCGAAGTGCCGCCAACGCCTGAATCAAAAATACCAATAGGATTGTTTTTACTCATTCCTGTAAAAATAAAAACTGCGCATCAATGATGCGCAGTTTTCCTGATATTTCTTTGAATTTGGAAATTAGATTCCCAATTCCTTCTTTACATCTGGCATAAGGTCATATCCATCGGCCATGATCACTCCAGTTCCGGTAGTAGAATCAAGTACGTAGTCAAATCCTTTTGCACGGGCTACTTTTTGAATGGTAGTACGGGCTTTTTCAAGAACCGGCTTTAGAAGCTCCATTTCTTTCTTTTGAAGTTCCTGTACGGCGTTTTGACGGTATTCACCAATAGATCTCTGAGTTTGTTGAAGCTCAAGAGCTCTCTTTTGGTTCTCTTCATCAGTTTTTGTCTGAGCTTCAGATTCGTACCTTTTCATGGTATTCTGAGCTTCAGTTACAAGGTCTTTTATTTCTGTATCGTATGTCTTCTGAAGTTTTTCCAACTGGTTCATTGCAGCTTTGTACGACGGCATTTGCTCAATAAGTTCCTGTGTTGCAATATGGGCTACTTTTGTTTGTGCATTAGCAAACGAAGTTGCTCCCAGGATTAAAGCTACAGCTATTAGAAGGGTCTTAAATTGTTTCATTGTCTTAGAATTGATTATTTAATTGTTGAATTATTTATTGTAAAAGTATTTATTGAATATTAATTATTTCCTTTTTCTTCCCGAGCCTTTGCTACGGAATCTTTTTTTCTTTGACGCTCCTTAAGGATCTCCTCACGACGTCTTTCTGCTTCCTCTTGTTTTGCAGTCCTAATAGAATCTCTCACCCTTTGTCGCTCCTTAAGCAGAGCTTCTCTTTCCTGCTTTCTTTGTTGCTGAAGTTGTTCTCTTTCTGAAAGAACCGCATCTTCCTCAACAGTTTTTGATTCCTGTCTTAAAAGCTCCCGCTTTTCCTGGCGGGTCTCCAGTTCCTCTCTATTGGAAGCCCTGGTGATACTTCTAAGAACCTGGTCGCTTACATCCAACCTGTCGGCTGCATAAAGGGTAACCACATCTGCCGATTTATCAAAGATAAGATCGTAATTCCTGGCTTTAGCGATTTCCTGTACTGCTACAAAAACCTGATCCTGTATCGGTTTTACCAGCTGAAGTTTTTGCGTGATAAGGTCCCCATTAGGTCCAAATCTCTTTTGCTGGTAATCAAGGATCTTCTTTTCCTCAAATTTGATCTCATCTTCCCGGTCACTTATCAACTCACTGGTCAAAAGTGGCCTTTCATTGGCAAGATCCTGCTTCATTTTTTCGATCCTGTTCATTTCAGTCTCGATCTCCCTTTTCCACTGCTGCACTTTTTTGTCAAGTTGAGCAGAGGCCTCCTGGTATTCGGGAACATTCTCCAGGATGTACTCCATATCTACATAACCAATCCTTACCGTTTGCTGAGCCTGCACGGCAACACCGGAGAGGACTAAAAAAGCTAAGGGTAAAAGAATTGATTTTTTCATGATCAATAGGTTTATAGAAAATACCGTGCCAAATTAAAACTGCTGTCCAATTATGAAGTGGGTCTCCCAACCGTTGGCCTTGGTCTCTCCCGGAAGCGGATCGAATCCATATCCAAAATCAATACCGAGTAATCCAAAGGCCGGCATAAAGATCCTTATCCCTGCACCTGCACTCCTGTTGACCTGGAACGGATTGTAATCCCTGAATCCGTCAAAAGAAGCTCCTGCTTCAAGGAACGTTAGCCCATAAATGGAAGCTGTAGGTTTCAAAGTTATAGGATATCTTAATTCGAGAGAATATTTATTGTAAATAGTTGCACCGTCATTGTCTGTAGCCGTGGTCATTACACCTCTGTCCAGCGGAACAAGAGATTGGTTAGGATATCCTCTCAAGGCAATAGCTTCACGGCCATCCATACTAAAAGTTCCCATTCCGTCTCCTCCAAGATAAAATCTTTCAAAAGGAGGTATACCACGATCGTTGTTATATGCTCCAAGGAATCCATATTCTGCATGGGTTCTTAGAACAAGCTTTTCATATAGATTGGTGTACCAGGTTCCATTGAATTTGATCTTATAGAATTCCAGCCACTTGTATTTCTCCTGGTCGATCTTTGTTTGATCCGGCACAGGATCTTCTCCTTCTCTCAAAGGTCTTCCCTGCCTGTTGATCAAGATTCCTCTGTCATTCTCCAACTGGAATTCTCTCTGGTCTCCCAGGTTGGCGTAATCTACGTCATTGAACAGGGAGTATGGCGGAGTAAGTTTCGCAACTATTTCAAACTTTGAACCTCCCATTGGGAAGATAGGATTGCTAAAGGTATTATCCCTCGTTAGTCCTAGGGTAAGCGAGAAGTTATTTGAATACCCGTCTCCAAAGGTAAAGAGCCCCGTGTTGTAATTGCTAAGGTTGTAGTGCTGAAAAGCTACTGCGGTTGACAGGATGAAGAAATCATCGGGTACTGTAAGTCTTCTTGCCAAACCGAAAGTGATACCTGAGATGGAGAACTTCCTGTCTTTGTCTGCCTCACGATTCCTGAAATCATAGAAATACTGCTCTGTGTGTTGCAGGGAAGTGGATAGCCTTACAGGCTTCTTTCCGCCCCACCATGGTTCAGAGAATGAAAGGCTATAAGTTTGGTAATAAGTACTGGCCTGGGCACGAAGGGAAAGAGTTTGTCCATCTCCCATTGGCAAAGGTTTATATGCATCTTTATCGAAAAGTCCGCTAAGCGAGAAGTTGTTGAAAGAAAGACCAAGGGTTCCAACAAAACCTCCGCCACCGTAGCCACCTTGCAATTCGATCTGGCTGGCACCTGCTTCCACAACAGAATATTCAAGGTCTACTGTTCCTTCGTTTTGGTCTACATTCTTAAAATCTGGAGATAGGTTTTCGGCATCAAAGAATCCTAGCTGTCCAAGCTCTCTCACGGTTCTAACCACAGCCTCCTTGCTGTATTTATGTCCGGGTTTAGTTCGCATTTCCCTGTAGATAACATGATCCTTTGTCTTGTCGTTTCCAACTACAGTGATCTCATCAAAATAGGCAACTTTTCCTTCTCTTATCCTGATCTCAAAGTCTATGGTGTCATTATAAACCCTTACTTCAACCGGGTTAATGTTTGAGAACAGGTAACCGTTATTCTGGTAAAGGTTAGTAAGGTCGTTGGCATCGGGCTTCGTGTTGTCTGCGATCTGCTTTTCAAGCAATACACCATTATAGACATCTCCTTTGTTAATCCCAAGTACTCTTTGAAGTTCCCGGTCTGTATAGACGGAGTTACCAATAAATTCAATATTTCCGAAGTAGTATTGGTTTCCTTCCTCAACTTTTAATCTTAAGGCAACATCGTCCTGATCAATACGAATTAGGCTATCCGACAATATCCTGGCGTCGCGGTAACCTCTTTTTTTGTAGACATCAAGTAAGTTCTGCTTATCGGCTTCATATTCTTCGGGAATGAATTTGGAACGTTTCCAGAATCTAAAGAAATTCTCCTGTTTCGTCTTTTTCATCGCACGCTTTAGGCGGGCATCAGAAAGAGCTTCATTTCCGGTGATCTCGATATCTTCGATCTTCACCCTTTCACCTTTATCAACATTGATGACCATATTTACGGTGTTCCTGTTAAGAGTATCTTCCGTAGGAGTAGTATTTATGGCAACTTTCGTATTGAGATATCCTTCCTCTTTAAAGGTATTCTGAATATAATTCTTTGTGGTTGTAAGAAGGTTTTCTGTAACCTTGGCACCCACAGTAAGCTTATTCTCTTTGATGAGGCTTTCGCTTTTTTTCCTTTTTACACCCTGTATCCTCACATTGGCAAGGGCAGGAACTTCCTGTATCTCCAGTTCAAGATCGGCCACGTTACCTTCTATATTGGTAACATAAATGTTGATGTCGCTAAACGATCCAACATCCCAAAGCTTTTTAAGGACCTTACTGATCTTGTCCCCGGGGATAAAGATCTTTTCCCCCTTTTTGAGACCTGTATAAGCAATTATTGTTTGTTCATTGAAGGAGACATTTCCTGTCACCTTTATTTCTCCTATAGTGTACTCCTGGCCGTTTGCAAGTGGCAGATCCTGTGCTGTTGAAGTAAAACTGAATAAAAGGCCAAGGGCCAAAAGTGCTAATCTATATCTTGTTGTAAAGGCACTAACTAAGTTGCTCACTTGTTTTTCCAAATCTTCGTTCTC
>CAYLZB010000158.1:1953-4985 GCA_964388165.1 uncultured Flavobacteriaceae bacterium | reverse complement strand
GTTTTTGGTTGCTGCGCATATCCAATTCCATAGAACAGGAGTGCCAGAAATGTTAGTAGTAATTTGTTTTTCATAAGGTAAACCGTTTACAAAATTTATAATGAATGTACGTCAGTCTTCAGAAATCGCGAAAACGTTATAGTACATATTTACTACATCACAGGAATTTTCCGACTTAAGATACTGCTTTTAAACAAATTAGCCTAAAAATGAAGTATAATTTAGGAAGTTAAAGTAGTTATTGATGTAGTAATGATGTAGTGATTTCTTGTGCACTGTATACCCGAAAAGGGGCTAAAAATGTGAGATAAGCCAGTTAGTGAGATTTTCGGAAGTGTCGACTTTTAACTTTTTTCTTAACCGGTAACGATGTACTTCAACCCCTCTTACACTTATCCCCATTAAAGGAGCGATCTCTTTTGATGGAAGGTTCATTTTAAGGTATGCACACAATTTGAGATCTTTATTGGTGAGTTGTGGATATTTAGCCAACAGGTCCTTGAAGAAATCTTCATGAAGTTCATTAAAATTCGTTTCGAAGATCTTCCATTCATCGTCATTATTTACTGCATTATTGATCTTATTCATTATGTGCTTCATTCGGTACTGATTGGAGAATTTTTCTTTATCCTTGTTCAACTCTCCCTGTATTTGCATGAGCACCTCATTTTTCTTTGCTGCCAATACAGTGGAATTAGCAAGCTCTTTTCTTTTTAGATCAATCTCATTCAACAACTTCTCCTTTTCGAGTCTGCTCATTTTTTCCTCATGTTCTCTTTCATACTGAAGTTGCAGCTGTTGCCGGTGCTTCTGAAGTTTCATCTTATTTACATAATAAATAAGTACCACCAAAAGGATAAGTAAAAGGATATATAAGGCTTTAACCTTATCCTGCAGATACCACGGGGGATCGACAACAAATTGGAATGTACTGAATACTGAAGCATCTTTTTGAGAGCCTACTGCCGTCAATTTTAATTCATATTCGTCATACGGCAAATTTTGAAATTCGATCCTTCCATCCCGTACCTTGCCTTTTAAAGGCGTATTATCACTGCCTTTCAACTCATAGTTCAGTTCTACAGCATCAGAAACCGGAAGGCCGGCCAACACCGTTACTTCTCTTGCCTTTTTACTCGAGATATGGGGTATAGCATTGAGATCATGATCCTCACTTACATCATAGAACTTTTGAACAACCGGTTTGCTCAATTGCTCCTGAGCTATATGTTTTTGCAACTTCTTCAGGTCAATTCTGGCAAAACCGTCATGAAGACTGATGTAATAAAGCGAATCATTCCTCTTTACCAGTCGTTCATGGTTCTTCACCAGCCTGTTATTGAGCATGCCAGCTGAAATGTACATTTTGCTGTCTTCAAGATCGGTGATCTCCAGTAGATCTTCTTCAGAGTTCAAAAACCAGAAGCGTCCTTCCTCCTGCAGTAAAAGCCGATTGTCATCATATGCCTGCCACTCGGTCAATCTTTCAAGCTTGTCCTTGAATGGATTATATTTATACCATTTTCCGTTACTAAAAGCTGCTATTTGATTCCTGAACCGGAAAACTTCGGGATTATAATCCCCAGAAGGATTGTCTGACGGCACTTTAGTTACAAAAGTTGTACTGTCCTTTTCGGGAGATAATCCAATTCTGTAGATCCCCTCATAGGCATCTGTCGCCCACAGGGTATTAGGATTTTCTACCAGGATCTTTTTAACGGGAAAGTTTATATTGTTCAGCCGCTTCACTTCTTCGACAGATTTCCGGTAAAGGTCAATTCCCGTATAACTTCCAATATAGTAGTTGTCCTTGTCATACTTTAACAGCTGAAAACTTCCTGTGCGTTCACTCACAGGAACAAAGGCATCATTTTTAATCCTGAAGGTTCCGTTATTGTGGTTAGCGTATATTTCGCCATCGTAAACCTGGAGGTTCCAGCTATGCCCCTCTGCTCCTTTCAACAATTCCATTCGATTATTTCTTATTTTGAATACCCCAGTATTGCTGGCCAGATAAAGATTGTTATCAAAAAAGACCAGGTCATATACTGAACCGAGCTCCCCACTCTTATCTGTGAAAAACTCAACCGGAGAATCCAGATCCAAAACATCAATTCCATTATCCAGACCCAACCATATTCTGCCATTTCTACGTGCCATAGACAGCACAGTATTATTCTGAAGCCCATCAGTCCTGTTATATACAGCAACTTCTTCATCATCCTTTTTGTAATGGATCACGCCGTTCTTCAAAGTCCCGATAACTAAGCCCTCAGATCCCAGAGACAGTACATGGTTCAGTTCATATTGTTCGAGTTCATTTCGGAGGACTGGATTTTGAAGCTCCTTAATCCTTTCCCCATTATGGGTAAAGATCCTGTCTCTTACTCCTACAAGCAATTCATCCTGATGCCTTATCAATTCCCTTACAACTTCCCCCTTCAATAATTGCTGATCTGGCAGAGGCACAAGCTCTCCTGTTTCCTCCAGATAGAATAAACCGGCATTGCCTACACTAACCACCAGTTTCCCCTTAAATACCTCCATTTGATTGACATTGATCCTTTTTACTGCAGTAAGCACATTACCGTCGTACCGGTAAATTGCCCCAAAGGATCTAAAATAAACAGCATTATTAAGGGAGATGATCTCCCAAAACTCTTCACTCTGCAGATCATAATCACCCAGGAGTGGAATGAGGGAGGTATAACACATGTCTCCCTTTTCATCCTTTTCCCAGTAACCAAATTCCCTGTAGGAACCTGTATAAACACGCTTACCAACAGGATAAACAGATCGAATAATGGAGCCGCTTTCCAGGGGAGATAATTGCCAGCGTTGACCATCAAATGATAATAGACCCTGGGTATTTGCGGCATAGACAACTCCTTCTTTATCGAGACTGATATCCCAGTTTTGACTGCCGCCCTTGTATTGAATTGAAGAATAGTTTTGTATAGGTGGTGAAAGCTCTTGTGCTGTAGCCGAAATAAACGACAATAACATAGCTATCAATATCTTAAGCTGAAGAT
>CAYLZB010000158.1:0-1853 GCA_964388165.1 uncultured Flavobacteriaceae bacterium | reverse complement strand
ACTTCTTTAACCCGCTTGCTGTCCTTGTTGTGGTTCTTCACCGAATTAATTAGCCAGGCTTTCTCTTTGGGCTCAATTTTATTCAGCACGTGGATAAGGGGAAGCGTCATTTTTTGCTCCTTGATGTCTATTCCGGTAGGTTTACCTATACGTTCGTTCCCGTAATCGAAAAGATCATCCTTGATTTGAAAAGCCATACCTATCAGTTCCCCAAAGTGTCTCATCTTTTCAACTTCAGGAGAATCGGGATGTACAGATGCTGCACCCAGGCTACAACAGGCTGCTATAAGAGTAGCAGTCTTTTGACGAATGATCTCGTAGTAGATATCTTCAGTGATATCCAGGCGGCGGGCTTTTTCGATCTGGAGCAGTTCTCCTTCACTCATTTCCCGTACAGCAACCGAAATGATCTTCAAAAGATCAAAATCATTGTTATCTATGGAAAGTAAAAGTCCTTTTGAAAGAAGATAATCACCCACCAACACCGCAATTTTGTTTTTCCAGAGGGCATTGATAGAAAAGAAGCCCCTGCGCCTATTGGAATCATCAACCACATCATCATGAACAAGCGTTGCTGTATGGATCAGTTCTATAACCGAGGCGCCGCGATAGGTGCGTTCATTAACATTACCATCAGAAACCATTTTGGCCACCAGGAAAACGAACATAGGGCGCATTTGCTTCCCCTTGCGATTAACAATGAAATGGGTGATACGGTTTAGAAGGGCAACTTTGGAAGACATGGATTCTGTGAACTTTTTTTCAAAAAGTTCCATCTCACTCTCAACGGGAAGTTTAATTTTAGAGATCACCTTCATAAGGGCTGCTAAGATAGTTAAAAGATTATTTTTTAACTCCCTGAATTTTTGCCCTTTTTGAAAGGTTTAAACTGTTACTTCTTTAGATTTATTTGCGAGTTGTCCACAGGCTGCATCAATGTCTTTACCGCGGGAGCGACGTACCGTGCAGGTGATACCATTTCGTTCAAGTTCCCGTACATAAAGATTCGTGGTTTCTACAGGTGCCTGCTTAAAATGATCATCCCCAATTGGATTGTATTCAATGAGGTTTACCTTGCAGGGCACGTATTTACAGAATTTCACAAGGGCATCCACGTCCCTTTTCGAGTCATTGATCCCTTTCCAGACCACATATTCATAGGTGATGCGACTTTTGGTTTTCGCATACCAGTACTCCAATGCCTCTCTTAGGTCATCAAGCGGAAAGGTCGCGTTAAAAGGCATAATGGAAGTCCGCACCTCATCAATAGCCGAATGTAAAGAGACTGCCAGTTTGAATTTTACTTCTTCGTCGGCCAGTCTTTTAATCATTTTTGGCACCCCTGATGTGGAAACTGTTATACGTTTTGGAGACATCCCCAGACCTTCGGGAGAAGTGATCTTTTCAATGGCCTTTAGTACATTGTTATAATTCATAAGCGGTTCTCCCATGCCCATGAAAACAATATTGGAGAGCGGCTTATCAAAATACAATCTGCTCTCGTTGTCGATAGCGACCACCTGATCGTAGATCTCATCAGGATTGAGGTTCCGCATTCGCTTTAGCTTTGCGGTAGCACAAAACTTACAGTCCAGGCTACACCCAACCTGTGAAGAAACACAGGCTGTTGTACGACTCGGCGTAGGTATCAAAACCGACTCCACCGTGAGATCATCATGCAGCTTCACTGCATTTTTGATGGTCCCGTCACTACTACGCTGCATTTGATCCACCCGAATATGGTTGATCACAAAATTTTCACTCAGCATTTGACGGGTCTCCTTTGAGATATTCGTCATATCCTCAAAAGAATGAGCTCCTTTTCCCCACAACCATTCATAAACCTGAGTTCC
>CAYLZB010000157.1:0-4997 GCA_964388165.1 uncultured Flavobacteriaceae bacterium | reverse complement strand
CCATTTGATTCTGTTGCTACTTTGGCAGGATGTCCTAACTTAGGGGGCTCATACAAAAAAGGAGAAGAAACCGATGTGAAAGAGGTAGAAACTGAAGACACCTCGGTCTCAGATCAATAAGCAACCTATGACAGAAGACTCTATTTTACAATTGTTGTTCTACCTTTTACCTGCGGTTGTGGTAGGAATAATAGCCTTTTATTTCTTTAACCTTCATACTCAAAATGAGGAACGCCGACGCAGATTCCTCCTTCACAAGGAATCTCAAAAACATGCATTACCCTTAAGGTTACAGGCGTATGAAAGAATGGCTCTTTTCCTGGAAAGAATAGCCCCGGGAAATCTTCTTGTGAGAGTAAGACCTGCAGGGAATTCAAAAGAGGCATATACGAATTTGTTGATCAAAAGTATCGAACAGGAGTTCGAGCACAACCTGGCACAACAGATCTACATTAGCGATGAATGCTGGAATGTGATCAAGGCTTCAAAGAACGCCACGATCACCAACATCAGGAAGACCGCAGGACGGGAAGACATTGATAGTGCCGATGAACTGCGACAGCAAATAGTGACCTCTTTGATCGACCAACAGCCTCCGAGCGAAACCGGCCTTTCCTATATCAAAAAAGAGGTGAAGAGTCTGTGGTAATTCTTAAAACTTGGAACCTGGAAACTGGAGACAAGACTAAGAAATTCCGGTTCATCTTTTGGAGTCCTTAAAGGAGTAAAAGACTACGTCATTGTGTCTTTCCCTCTATGCTTCAGCTAATTACTACTCACGCCAGGCTTGATCGTTTTAAGCAGCTTTTTTGCAAAATCCCGGAATCTTGTGTTGTGGTGATTTGTGGCCTGTTCAAGGTGCTGTAATGTTTGTTGGTCAAAAGCATTGAGTTGATAGAGGTAACCAAAAGCATTTTCGCGTACCTGATACCTGTTACCGGGAGCCGTATAATCGCGTAGCTCTTTAATATATTGCTGCTTTAAAGCTGTCTCCACTTCGGGAGTTGCCAGGCTTAACGTCAGCCATAATGTTCGGATATTCTTATCAAGAAAACCGTCTGTTCCTGCCATTTTTTGAAGGTAATCCATACGATCTTCAGGAAAGGATGACCACAGGTTAAAGAGTGCCATTTCCTGTGTTAGATACGAGTCATCATTGAGCAGGGTCTCATAGTCGTCCTTTAGTTCCCGCGGAATTTCTTGCAGCGTAAAAGCTATTGCCTGCCGCGTAAAAAGATTACCACTGGAAAATGCCTTTTTGTAAAGGTCCAGCACCTCGACAGGATCCTCTAATGCAAGCTGCAAAACTGCTTCCTGCCCCAAATAATCATTGACCGGAAAGCTAAGAGCCCTTAACAGCAAATTTTTCTTTTCTGAGACCGGTAGCGGTTTAGCTGAAGCCAACTCCAGATATTTCTGAATAAAAGGAGATTTTTTCAGGGACTCCAGTGCCTCTGTACCCTGGAAAGCCGTTTGCTTTAGCCAATCATTTACAAACCCGGTAAGATCCCGGCCACTTGCGGCTTCCATTTCAGCAATGAGATCTTCTGTTGTTGCCGACGAGTATTTATATTTCTCGAGGTAATTTTTCACAGCCCGGTCAAAAGCTGCCTTTCCAATCTTTTCTCTAAGAACATGAAGTGCCCAGGCTCCTTTTTGGTAATATGTTAGGGAATTGGCATTTTTTGAAACCACAGCCTGACCTTTACCGGAATCACTTAAATTTTTGAGTTCTTCGGCTGTTTTGAAAAGCTTCCTGTAAAAATAATCTTCTCCAAAGATCTCTTTTTCGGCCAGTAGTGCATAATAGGTTGAAAACCCCTCTTGCAGCCAGTGATCCTGCGGCCGGGCGGCAGTGACAAGATTCCCAAACCATTGGTGTGCAAGTTCATGAGCATTCACATTGACATAGTTCTGATCATTATAGCCAATTGAATCAACTAAAAAGATATCAGAAAATATGGTTGTTCCTGTATTTTCCATTCCGGCGTAGAGAAAATCCCGAACCGGGATCTGTTTGTAATTCTGCCATGGATAAGGAACACCTATTTCATTTTCAAAGAAATTCATAAGAAATGAACTGTGCCTGTAGCTTGGCTCCACGCGATTTTCCATCCCAACGGGATAATAGAACTGCATTGGTATTCCGGTTTTAAGGTCGGTCACTTGCTCAAAGTCCCCGGCAGCGACAGCCACCAGATAGCTACTCATGGGCTTTTTCATGTCGAACCTCCATATAGAAAGAGAATCATTGACCTCCTCCTTTTTCACCAATTCTCCATTGGAAACAAGAACTTCATGAGAAGGATAAATGAAACTGAGGTCGAATTCAAGCTTTTCGGTGGGGTCATCAAAGCTGGGAAGCCAGTGCGACGTGTATTTCCCCTGACCCTGAGTCCACACCTGGAAATCCTGCTCTTCTGCGCCTTCAGCTCCCTTGGGAATAAAGTACATGGTTTTTCCGGGAGTTGCTGAATATTTCAGCTTTAACTTTTGATCCTTTCCCGGAGAAAATTCTCCTGATATCCAGAATTTTTTTTCGTCACTTCCGAAGCTGATGGGTTCATCGTTCAGAAATACTTCAGAAAAATCCATTTTTTGAGCATCTATGAAAATGCTGTCTACCTCCTCTAAAATGTCAAATTCATAGATAATTTCTCCTGTAACTGCCTTTTTTGAAAGGTCAATTTGGATCACTCCCTCAAGCCTTGTAAAATCTACGGGTGCCGGCTGTTGTGCAGACATAAGAAAGCTCAAAAGTGCCGCCGGCAGGAGGAAAAAGGCAGTTTTCATAACCCAAATATAAGCTACCTGCTGCAAACCTCGAAAATCTCACCTTCCTAAAAGGCTTTTTTTTATCTTCGTTTCCATGAATCCCAGTCTGCTGCAAACCCCCATTGACTACCTTAAGGGTATTGGCCCCAACAGGGCAGATATTCTTCGGAAGGAGATTGGCGTTCACACCTATGGAGACCTGCTTAATTTTTTCCCTAATCGATATCTTGACAAGACCAGGTTTTACAAGATCACCGAACTCGAAAGAAATTCTGCCGAGGTCCAGATAGTGGGAAAAATTGTTCACCTGCGAACGGTAGAGCAAAAAAAAGGCAAACGTCTTGTGGCCGACTTCATAGATGACACCGGAAAAATGGAACTTGTTTGGTTTCGTGGTCAAAAATGGATCCGCGAAAACCTGAAGATCAATACCCCTTACGTCATCTACGGAAAAACAAACTGGTTTAACGGAATCTTTAGTATGCCGCACCCCGAAATGGAACCGGTGGAAGATTATAAGAAACAGCTGCGTACGGCAATGCAACCGGTTTACCCTTCAACAGAAAAACTAGGGAAGGCCGGGGTAACCAATCGTGTGATAAGCCGCTGCGTTCAACAGCTCTTTATGGAGAGCGGCGGAAAGTTCCTTGATCCTCTTCCTGAAGGCATTAAGGAGGAACTGCATTTATTACCCAAAGCTGAAGCCTTGTTCAATGCACACTTTCCGAAAAGTCAGGAGTTGTTGGCTAAAGCTCAGTTCAGGTTAAAGTTTGAAGAGTTATTCTACATCCAGCTACAGCTGTTGATGAAGAATTTGATCAGGAAAAAAAAGATAAAAGGCTTTCCATTTGAAGAAGTGGGATCCCACTTCAGCGAATTTTATGAGAAACACCTGCCGTTTGAGCTAACGAATGCACAGAAGAGAGTAATAAAGGAAATACGCCAGGATCTAGGCAGCGGCGCCCAAATGAATAGATTGTTACAAGGGGATGTGGGCTCCGGAAAAACCATTGTTGCTTTAATGAGTGTTCTTTTGGCTCTGGACAACGGTTTCCAGGCCTGTCTTATGGCCCCTACAGAAATTCTGGCGATCCAGCATTTCAACGGAATTTCGGAACTGGTCGCAGATCTCGGCATCAATGTGAGGCTTCTCACAGGTTCCTCAAAGACTGCAGAAAGAAGGGAGATACATGAAGCTTTGGAAAGCGGAGAACTGCATTTATTGATCGGTACCCATGCCCTTCTGGAAGAAAAAGTAAAATTCCATAACCTCGGCCTCGCTATTATTGATGAGCAGCACCGTTTTGGAGTGGCACAGAGGGCAAGACTCTGGAAGAAGAACCACCTACCCCCTCACGTCCTCGTCATGACCGCCACTCCTATTCCCCGCACGCTGGCCATGAGCTTGTATGGCGATCTGGATGTTTCGGTGATAGATGAACTGCCTCCCGGAAGGAAAGAGATCAAAACAGTTCACAGGTATGACAGTAACAGGCTTAAGGTATTCAGGTTCATACGGGATGAAATAAGGAAAGGCAGACAGGTCTATGTGGTCTATCCGCTAATCCAGGAATCTGAAAAGATGGATTACAAAGACCTCATGGATGGTTATGAAAGTATTGCCCGGGAATTTCCAATGCCCGAATTCCAGATCTCCATTGTACACGGACAAATGAAACCTGCCGACAAGGATTATGAGATGGAAAGGTTTGTGAAAGGCGAAACCCAGATCATGGTGGCTACTACTGTGATCGAGGTGGGAGTAAATGTTCCCAATGCCAGCGTCATGATCATTGAGAGTGCCGAGCGGTTTGGGCTTTCCCAGCTGCACCAGCTGCGAGGGCGGGTAGGTCGTGGTGCCGAGCAGAGTTTTTGCATTCTTATGACCGGCCATAAATTGTCCAATGACAGTAAGACACGCCTCGAGACCATGGTACGTACTTCTGACGGATTCGAGATCGCAGAAGTGGATCTAAAGCTAAGGGGGCCGGGGGATCTTATGGGTACCCAACAAAGCGGAATACTCAATTTAAAGATTGCCGATATTGTAAAGGACAACGACATTTTAAAAACTGCCCGTCATTATGCCTTACAACTTTTAAAGGAAGATCCTAACCTGGAAATGGAGAAGAACAGGATCGTAAAATTCACCTATTCTCAGTTGGTGAAGGAGAAAACCATCTGGAATTATATCAGTTAATTCCCACACGTCGACTTTTCTT
>CAYLZB010000156.1:0-5010 GCA_964388165.1 uncultured Flavobacteriaceae bacterium | reverse complement strand
CACTGGATTTTGAATCCAGCGCGTCTACCAATTCCGCCACCAAGGCTGAACAGATGGCAAAAGTAATAATTTTTTGCTTCAAGCAAATAAAAATGAAGTTATAATCCTCGAATTTATGATTGGCAGTGTATTTCCTGTGAAAACCTCCTTTTTGAAGCCTTAATAAGCTGATCTGGATTTTGATTTTTTCCTCACAAGACAATGACCTTTTGCACCCCTACCTCTGTCCCGTTACGGGTTGCTCTGATTATGTAAAGACCTCTGGAGGGAATGTTGAGCTCTAGATGATCAAAGAAACGGAGTAACTGATCCTGAAAAACCTTCTGACCCTTCATGTCGAAGATCTCAAGATCCAGATCGTCACCACGTGAAATAACATTCAGATTTTCTCCCGATCTTACAGGATTTGGATAAACAGACAGCGTGTTCATTCCCGGTAAATATATTGGAATGCTTCCCGTTTCAATCACCTCACCCGATTTCAGGTATATCAATGCTGAATAATTATAAGTTCCGAATAAAATATCCCTGTCATTTGCTACCAATCCTTTAGAAGTAAATGGCGCCTTAAAGGTGGCAATCGTGCGATTCCAGCCATTTTGCCTCCGTACAAATTCTACCTTATCTATGTTATAGGTAGTGCTGAGGTTGAGAGTGGAGGTAACTGTAGGGTCTTCCCCCAGAAGTGCAAAGAAATTCTGATAATAGCATTTTACTCCCTGATTCTCATAATTTATTGCAGTTCCTTTTCTTCCTGTGTTTTCCCCAAAAAGAGGGGTTACTGAAACAAATGGTGTTAAAAGATCCTTTTTTTGAATAACAGTACTTGTATCCTGTAGAACCTTTACCTGCTCCATATATGTTGCTCCCAGGTTCTGAAAGGAGTAAGCCGTAGCCCCTTCGACTTTATTCCATGCAAAAAGAACTTCATCCTCACAGTTAAATAAGACTTCTGGCTGGAGTTCAGGAGAAACGGTAAAAGGATCAGACAGAAAAACTTCAGAATTTATAAGCATTCTTAGTTGAACCAGGCCGGAACGTTCCGGTACCTGCCATTTAATGGCTTCAGCATTAAGATTCACGGCTGCCTCCAGTACTTCCCAATCTTCATTCTCATATTTATACTCGATCCTCGCTTGAACTTCTTCAAAAGTTTCTTCCCACCTGATCATGCTTTCTTCAGCAACTTTGACGGCATCTATGCCTGTAGGAAAGGTCCATGTAAAATGCCTTTTTTGAGAGGTGTTATATGCTATTGAAAAAGACTGATCTCCGGAAAGGTTTCCTGAAGAGACTTCGAGGCTGTAGTTCCCGGGGGTCAAATTATCTATGGTGATCAATTCGACCGGATTGACACTATCTCTTGCTCGAATTGCCGGTTCATTGATCGTTTCTTTGCTTGTCCCATCCAGGACCCAGGGTAGCCAGGTGCGACCATCGGGCCCGGTTAATTGTAAGTTCAGATCATTGATAAGGCTTATTTCGTCCCCCGGCATGGCAGCAGGATCTATCCAGCTTAATGCCACTTTTAACTCTGCTGTTTCTTCAGAAATTTCCAGGTTGTAAGTTACCTTTTCGTTTGAGGAAAGATTTCCGCTTAGGTAAGAGCCTGATTCAATAATTTCCAGGCTTCTGTTGGTGTTGAGATTTCCGTACCCAGATGAGTAGTCCACATTGGGTGGACCCACATCTTCTGCTGCTGCAACGAGTACCGCCTTTACCAGGTCTGCTGTTGGATATTTTTCTTCTTTTTCAAGATACAGGTCCTGAATAAGCAAAACGCTGCCCGACACCAAAGCCGCAGCATCTGAAGTGCCGATTTCTGCATAGGCTACTAATTCCGGCTTTACGCGACCATCATGAGCAGGTCCTTTTGAGCTGCGTGCAAGGATCTCTTTTTCCTGGTTAACAGCACCAACAGTAATGATGTTCTTAGCCATTTTAAAATTTCCGGTAATATTGGCAAAGCCTTCAGCTCCTGCATAAGGTCCGGTTTCGGGAGATAGAAGACCAGAATTCCCTGAAGAAAATACATGCACCAATTCGGGAACCTCATTGACGATTTGATCATACGCCGCCGCCTCGTTTCCATATTCTGCTTCTATTGAACCGCCATAGGAGTGATTCTCCACAAAAATCTTATTTGAAAGATAGTAATCGGCAGGTGCCGGGAAAATATTGACGAAATTATAACTGCTTACAACTGATGCCGGTGCCACTCCCAAGCTCCTGCTTCCTGTATTCCCGCCCCCGGCGATAAGGGTTGCAATAAGGTTGGCGTGTTGGTCTACATTTAGATTTTCCTCACCCAGGATCTCAAACCTGTTCCTGATATCTATATCTGTGGTATCAAAAAATTCTTCTTTAATCGAAACCCTCAAATCGTTACCATCTGTTCCCGGAAAATTGTAGTGAGCCAGATTAATCCTATTTACCGAGAGATCATAAAAACTCACAGGAGTTTCCATTAAAGGTTTGTGATATGCGCTTATAAAAGTGACAAGAGGATGGTCTAGTAATGAGGAAAATTCTGCTGCAGAGGCCTCTACGACAAAGAAGTTATGGAATTGCTCAAGTATTTTAAAATTTGAGCTTTGTCGGAATTTTACTCCGTTCGTTGTGTGGACAGAAAGAAGAGTAGGTTCTGCTATGGCTTTGGACTTGAGTTCCGGAGCAAGTTTCCAATCCCTGGGTAATGAATAAAAATTCCCATTTATTAATCCTTTTAGATCAAAGTCATCAGAAATTTCTAATACATAGAGATCCTTTGAATAACGTTTTACGTAATGAGGTTTAACTTTTTTGGCATCATCTTCAGAATCATTATCCCAAAAAAGGTAGAATCCTGCCTCTAAAGAGCCTCGATCTAAAATTTTAACATTTGGCGGAAGGTCCTGCCCCTGCACCTGCTGCAAGTTTATAAATACAAAAATCAGGATAGGGAAAATGCTTCGCATGGAATTTTAACTTTTGGAGCTTTCCAATTTTTCTATATTGGCAATCAATTAACAACGGAACTACCCAAATTACTAACTCAAAATTATTTATGATGAAAAAAAACAACTTTTTTTCTGTGGCATGTGCAATTGCTTTAGGTGCCACAATGTTCACTTCCTGTGAATCTGACACCGTAAGCACTCCTGAAGATCAGGATCTGGCAAAAATAGAAGAGAAACTGGTAAGTTTAGGTTTTCATACCGAAACTTTACATGAAACAGTTTTTAACGGCGAAAAAGGTTATGCGGTTGAGGGAGATATTTTTCTAACTGCGGCGGATATTAATTCAATGCTACCTTCCCGTACGGTTTCCAATGGAGAAGTTAACACAGAACATTATAGGACCAACAATATTGTAAGTAGTCCCCGTGTACTTAACGTTTACATGGATGTAGAATTCAACAGCACTATGCAGGCGGCTTTTGACGAAGCTCTTGCCCGTTACAACGCTCTGGGCCTTGGTCTTACCTTTCAGAGAGCATCGAGTGAGGGTGCAGATATAGATGTGCTATCACAAAAATTACAGAGATACATGGGTTATACTATTCTTGGAAGAAGTGCCGGTTTCCCTGATGAGTATGGAAATCCTGCAACCCCTATCGTTCTTAATTCCGATGTTTACAACCCAAGAAGAGGCAGCATTCCTGCAGATGCTGTAACTGTAATAGCTCACGAAATAGGTCATGCGATCGGTTTCCGTCATACAGATTATATGGATAGATCATATAGCTGTGGAGGAAGCTATTCTAATGAAGGTCCTTCAGATGTTGGTGCCGTTTATATTCCCGGAACACCTTCTGGACCCGAAAATGGATCTTATATGCTGGCATGTAGCAATGGTACAGACAGACCTTTTACCTCTGGTGACCAGGCAGCTCTTACCACCGTTTACTAAAAAAATTATCCGTTGTTATTGAACCAGGCCGTCTTAACCAGACGGCCTTTTTTTATTCAGCAACATCTATTTCAGTAATTCAAAACTATCCGAGAAACAGGTATATGTAAACTCCTCTAAAAGGAATTAATTTCTAAATTTGCAGGGCAACAACACAAACAACACAAAATGCCTGAAGTAACTACCGCAGTAAAAATCTTTTCCTGTAGACAAAGCCGGGATCTGGCCGAAAGAATTGCCGAATCGTATGGTGCCAAACTGGGAAATGTCATCACCTCCATGTATAGTGATGGAGAGTTCCAGCCATCATTCGAAGAATCTATTAGAGGATCAAGGGTCTTCATTATCGGATCGACCCACCCGGGGGCAGACCACTTGATGGAGCTGTTACTTATGCTTGATGCCGCAAAAAGGGCATCTGCAAGGCATATTACTGCTGTAATGCCATATTACGGTTGGGCAAGGCAGGATAGGAAGGACAAGCCGCGGGTTCCTATTGCCGCAAAACTAATTGCCAAAATGCTCGAAACCGCAGGAGCAACCCGAATCATTACAATGGACCTGCATGCGGACCAGATACAGGGATTTTTCGAAAAACCGGTAGATCATCTGTTCGCTTCTACTGTTTTCCTTCCTTATCTGCGCAGTCTTAATTTGGAGAATCTTACGATCGCTTCGCCGGATATGGGTGGTTCTAAAAGGGCTTATGCCTACTCCAAAGCCATGGAAAGTGATGTAGTGATCTGCTACAAACAGAGAGCAAAGGCGAATACAATTTCCCACATGGAATTGATAGGAAATGTTGAAGGTCGTAATGTTGTACTCGTAGACGACATGGTAGACACTGCCGGCACCCTCACCAAAGCAGCCGATGTGATGATGGAAAGAGGAGCCCTGAGTGTTAGAGCCATTTGTACACACCCTGTACTATCGGGAGAGGCATATGAAAGGATCGAAAATTCTAAACTACTGGAACTTATAGTTACCGATTCCATTCCCCTAAAAAAGGAAAGTAAGAAGATCCGCGTGGTAACCTGTGCCGATCTGTTTGCCGATGTAATGAACAGGGTTCACAACAATAGATCGATCAGCTCAAAATTTGTCATCTAAGCTGAAGT
>CAYLZB010000155.1:3598-5017 GCA_964388165.1 uncultured Flavobacteriaceae bacterium | reverse complement strand
GCACCCGCCAGCGCACGCACCAACGTACCCGCCAGCACCCGCCAGCGCACATACCACGCGAGGAACTGCGCGGACTCACGTAACGCACATATCGAGCTGTAGCGGTGCAGGATACCAGCCAAAAGTTCCCGACGGGGTTCCGATGGAAGTCGGACCGTGGAGGGTGATCGGCCAGGAATGCGGCCGAACGGGGACCGAACGGGAAGCGAACGGGCGCCGAGCCCCCTTGCGACGTCGTCAGCCCTCGATGGGGATCTCGGTGCCGTGGGCCGTCGTCTGGTCGAGGACGGGCAGCGTGACCTCGAGGACGCCGTTGCGGTACTCGGCGGTGATGTCCTCGTCCGCGACGGACTTCGGGAAGCGGAACCGACGGTGGTAGGTCTTCTGTCGGCCACGCTGTTCGTCCTCGTGCTGTGCCGCGATGTTGAGGACGCCGTCGTCCCACGTGAGGGAGATGTCCGAGCAATCGAAGCCGGGCATCTCCACGCTCAGGACGAACTCGCCGTCCTCCTCGTACAGTTCGTAGTCCTCACGACCCGTCTCGAAGAGCTTGCTCGGCAGGTCGAGGCTCTGCATCCATGACGTTGCTGGTGTGCTCGGTAGTGCCATGGCTGAACACCCCGAATGCAGTAGCACCTATGGTTGCGATCCAGTATAAAAATTATTTTTCGTTGTCAATTATTCGGTGGTGGAAGCTTCCCCGGTCGTGGGCTTCCGAGCGTCATCGCCGTGTGCGTGGCGTCGGGACCCGGGAGCGTTCCGCGACGGCGTGGACGAATCGTCGGAGGGTGTCGTAGATGACGGGGAGTTCGAGGTAGTCGATGCCGATGGCGACCCACGCGAGCCAGATGGGGAAGTGGCCGCCGGTGGCGCCGAACTGCTCCACGACGAACTCGTCCGTGATCCAGAAGATGTGGAACACCTGGACGTTGAGCGCGACGAGGAGCGCGACGTCGCGCCAGGCGAATCGTTCCCGGAGCGCGTTCAGGTAGACCAGGGACACCGAGATGATGGCGGGAATCTCGGTGTAGTCGACGAGGATGATGAGCGTCCGGCCGTTTCCGGTGAACGAGACGAGTGCCTCCCCGAGGAGTCGGGTGGCGACCACGTCGACCGTCAGCCAGAACAGGTGGACGAGCTGGAGGGTGAACAGGAAGGTGGCGACGGAGACGTTGAGCAGGTAGTGACGTTCGTACCACGCCCAGAACCTGCCTATGGCGGTGGTCATACCCGGGATTCGCGGACCACCCACGAGGGCCTTCCGGTCGGTCGGCACCGAAGTGCTGCCCTAGGTCTTTGGGTTGTTCGCGAGAAGTACGGGTATGGAGACGAGACCACTCGGCGACACGGGGCACGAGAGCTCGATACTAACGTTCGGCACCATCGCGCTCGATTCGCTGGACCAGCCAGCGGCGAACC
>CAYLZB010000155.1:0-3498 GCA_964388165.1 uncultured Flavobacteriaceae bacterium | reverse complement strand
GACCACATCGGGCTCACGAGCCACGGCGACCCGAGCATCATCCGGAGCGCGATCAAGCGCATTCCGGACCTGGACACCGTGATGTTCCCGTTCAACGCGACCATCGACGCGAAGGAGGGGTCCGAGTACGATTACCGGAGCGTCCTCGAGCTGGCCAACGAGCATGATATCGGGACGCTCTGCATCAAAGCGTTCGCGAAGCGATCCTGGCCCGAGGAGATGCCGGCGGACGAGCGGCCGTACGCGACCTGGTACGAGCCATACGACGACCCCGACGACCTCGAGCAGTGCCTCCGCTACGCGTTGAGTCACGGCATGACGAGCATCCCGAGTGCTGGCGACCCGAAGCTCGTGCCAGCGATCCTCGAGGCCGCGAAGAACTACGAGCCACTCCCCGAAGACGAGCAGGGCGACCTGCGGGAGTCACGGCAGGACGATGACTCCCCCGTGCCGGCGCCCTGATCGTCGGGGTCACGAACGGCGACCGTCGCGATACTTGTTCCTCCCCACCGCGATCGATCGGTCCTTGGCACACTGGGTCCGGTCGCTGGTTCCCGCGTTCGAAGTGGGTGGAACACCACCCGGATGGCCGAGGCACAGAGCCATCTCGTACGGTCGCGGGCGCCGAACACTGTCCGAGGCCCGACCCACGAGAGGTCGAGAACAGTCGGCGTCACGACCGCACAGGTTTCGATTCCCGCCCACGGATATCATGCCACGGGCTGTCGTGTCGACACACCGTGTCGAACTGGGGAGCCATACTCGCTCCTGTACTGGATTCTCACTGCTCGCGCGCTGGCAGAATCATGTCCGACTCCGCTCGGAACGCCTCGAATCGCCGTTCCGCCCAGTCCCGCACCGCCGGCGCGTCGCTCACCACGACCGCGTCGGGGATTCCCATCTCGTCGGTCACCCCCATCACGACCGTCTCGTCCATCAGCCCGAAGACGAAGGGGACGTCGCCCTCGTACTTGTAGAACGTCGCCCCGTCGCTCGCGAGTGCGGCGTCGAACTCCTCGGCATATCCGTCGTTCTTCTCGACGGCGTCGAGCACGCTGGCCTCCAGGACCACCGTCGCGGTCAACTCGCCGTTCTCGACGCGCTCCCGGAGCTGGGCGGCGCTGTCCGCCTGGACGATATCCGCGACCTCACGGATGGTGCTCGCGTCCCGCCGCACCTCCAGCACCCGGTCCATCGGCGCGTAGGGCTGGTTCTCCTCGCGAACGACGACCTCGGCGTCCTCGAGTGCGAGCGGATCGAGGTCGAACTCGTTCGTCGGGATCCGCTGCAGGAAGTGCCCGAGGCGGTCTGCCGCCGACAACCGGTCGATGACGTCGAGATACGCATCGAGCACCAGTTCGCCCAGCGCCGTCACGCGGTACGGTCCCGTCGAGTTCTCGGCGACGACCCAGCCACGCTCCTCGAGCGCGTCGAGCGTTCGCTTCACGGTCCGCCGCGACGCCTCGACCGATTCCGCTATCGACCGCTGGTCGGCGACACCGGCATCCCGTAGCGCAACGAGCGTCTCCACCCTGTTCTCCGACCCCGCAAGGAACTCGACAGTGCCATCTGACACACCCATCGTGTCTCACTCAGAGTACAACGCACAATAAAGTGTCCCCTGCTGACACGATTGCCGGTTGTGACGATAACCCCTAAACCAGCCCACGGCGTACACCCACTCGGCCGATGACGACGCCACCGGGCCGACCACGGGCTGGCACCCGTGGCGTGACGAGCCCTATGAGTGCCGAGGCCGACTTCCATTCATAGACTACCTGTGCCACCAACCCGCCGCCCGGGATAATCCGACGATGACTCGCCGAATGCGCGCTCCGTCGCCAGACAGGCAACCGTGAACCTTTGGTCGTCGCGTCCCGACCCCCGACACGAGATGCCCGTCGCCCTGCTCGGCATCGGCGCCGACTCCACGAACGCCAGCCCCACGCCACCGGTGGATTCCAGTGGGCGATTCGAGTACATCCCGATTCCCGAATCCCAGGGCCCAGCGGGCACGACCGAACCACTGACGTACGGCACCGCGCCGCTCCGCCACCGCGAGGGCACGATGGCGGACTACCTCGACACCATTTCCCCCGAGTGGAACGGCAACGAGAAACTATCCGGCGACGACCTCGCCGACTGGCCGCTCCACCACGACCCGAACTTCGACGCGCTCACGTACGGCGAGACGAACAGCCGGGGCGCCTACACGAAGATCCTCCGCGGACTCGACCCAGGTGACCTCGTCGCGTTCTACACCGGCCTCCAGTCAGACCCGGATGCACCCCGCCACCGCTACATCATCGGGTACTTCACCGTCAACGAGGTGGTCGACCTGCAGCGCATCGAGCACGAAGGCAAACGAGTCCCGTTCAGCGACCTCCCCCAAGACGCCAAGGACGAGTTCGCGGACGAACACGCCGACAATGCGCACGTGAAGCGCTACCTGGCGAGTGGGGAGTTCGCGGCGCCGGACGATGGCCTCGTCATCGTCGACGGCCGGGAGCCGGGCGGGTTGCTGGACCGGGCGTTCCGGATCAGTGAGCAGCACGCGAGCGGGCACTACTACCTCACCGACGAACTCGAGGCCCGATTCTCGCCGGAACCTGGCGGGAACCCCGACCGGAACGCGTACCTCGGCGGAATCAAGAACGCACACGTCCTGAACATCGACCCAGCGGAGTTCCGGGCAGTCGTCGAACGGCAGGTCGCGGTAGACTAAGTTCCTGCTGCGTTGCGGTTCGCCCAGGGTTTCAGGATGGCGTAGATGGCGTCCGTCGCGGGGACGTCGACGCCGTGTTCGTCGGCCCGGCGTCGGATCGCGCCGTGCAGGGCGTCGAGTTCCATGGGTTTGCCGTGCGTCATGTCGTAGTGGAGCGAGGAGTAGGAGTCCGGGCCGAGTTCCTGGGCGAAGTCCAGCCAGTGGTCGACGAGGTCGTCGCGCACGTCGATATCCGCCGCACTGGCGACTGCCTCGACTTCCTCCAGGATCTGTTCGAAGTACGACCAGGTTTCGGGGGTGTCGCGGATGTCGCCGAGTGGGAGCCGAACAGCGGCGCTGAGGCCGCTGAGCGCGCAGATGAACGCTGCCTTCTCCCAGAGATCCGACTGGATGTCGGTCGAGAGGGTGGCGTCGATGTCGGCGCGCTCGCACCAGTCGAGGAATCGTTCGGCGCGTTCACTGCGTTCGTTGTCGAGTTCGCCGAAGATGATGCTGGCGGGGCCGCCGGTGTGCTCGATGACGCCGGGTTCGGCGATGGTGGAGAGGATGTACGCGACGCCGCCCATGACGTGTTCTTGGCCGATGACGTCCGCGAGTGCGGGTTCGTTGTCGAGGCCGTTCTGGAGCGAGATGACGGCCGTGTCCTCGCCGATGAGTGGGGCTGCGGCGTGGGCGGCGTCCTCGGTGTCGAAGGATTTCACGCAGAACAGGACGTAGTCGCATTCGCCGATGTCTCCGGGGTCGTCGGTCGCCGGGAGGTCGACGTGGAAGTC
>CAYLZB010000154.1:0-5055 GCA_964388165.1 uncultured Flavobacteriaceae bacterium | reverse complement strand
GGAAGTTGAAAATAAGTGGTATGACTACTGGATGAAAAATGGATATTTTCATTCTGAAGTTGATGAAAGAGAGCCCTATACGATTGTGATTCCGCCGCCGAACGTTACAGGGGTGCTGCACATGGGGCACATGCTGAATAATACTATTCAGGATGTGTTGATCCGGCGTGCACGGTTAAAAGGTTATAATGCCTGCTGGGTGCCGGGAACAGACCATGCTTCAATTGCTACGGAAGCAAAAGTGGTGGCGAAACTACGGGCTGAAGGAATTGATAAAAATGACCTTTCCAGGGAAGAATTTCTGAAACATGCCTGGGAGTGGACCCATAAGCATGGAGGTATCATTTTGGAGCAGCTAAAGAAGTTGGGGGCATCCTGTGACTGGGAGCGTACAAAATTCACAATGGATGATGATATGTCTGCTTCGGTCATTAAAGTATTTGTTGATCTTTATCGCAAAGGCCATATCTACCGCGGTTATCGTATGGTGAATTGGGATCCCCAGGCAAAGACCACCCTTTCAGATGAGGAGGTGATCTACCAGGAAAGACAGGGGCATCTTTATTATCTTCAGTATAAGATAGAAGGTTCAGATGATAGTCTTACAATAGCCACAACCCGTCCCGAGACTATATTGGGAGACACGGCAATTTGTATCAACCCAAATGATGAACGCTTTACCCATTTAAAAGGTAAAAGAGCGATCGTACCTTTATGTGAACGTCCTGTACCTATTATTGAAGATGAATATGTGGATATGGAATTTGGTACAGGCTGTCTTAAAGTGACTCCTGCCCATGATGAGAATGACAAGGTGCTGGGGGATAAGCACAATCTTGAGGTGATAGACATTTTCCACGATGATGCTACGCTTAATTCCTATGGAATGAACTATGAAGGCATGGATCGTTTTGAGGCACGTAAGGAGATCATTAAAGAGCTTAAAGAAAAAGGTATCCTTGTAAGGACCGAGGATCACATAAATAAAGTCGGAACCAGCGAACGCACCGGTGCTGTTATTGAGCCGAAGTTAAGTGACCAGTGGTTCCTTAAAATGAAGGAGCTCGCACAGCCGGCTCTTGATGCTGTCCTGGAAAAAGAGGTGAACCTGGTACCCGAAAAGTTCATCAACACCTATCGTCACTGGATGGAGAATGTTCGCGACTGGAACATTAGCCGACAATTGATCTGGGGCCAGCAGATCCCCGCCTTTTACTATGGAGGCGGAAAAGAAGATTTCGTGGTTGCCGAGACTCCCGAAGAGGCTCTAAGACTTGCAAAAGAAAAGTCTGGTAATAATGGACTCACAGCCGCCGATCTTACACAGGATAAGGATGCTCTGGATACCTGGTTTTCCTCCTGGTTATGGCCAATAAGTGTTTTCAACGGGATTCTGGAGCCGGACAATAAGGAAATAAACTACTACTATCCAACTAATGATCTTGTAACTGCCCCAGAAATACTTTTCTTCTGGGTAGCCAGGATGATCATTGCGGGATATGAATACAGGGATCAAAAACCTTTTAATAATGTTTACCTAACAGGGATCGTTCGCGATAAGCAACGCCGTAAAATGTCAAAATCCCTGGGTAATTCTCCGGACCCGCTTGGGCTTATAGAAGCTTATGGAGCCGACGGAGTGAGAGTGGGAATGCTATTGAGCTCCCCGGCAGGAAATGATCTCATGTTCGATGAAGATCTTTGCAAACAGGGCGGGGCTTTTGTGAACAAAATATGGAACTCCTTCAAACTGGTAAGTTCCTGGGAAGTTTCCTCTGAAGCTACTCAACCTCGATCTGCTGCTATCGCCATAGATTGGTACAAGGCTAAGTTTCAGAAAAGCCTGCAGGAGATCGAAGATAATTATAAGAAATACCGGATTAGTGATGCCTTGATGGCGACATATAAACTGGTTTGGGACGACTACTGTTCCTGGTTCCTGGAAATGGTGAAGCCGGCTTATGGAGAGCCAATGGATAAAACTACTTTTGACGCGGTAACCGGGATCCTGGAGAATAACCTGAAGATCCTTCACCCTTTTGTGCCGTTTGTATCCGAAGAGATTTGGCAGGCTATGAAAGAGCGTTCACAAGAGGAAGCGCTTATTGTTGCTTCCTGGCCAAAAAGTGAAGATTTCGATGCCTCTCTTATTGAAGATTTCGCAGTTGCTTCGGAAGTAATTTCAGGCATTAGAAGTATTAGAAAGGAAAAGAATATTTCTTATAAAGACCAGATCGAATTACAGGTGCTCAACAATGAGGAGGTTGCTGACAATTTTGATCCTGTAATCGAAAAACTGGGAAATGTGTCTACGCTAACTTATACGAATGAACAGGTGAAGGGAGCGCTTTCTTTTAGGGTGAAATCCAATGATTACTTTATTCCTGTGGCAGGGGCGGTAGACGTGGAGGCTGAAAAAGCCAAGCTCGAGGAAGAACTTAAGTATACCCGTGGTTTCCTTCAATCGGTAGAAAAGAAGCTGTCAAATGAAAGATTTGTAAGTGGAGCACCTGCTAAGGTTGTAGATATCGAAAAGCAGAAGAAGGCCGATGCCGAGGCAAAAATAGAAGCTATAGAAGCCAGCCTTAAGGCGCTTTCATAAATTTAAAGTTGAGAATTTAAATGGAAAAGTTCCAGCTTCCGGATAGGATATCTTATCTGGGATCTGGAATTTTTTATTTGCTGCTTCCTGAACCCTGTTCCTGCTCACTGGAGCCGATCACTCATCGCATCAGCAAAGGGGACTGCATTAATCCTTGATATTCTCCTGTACCAGCTTTATGTAAGCTTCTTTGGCTTCTTGCATACTCATACCTTTCACTTGAAGTAAAGCATTAAGTTTAAAGGCATTTTTAACGTCATTATCCCCGGAAGGAATATAGGCTGAAGTAGATTCTGTAGCCTGCTTGTAATAAGCATACAGCTTCAGCATAAGATCTGGGGGGAATTTTTGGGAAGTATTACAGGCTTTTTCGTAAGCCTTTTGGAATTCCCTGTCAACTTCTTCGGGAGTCATGACTACAGGATTAGGAAACTTTGGCAATGAGACTAATTCCACCTTTTACTTTTTGATTCAGTTTAACTTCTAGCGGAGTTCCAAGAGGAAGAAAAACATCTACCCGTGAACCAAATTTAATAAAGCCGCTGTCGCTCCCCTGTATTACTTCTTCGCCTTCTTTGGCGTAATTCACAATTCTTTTGGCCAGAGCCCCGGCAATTTGCCTGTAAAGTATCTCCCCGGTAACTTCATTTTCAACCACCACGGTGGTCCGCTCATTTTCTTCACTGGCTTTTGGATGCCAGGCAACGAGATATTTCCCCGGGTGGTACTTGCTGTATTTTACAACACCACTTACAGGGTGACGCGTAACATGAACATTGATGGGTGACATAAATACAGAAACCATCAATCTCTTATCCTTGAAATATTCTTTTTCAAAAACTTCTTCTATGACCACCACCTTTCCGTCTACAGGAGCTACCACGTGAGCATCATTTAGTTCGGTCTCTCTTTTCGGATTTCTGAAGAACTGAATGACCAGGAAGAAAAGGAGTATTGAGCCAATGAGAATGGCTATCCGTATCCAGTATGTGAAAATGAATGTATGTGCAAGTAGATTTACAATGATCAAAAGGATCATTGCAATTCCCATTATTTTATATCCTTCTTTATGAAACATAGTTAAGTAATTGTAAGTAGCCGTAAACAAAAGGGCTGGCAAATATAATACTATCCAATCTATCAAATAACCCTCCGTGACCGGGCATTAATCTTCCACTATCCTTGACGCCTGCCTGGCGTTTAAACTTTGACTGAATAAGATCTCCAAGGGTTCCAAAAATGCTTAAAATTATAGCTAATCCAACCCAGGTGTGTAGATCTAACAGTCCGGTGAAAAAGTAGACCAGGTAAGCTGCAACTGCACTGAATAATAGACCTCCCAGGAAACCTTCAACCGTCTTTTTGGGTGATATTCTCTCAAAGAGCTTTTTTCTACCAAAGTTCTTACCTACAAGATAGGCAAAAGTATCATTAATCCAAATAAGGGAGAATATGCCAATAACCAGCTCTGGGGTAAAATCTCCGGTATAACTGGGGATTAGGGTGAGAAAGATCATGGAAGCTATGAGGTAGAAGATCACAATGACATATTTCTTCTTCTCAAAAAGGGGTATTTTATTGACCAGCATTAGATCCTTTACCAGGAAAAGGTTCACAAATATTGTGATCAACAAAAGTACCATGGTAGCATAGGGATTCCAGCGTATATAGCTAAAAATGTAAAACAGCCCTATTAGGAGAAAATAACCGAGATAACTTTTGAGGTGGAGGAGGCGCTGCAATTCCCGCAGGCAAATGATTCCAAATAAGAGAAAAAGGGTGGTGAAGGCAAATTCAGACGCGAATATGGAGACCACGAGTATAGATATGTACAAGACCCCCGATAAACCCCGAATAATACTTTCCTTCATGTTACAGATCTTCCAGAAGCAGCAAATATAGGTTTTTTGTGCTACTTCCATAACTCATGAAGTCTCCTTCCTTGTTGTTCTCGAAGTTTTTAATGGTTGTAATATTGGAAGGGATGCGATCTTTATTCTTGAATTTTATACCTCTAAGGCCTTCCCCAATTGCATCGACAAGTTTGCTGGTAGAGGCCAGGATCACAAAGTTGTATGGTAACTCCTTGAGTTTCTTTTCCTTGATCTGGTTGGAGGAAATAAGGATAGAACCATCGTTGGCAATTAAATATTCGCAGGTGCTCAGAAAAAAAGCTGCATCACCCGAAGTGGTGAATTCAAGGTTCTGGTCTGTAAATTTATCCCTTAAGTTCTGATCAAAACAACAAGTCTTTTTTTCATACCAATCATTCTCCAACATGATGTTCTCGAATGTTTCTATCAACTCCTCGTTACTTTCACAATAAAGAAATTTGCCGCCATTGTTTTTGAAATTGAGCATGAAACGCTCATCGGTAGGGAGCTTAACATCTGGCATGTACTTGCTACGGTCAGAATTTTCTACTTTATCCTGACCTTTGTCTGATTTAGATT
>CAYLZB010000153.1:0-5085 GCA_964388165.1 uncultured Flavobacteriaceae bacterium | reverse complement strand
ATTCATTTTCCTTAAATTTCCGAAATTTTAAATAAGCACCCTACCATTTTAAAAGAACTTTAAGACTAGATGAAAACATTAGATTATGGGTTGATCGGCAATTGTAAAAGTGCCGCATTGATCTCAAAGTTGGGCTCGTTGGACTGGTGTTGTCTGCCTAATTTCAACTCCGCTTCTGTCTTCGCCAAACTGCTCGATAAAAACAAAGGCGGACACTTCTCATTTGAAGTTTCCGAAGATTATAAGATCTCACAAAAATATCTGTGGAGAACCAATATTTTGTCCACCACATTTACTTCAGAAGATGCGGCTTTCCAGGTGATCGATTTTATGCCCAGGTATAGAAAAGATAACGGCGTCTTTTACACTCCGCCAGATATTGTACGGTATATAAGGATCCTCAAAGGAAATCCTAAAATTCGGGTGAATTACTCACCTAAACTCAACTACGCACGGGAGGAGACCTTCACCGAAAATCACCGGTACTTCCTGAAAAGTTTTACCAAAAAAGGCACTTATGATTCCCTTTATCTTTATACCAGTTTGGGGCTTGATGATGTTTTGAACGGGGAAGAGATCACGCTAAAGGAAGATGCTTATTTCCTCATGGGATATCACGAGAAGCTTAGAGAACAAAATCTTGACAGGGCGTATCTAAAATACCAGCGTACCAAAACTTACTGGATGGACTGGAGTGAGTCTACTACTCAATATCCTCATTATGAGGAGCAGATCATGCGAAGTGCTCTTGTTCTCAAGGCCATGAGTTACGAGAAGACAGGAGCGGTTCTTGCGGCTGTTACTACATCCCTGCCCGAAACCATTGGTGAAGTTAGAAACTGGGATTACAGGTTTTGTTGGATCAGGGATGCTTCAATGGTGATCAAGGTTATGAGCACCCTGGGACACAGACAGTCTGCCGAAAATTTTCTGCAGTTCATAATTGATCTCATTCCTCATAAAGATGAGAAGCTGCAAATCATGTATGGCATCAATGGAGAAAAGGAACTCACAGAAAACATTTTGGACCACCTGGAAGGTTATGAAGGGTCAAAACCCGTGCGGATAGGAAATGCAGCTTATATCCAGAAACAAAATGATATTTACGGGATCCTGATGGAGGTGATCTATCAACAGTTCCTAAGGTTTGAGACCACCCTGGAGAACAGCGAGGAACTATGGACCATTGTTCGCGGGATCGTGAGGATCGTTGAAGAACACTGGAAACAGCCCGATAAGGGAATTTGGGAATTTAGGAGTGAAGAACGGCATTTCACTTTCTCAAAGTTATTGTGCTGGGTGGCTGTAGATCGCGCTGTAAAAATTGGAGAGATCCTTAGGAATGGGATCAATGATAAGAAATGGAAGGCTCTAAGGCAGGAAATTTATGATGATATCTACCACAGAGGCTGGAATGAAGATGTGCAGGCATATACCCAATCCTATGGTTCAAAAGACCTGGACGCTTCAACGCTGTTGATGGAGACCTATGGCTTTATAAAAGCTAAAGATCCCAGGTTTGTAAGTACGGTTCATGCCACAGAAAGGGAGCTCTGCCATAACGGGCTGTTATTTAGATACAAGAACAAAGATGATTTTGGAACACCTTCTTCTTCATTCACTATTTGTACCTTTTGGTTCATTAATAGTCTTTACAAGATTGGAGAAAAAGAAAAGGCGGTGAAAATGTTCGACCAGTTGCTGTCCTATAGCAATCATCTTGGGCTGTTTAGCGAAGACCTTGATTTTGAGACAAAACGTTTATTGGGGAACTTTCCGCAAGCCTATTCCCATTTGGCTTTAATAGAAACAGCAATGAATTTTTCACAGAATATTACTTCTGAAGCCCGCCTGAAGGCTCTTTTGGGTGAGGAGGCCCCTCTTTAATTTCCAAACGGGTTCGCGGTAGACTGTCAGGGAAATTCTTCTGAATGTATTTGAGAAGATTTTCCCTGGCATAGACCCGAAGATCCCAGGCTGTGGGCGCATCTTTGGCGCTCATTAGGGCCCTTAGCTCCATAGTCTTTTCAGAAAGATCTGTCACCTGGATGACGTTGACCTTCCGGTCCCAGAGTTCTGTGGCATTGAGAAGTCGGGTCAATTCCTCCCGCAACTTGTCAATAGGCAGGTCGAAATCTGTATAGATATATACCGTACCCAGTATGTCTGATGAGTTTCGCGTCCAGTTCTGGAAAGGTTTTTCAATAAAATAGGTCGTTGGAAGAACAAGTCGGCGCTTATCCCATATTTGCACCACTACATAAGTCAGTTTTATTTCCTCAATTCGACCCCATTCTCCTTCAACAATTACTACGTCATCCAGCCGAATAGGCTGTGCAATGGCGATCTGTATTCCTGCAAAGATGGTCCCGAAAACTTTTTGAGCTGAAAGACCGAGGATTATTCCGGCAATTCCGGCAGAGGTGAGGATACTTACTCCTATTTCCTCCACTCCATCAAAAGTAAGCAGAGCTATTCCCATTCCAAAAAGTACGACCACGAAGATGGCAATCCTTTCTATAATGTTGAACTGGGTATAAAATTTTCGGGCCCTTAGATTATTAGCCTCACTTACGTCAAACTGCTTTAAAAACTGATTTTTTCCGATCCTTATAGCAACAATAATGAACCAGGTAAAGCTGAAGATCAATAGGATCGAACGCACGTGCTGTAAGAAATTCACCTGCTCTTCATCTGTAATGATCTCCCGGTTAATAAGCCCTGCCTGTAGGGCCACTGCTATAAAGAGAGTGATCAAAGGGATCTTTAATCGGCTGGCTATATTGTGGGGGAGGATATTGCGCGGATCTTTACCTAACCTTTTGAGTAGGAAATGCACTAAAATGTAAAGAACAAATAAACCCGCGAGAAAAATGAGAATGTTTCTTGTGGAATCTTCCATGGATCTTCTTTTCCTTTTGCATAAGCTAAAAAATGACAGGCACTTAAGCTGTTAAAGAAATAACAAAAGAAAAAGGCCGCCAGTGGCGACCTTCAACAGATTCAAATAATGCAAATTAAAACTAAAAAGGATATTTATTTTCAGCAATAACCTTATCTGCTATTGTTTTTCTCAGCTCAACAACGTTAGGCTGGTTTTCATACTTGGTAAAGCGTTTTAAGCCCATCAACATCATTCTTTGTTCATCTCCTTCAGCAAAGGAAACAATACCTTCCTTGGCTTTCTGGTTGATGATGTCAACAGCATGGTACAGATACAATTTTGCCATGGCTATCTGTTCCTGTTGGCTTTCTGCACCAAAACGTTTTGCGTTCTTTTCGGTTCTCAAAATAGCAGATTCTGCCATGTAGATCTCGATAAGAATATCGGCTGAAGCCAATAACAACTGCTGGTGATCTTCAAGTTGAGGTCCGTACTTTTGAACTGCGCTACCGGCAACCATAAGGAAGACTTTCTTCAATTTTTTCACCATCTCCTTTTCTTCAGCAAAAAGCTCTGAAAAATCGGGTTTGTCAAAAGATGGAATACCGGTGAGCTCTTCTCCAACTTTTGTAGCAGGACCCAAAAGATCAACATGGCCTTTCATAGCCTTCTTTACGAGCATCCCCACGCAGAGCATGCGGTTGATCTCGTTAGTACCTTCGTAGATACGGGTGATCCTTGCATCTCTCCAGGCAGATTCCATTGGTGCATCGGCCGAGAAGCCCATCCCTCCAAAGATCTGTATTCCTTCATCTGTACAATTCTGAAGATCTTCTGAAACTGCCACTTTTAAAATAGAACATTCTATGGCATATTCTTCTACTCCTTTTAATTCAGCTTCCTGATGCGAATTTCCTTCTTCCTGACGAATGGAGATCCTGTCTTCAATGTCTTTTGCAGCCCTGTAAGATGCCGATTCTCCCGCATAAGCCGAAGTAGCCATTTCTGCGATCTTAGACTGTATAGCTCCAAATTGAGAAATTGGAGTTTTGAACTGTACCCTTTCATTGGCATACTGTACAGCAGCATCAATTGTTCTTCTCTGTGCATCAAGACATGCTCCCGCAAGTTTTATTCTTCCCACGTTCAATGCATTCATGGCAATTTTAAAACCATTACCTCTTTCAGAAAGCATATTTTCAACAGGTACTTTGGTGTCGTTAAAGAAAACCTGTCTGGTAGATGAGGAGTGGATACCCAGTTTTTTCTCTTCCTCACCAAGAGAAATTCCATTAGGGTTTTCGGGATCGTATTCAACTATGAATCCGGTGATGTTCTTGTCGTCTTCAACCCGGGCGAAAACGATCATCATATTACAGAATCCGGCGTTGGAGATCCACATCTTTTGTCCGGTGATGCTGTAATATTTTCCATCTTCAGAAAGTACAGCTTTGGTCTTTCCTGAATTAGCATCACTACCTGCTCCGGGTTCGGTCAAAGCATACGCGCCAAACCATTCTCCTGTTGCCAGCTTCGGAAGATATTTCTTCTTTTGCTCTTCATTTCCGTAAAGAGTGATTGGAAGCGTGCCGATTCCTGAATGTGCTCCAAAAGCCGTAGAGAAAGATCCGGTTGCTCCCGAAATGAAATCCACAACAAGCATGGTGGTGACAAAGCCCATTCCCAAGCCGTCATATTCCTCAGGGACCGAAACTCCAAGAAAGCCCATTTCCCCGGCCTTCCTCATAAGCTCCTCGGTAAGTTCATAGTTTTTCTTTTCGAACTCCTCCCTCTTCGGCATGAGTTCCCGATTAACGAATTCCTGTACCGACTCCCGCATCATTTTCTGTTCATCGGTAAAATCTTCGGGAGTGAAAACATTTTCGGCTTTAGTTTCCTTCACAAGGAACTGCCCTCCTCGAAGAAGGTCTTTTTTGTTGCTATCTGTTTGTGTGCTCATTTTGTTTTTTTTAGAACCTAGACTTCTAGAACCTAGAGCCTAGACTGGTTTTATTTTAATTGGAAAGTCTAGTATCTAGACTCTAGTTTCTAATATCTTCTTCTACGACAAAAATTCAAAAACTCCCGCGGCTCCCTGGCCTGTTCCCACGCACATAGTGACCATACCGTATTTGTTCTTCAGGTTGCGTTTGCGCATTTCATCGAACAGCTGAACAGAAAGTTTTGCACCGGTACAACCC
>CAYLZB010000152.1:2115-5095 GCA_964388165.1 uncultured Flavobacteriaceae bacterium | reverse complement strand
TCTCACTAGTTCTCAAGATCCTGGTGGTATTGGCCGCAGTATCATTTATTTGGTACAGGGTCACTAAGGATGAAAGCATGGACTTTGACCGCTTCGTCGACATCCTTGATCGTTACAGGATCTTTTCCTTTACCAATATTGTCATCCTGGTTCTGTTTTCAATAGTGAACTGGTACTTTGAGATCTTAAAATGGCAGACCCTTAGCGGCCACGTGAGAGAGAATTCTTTTATGCGCTCCATGAGAGAAAGCCTGGCTTCCTTCACAGCGGCCATTTTCACCCCGAGCCGCATTGGAGAGTATGGAGCAAAATGTCTCTACTATGTTCGCTCGGCATGGAGAAAAGTCATTTTTCTCAATTTCCTGGGGAACACTGCCCAGTTATTCGCTACCTATTTCTTTGGAATTGCCGGCCTGTTGTTCCTGATCACTTCTGTAGATCTGGCGCTGCCGGTCTTCAATATCATCCTTGTTTCGGGACTTCTTTTTGCCCCTTTCATCCTTTATTTCGTGATGAAAAAGTTTAAGATAAGGCTTAAAGGATATTCCATTCAGAGGCTGGAAGAGTCTTTCCATAACGTTTCAGAAAAGATCAGGTGGAAAACCATCATTTTTGCCACTATAAGGTATCTCATCTTTACCCATCAATTCTATTTCTTACTGGTACAATTTAAGGTAGATGTGTCCTATCCTTTACTCATTTCGGCCGTTTACAGCACGTATATATTGGCCTCCATTATCCCCACAATGATCATTTTTGACGCCTTCATAAAAGGCGGATTTGCCGTATGGATCTTCGGACTTTTGCAGGTGCCACAGATCATCGTACTTACAATTGTCCTTACCGTCTGGATCCTTAATTTTGGACTTCCCGGTCTTGCCGGAAGTTATTACGTCCTTAGGTACAAAAAGGCCAAGCACGCCATAGCATGATCGCGGCAGCAGTAATTATTACGCTGCTCTACGCATTTACCATGCTGTTCCTGCTCTACGGATTTTACCAGGTTCCTGTTTTCGACGGAAAGAATTTAGCTCCAAAAACACATTTTTCGATCATCATTCCCTACCGTAATGAAGCTGAAAATCTTCCGCTCTTATTTGACTCCCTGCTGAAGCTGAAGTATCCTGCTGAAATGTTTGAGATCCTTGCAGTCAATGATGCTTCCGAAGATAATTCGGCTGAATTGTGGGAGGAATTCCGGAAGGAAAACTCTCAACTTGACATGAGGCTGATTCAAAACATCCGAAGATCGGGAAGTCCTAAAAAAGATGCACTTGCATTGGCAATTTCAGCTTCGGAATATGACTATATCTTAACAACAGACGCCGATTGCCTGGTGCCACAGGCGTGGCTGGAAAACTTCAATTCGATAATTGAAGAGACAGGTGCAAAAGCAATTGCCGCTCCGGTCGCTCTAAAAACTGAAGGCTCAAAAATGTCATTTTTGAGAGGTTTTCAGGAACTGGATATTTTGAGTCTGCAGGCAGCAACCATCGGCGGATTTGGAGTCGAGCTCCCCTTCATGTGTAATGGTGCAAATTTTTGCTATTCAAAAAAGGCATTTTTGGAGGTCAATGGTTTTGAGGGAAATGGGGAGATCGCAGGAGGAGATGACATATTTCTACTTGAAAAATTCAGGAGCAAAGGCTTGAAAACCGCATTTCTGAAAACACGGAATGCTGTTGTGCAGACTTCGGCAACTCAAAGCTGGTCTGCCTTACTTTCACAGCGGGTAAGGTGGGCAGCAAAAGCAGCTGCTTACAAGACTATCTTCTCGCGGCTACTCGGGCTCCTGGTATTTCTTATGAACTTTCTCACGGTCGTTGCGACGGTGGGGGCCATTTTGAAAATACTTCCCATATGGTTGCTGTCTTTCATGTTCCTTGTAAAATTTAATGTAGACTTTGTTTTGATCTACAGCAGTGCCAAATTCTTCGACCGGGAACAGGTTGTGAAAAGCTACTTTTTAAGCAGTATTATCTATCCCTTTTTTAGCAGCTGGGTTGTCTTCTATTCATTTTTTTCGGGCTTTGAATGGAAGGGCCGTCATTTCAAAAAGTAAATGTCAACTTTATTTTTTTACTATCTTTAATTTTACTTGAGTCCCAAAAATGCATAAAATAAGGGTAATTTTTTTCAGCTTGATCTTCTTACTTGCACTCCCCGCAGCTGCACAGGAGGTGTATATTATCAATAAAGATACGCTACAGCTCAACAGGGAGGTGAAGGGGCCATTAAGCCTCTTTTGGACCGAAAAAGATCACCAGTATCGCTACTTTGTGCAAAAGGGAAACCGTATGATCGAACTCCTTAATACCAACGGAAATCAAAAGTATAAGGAGCAACTTTCAAGCCTCACCACAGATGCAAAGATCAGAACACAGGATGTGCAATTCGTACTGTACAGCTTAAGACATTTTACCAATACTTATAATTCCCTGGTGCAGGAGGATTATGTATTTAATGAAGCTACAGATAACATAAAGCAGCGAATCGGACTCTTTACGGGCCTCTCTAACAATATTTACACAGATAATCCTGAAAATGCCCTTGCTCCAATAGCCGGGCTCGAATATGAATTTTATGATCCTAATCTAGCCCCCCGGCATTCTGCTTTTTTGCAGCTGCGGCATAGCTTCAGGCAAAGTGATTACGATTATACAGCTACCCAGCTGTCTCTCAATTACAGGTTCAAAGCGCTTTATCTAAAGCATTTCGACCTCCACGTGGACGTAAGGCTGGCCAGCTTTTACTACTCCGAAGAATCGCTTTCGATACGGAATGATGCCGGAGAAGTAGTGGCCGTGAGAGAGGATAATGGTTTCACTTTTACAGCACCTTTTAGTTTCGGGATAGGTAGTGATATCCCAATTACTTCTAATAGTTTTATCACCCTTGGCTATAATGACATTTTTGCTATTGTTTGGGAGAGCAACGGGAATTTTCCTGTTGACTTTACTGTTGGGTATAAGTATAGTCT
>CAYLZB010000152.1:0-2015 GCA_964388165.1 uncultured Flavobacteriaceae bacterium | reverse complement strand
ATTATTCAGCCTTGATCACCACCGGCATCCTGAACGTAGTTTTTACCGGAATTCCGCGCTTTGTCGCGGGATAGATCTTTGGAAGGGAGTCTACGCTCTGAGTAAGCCAGGTGCGTATATGGGGCAGCTGGTCCAGCACAAGGGAATCAATTTCCATGGAATCTATAGCGGGAGTGCCTTTTTCTGAAATTTTTAGGTAGAGATAAAGTGTATCGTCCAAAGCTTCGGTCACAACAGGTTGCTTAGCTTCCAGCCTGGAGTAAAAATATTGGGATACTTTATTGCCAAAGCAAGCTTTGGCAGATTCAACTTCGGTAATATTCCGGCATTCGGCAAAAGCGGGATAATTATCTACTTCATGCCAGTTGAAATCCCTGGTTTCTTCAATAAAGATCTCTTCCGAAGAAATTTTGCGGGTAGTAAATTCTTCGCAGGAGAAAAAGAGAAAAGAAATCAAGACAAAGAGTAAAGTTTTCTTCATTGGGACAGAAACTTCTCAAAAATAGTGAATTTAAAGAGTCTGCCGAAAAAATTCTACTTTGTTCCTGAAGCTGTAGTTTTCATGTGAATTTCTTCCCTAATATCTTTTGCCCTACGTTTGGCCAGCAGCACAAGATTCCGGCTCCCGTATTCCTCAAATCTTTCAAGATATTCCTCATAAAACCTAAGCCTGGTTTGAAGATCTTCGTAGTAGGAGTCGGCCGCAATGGCACGTTCATACATCGCCCTTTCATTATCGGGATTTTCTTCAATGGCCCTGTTGAAATAAGCCAGTGCCTTTTTTGGTTTTTCCTGAAGTTTATACGTCAACCCAAGACTGGTGAATTCCTCATCCAGGCTCATATCCTTAAGCAGGATCGCCTGCAGCAAATGCCCTTCAGAATTTTTGTATTCCCCATTTAGAGCATAAAGTTTTCCAAGGCTGTAGTGAGTAGCATGGTTCTGGTCTTCATAATCCAGGGCCGAATTGAAATGCCTGATTGCCTCATCATAATTTTGCAGATGAGAATATGCAGTACCAAGTTTACTGTGTACGAATTCACTGCCGGCACCAAGCGCTACCAACTTCTCAAATTGCTCAACGGCCTGTTCGTATTCCTTTTGATAATAATAAGACTGCGCCAGGATAGACCGGAGAGCGATCCCGGTAGGATTCGTTTCGAGCCCCTGTTTACTCAGCCGCTCTGCCCTTAATAATTTACCACCGGCAAGGGCACGGGTTGCAACCTTTACCAGAGCTTGTTGATGAGTTTTTTGTAACAAAATGGTTATGTTGTAATGACTCATTGCGGTGGAATCTTTCCGCTTTTCCCGGACCAATCCCAGCTGATAATGAAATCCGGCATTCATTGGATGTTTCTTCACAAGACTCGCAAAAATGCTGTCGGCCTCCTTAAGGTTTCCGGTGGAGGAAAGTAGCTTGGCATATTCCACAGCGGTTAAGACCCTTTCAGGATTTGATCTTATCACAGTCTCGTAATTATCAAGTGCAGCCAGGATATTTCCATTGGCTTTTTGTGCCTGCGCCATTTTAAGCAGAACAGCTTCAGACCTGGAACCTGAATTTTCCAGCTCCTTGATCGCTTCAGAATAATTTCCCACGGCGTAAAGACTATCGGCAATGGCTAAAGCCGAAGTTTGAGCTTCGGCTAGGCCAGGAATAATTGAAAAAATGAAAAGTATAACCTTAAGTTTCATGAATTAGTTTTCTGAATCTTTCTCTTCTTCAGAAGTTTCTTCGGGAACCATAAAACTGATTGGCACGACATACAGAACCGGCACTTTATCTCCGTCATGCATTGCAGGCTCCATTTTAGGTAAAGAATATACTACCCGTTTTGCTTCTTCTGCAAGATCTTGATGTGGTGCTCGTGCTTCTACATCTGTCACTGCTCCATCTGCAGAAACTTTAAAGCGTACGTATATTCTTGTAAGCCCTTTCAGACCCAATTCTTTTCCCAGGGAAGTATTGAAGTTGGTATTTATGAAGTTATTAATTCCCTTCGAAAAACATT
>CAYLZB010000151.1:0-5122 GCA_964388165.1 uncultured Flavobacteriaceae bacterium | reverse complement strand
AAAATCACTCGAACTGACGGCTAAGGAATTTCAAATTAGAATTCAAATTTAAGATCAGGAGAAACTTATATTTGGAATTTGGTACTTGTAATTTGGTGCTTTGCAAAAAAAACCTCTCAATAATGTCCTTTTTGAGCTACCATTAAATGACAAAACATAATAAAATAAAGAAACCCTGGCCCACCAAAGATGCCATGGCGCAGATCTATGAGAAAAACCTGTGGGGTGGTACTGAATCCGGGTTCTACTCCGGTTTGGGTTCCCACGATCCTGAAACTGTGATTTCATATATAGCTCTAGTATCCGATTTTTTACAAACTTTTGAAAGTCCGCCAATAGTTTGCGACCTGGGCTGCGGGGATTTTAATATTGGCAAAGAACTGTTGAAGTACAGCGGGAAGTACATCGCTGTAGACATAGTCCCGGAGCTTATAGTGTATAATAAAAAAGAATTCCGGGCAGATCATCTGGAATTTCATGCTTTAGATATTGCAAAAGATGTCCTGCCTTCGGGAGATTGCGCGATCCTGAGGCAGGTGTTGCAACATTTATCAAATGCCGAAATACAAAGGGTGGTAGAAAAACTATACGATTTTAAGTATGTAATCCTAACCGAGCACTTACCGCAAGGAGATTTTGAACCTAATAAAGATATTATTTCGGGTCAGGGCATCAGGTTAAAAAAGCAAAGTGGCGTACAGCTTTCCGCACCGCCCTTCTACTTTAAGGTCAAAGAAGAAAAACAATTATTGTCTGTTCCGGCTCCCGGGTTTAAAGGGCTATTGGTAACTACATTGTATGAGGTAAGATGAAAGCATTCAATTTCCTGCTTCTGGAAGCGCTGTAATTCTGTTCTTTCTCCAGAGAACCATGCAGGTTTAAAGTTTTTCAAAAAAGGATTTTACCTCAGCCTGAAAGAGCGGGACAGGAATATTGTGTCCGTTTCCCGGCACCAGGTGGAGATGAAGGTCTGTAACGGGGTTAAAATGCCCGGGCAGAAAATTCAGCGTATCTGCCGGGGAAACCACCTCATCGATCTGCCCGATAACGATCTGTTTTAGAGGGTTATAATTTTCAATGCTCTTCGGAATGTTTTGAGGTACAGATCTCTTCACAAGCGCCGGATTGAATAGCAGCGCCGGTTTGTTGAGCGCATTAGCGACATAATACCCGGCAAAACCTCCCATACTGCTCCCCATAACGACATCGACCTCTCCACCAGGATACAGGTTCAGGATAGTTTCAATGGCATCGGGGTTCTCGTAGTAATTTAGATCCGGTGACAGGACTTTTCCATAGTTTTCAAGCACTTCCCGCTTTTCGGGACTAAGTTTACTATCCAGGCCGTGTAAATATAAAATGTTCAAGGTTTAGGGGTTTAAGTGTCTAAGGTTCAAGGTTCAGATAATTTTTTTCAGTATACAATATACAATATCCTTTAAGAACATTCCCTGATACAGGTTGACCACAAAATCAGCTTATATGAAGTCAAATATTTGATTACTTTATCTTCCGGTGTGAAAGGCACATGGATCCCGGCGGCGTTTATACCCTGGGCGTGCTCGTCGGGTTCTGCTCTCCCCGTTCTTCGGGTAACAACATCTACTTCGGGCATCTCCGGTAACAGGAAATGCAGATAGACTTGTTTAACTAAAATTTTTGTAGTAACTTTCTGTATATAAGTTAATTACCTCCACTCCCTCCATTTTATTTCCCTCGAAAATTTTCCCCTTACCCCGATTAAATATTAATCAATATCTATATATTATGAAAAGAGTAAGGACCAAGTTTTCGAATGCCGGAACAGCCCGGGTGCTAGTACTGAATTTATTATTGATCCTTTTTTTGAGCTGTGAAAAAGAATCTTTTGATCCCGATCCCACTGCTGTTGATGTATTGGAAGCAGCCGATCTTAAGGCAAAAAAGCATCTAAATTCAGAACCCTTTGAATTTACATCACCGGTATATGACATTGCTGCCGCGCCTGATGGTAGTATACTGGTAGGCCTGAACGAAAATATATTCCCCCCATATGAAGAACAGGGTACCGCAAAAGTGCAACAGATAAAAAATGGAAAGATTAGCACGATGGCAGAATTTGCTACCTATACCGCATTACAGGGGATCGCTGTCCTGGGGGCGGGCAATGCATTCGTTACCACGGGAGGTGCAGATCTTGCAGCGCACGGGGAGCTTTACCGGGTTTCTAACGGCAGTGTACGAATGGTCGCAGATCTGGCAGCATTCGAAAGGCTGAACGATCCCGATGCTTTTGCAGGAAATATGTGGAAGAATCAGCTGTGTGAAAATATTGATGACTTTAGCGTGGGGCCACAGAATAACCCATTCAAAGTAGAAGCCTTAACCGGAGGTACAGCTTTAGTAGCAGATGCTGCCGGTAATACTGTGCTAAGGGCCACTACTTCGGGAGAAATAGACTGGATGGCTATCTTCACTCCCCCTGTCGATGAGGAGGGAAATTATAAAGTACGTTGGTATAACCAAACAGAATCGGGTGATCCGGTAGCCTGTTATGTGCAGCCTGTTCCTACTTCCATAGCGATAGGACCCGATGGCTATGTTTATGTAGGAGAGTTGACAGGAGCAGTTTCAGCTGAAGACGGTTTGCCTATTGGACTTTCACGGGTATGGAAAATACCGGCCGATGCCAATAACGTAGTGTGCGAGGAAGGTTCAGGGCCTTGTGAGTTAATCATTGATGGTCTCACCTCGGTAATTGATCTGGCTATTGGGCCTGACGGATTATTATACGTAGTGGAGTTTGATGAAATGAGCTGGATAGCATCTTTTGTTCCCGATATGGCAGTAGGAGGAACAATTGGAGTTTATGAACTGGATGGAACACATTTGAGAGATCTTCCTGTTGCCCTCTCCTTCCCCAGCGCCATTACCTTTGACAAAAAAGGGAACCTATGGGTATTGGAAAATAATGCTATTGCACTGGAGGGATATCCTCCTACTGTAAGGATGCTGGAATACTAGAATTTACTGCAGAATAATAACCGGGAAAAGGTCGGCTGGTGGGTCGGCCTTTATTATTCATGGAAAGAAAACTCAATTCTGAACGAGCGTCATTGGAATACTCATCGTCTTCTCAATGTCCCGAACTGTATTCAAAAATACCATTTTAAAGGTATTTTACGGCTGAAATACCCTTTCTATCTTAGCAGCGTCAAATAGTTGAAATTGACAGGTGATCAGTAATCTTACGAAAGTCTCTGTAGGGGAAGACTTACGAAATGTTTGATGGGGTAAACACGTCTGGATCGCCCAATTCTTAAATATTTGACGCAAAAGCCTTCGGGATACATCCCGGAGGTTTTTTCTTTTTTATTTACTAATCCGGTTCACCAAACTACTGCCGCTTCTTCAAAATTGTAAGAATTCTTATCTTTCCCTTCCATAAGAGCGGATTGAATGCAAAAGGATCTAAAAGAAATTTCCGAATACTGGAGAGAAAAGTACTCCCGGCAGGTAAAGGAATACCGGCCTTTTGAGATCTCGCCCGAGTTTATAAGGTTTGCCTCCCTGTTCGCACCGGGCAACTCCTATTTCTATATCGTGAATCTGCATGATTTTTCTGTAGAGTATGTGGCTCCTTCGGTAAAAGAGTTTGTTGGTAAGGATGCCGGGCAGGTTAACCTGCAGGATCTGTTAGAAACAGTGGTCCCTGAGGAGGTCGAGATCCTTAGCCTTAAAAGCAAGGTAAACAGTCATTTCTATACCTCCTTTGTGGGTAAGGAAGATGTGCTGCATTATAAAAACGTGTTTTCCTATCGTATGAAAGATGCAGACGGCGCAGTACGGACCATGTTATACCAGGCTTTTCCACTAAGTGTTTTGGAGAACGGATCGCCGGAACATGTGTTCTGCATAAATACTGATGTTTCCCACCTCAAGGTGAGCAGTACAAATTCAGTCTCGTTTATTCATATGAACGGCGGAAAAAGCTATTACAACGTCGATACTTCAAAAGGAAAATTTTTAGCCGGGGGCAGTGATGTTGCCACGCATGATCTTGCGGAACTGCTTTCGGAAAGAGAAAAACAGATCGTCATCAAATTCTCCCGGGGATTAAATGCAGAACAGATCGCGAAGGAACTCAATCTCTCGCCTCACACCATTAAGACGCACAGAAAGAATATCCTCAAAAAGAGCGACTGTACCAATACTACCGAAATGGTCGCTAAATGCCTTACCAACGGGATCATTTCTCCCGGACTGATCTAAACCCTGCGGCTGCAGACTTTCCCACCGTCCAAGGGCAGGAAGTACAGAATCCTTCCCAACTCCGAACGAACTTCATACTATCAACTCCCAACTACCGACTACCGACTAATAAATCCTTCCTCTTTATTCCTGAATCATTAAAAAGTGTTTTTTTACTTTTGGGCAATATGACCAGAATTCTCCTTTTAACTATAACACTTTTATTTCCGGGCCTCCTCTTTGCACAACTGGTGAATATTGAATCCCGGCGTATGCAAACCGATTCCGTGCGATTTACATTGAATGCCGACTTCTCTTTTAACCACACCAACAATGACGGAAGTCAGGTGAACCAGGTGGATGCCGCCCTTACCACTCAGCTGAAATCAAGGGATCTTCGGAAGATCTATTTTTTTCTCGGCAATTATAAACTCATAGATTCCGGCGAAAAGAATTTAGAAAACGCCTGGTTCCTTCACGGCAGGTTCAATTATAAGTTCAGTGATATCCTTAGATTTGAAAGTTTTATTCAGGGGCAGTACAATCAGCTGTTGATCGTAGAACAGCGCAATCTGATAGGCGCCGGACTCCGGGTAAAGTGGGTAGATAAGCATCGCTTCAGCGGCTATGCGGGCAACAGCTATATGTATGAAGTAGAATATAGTGATCGTGCAGGAACCACTAATTACAATCACCGCAACAGTACCTATCTCACTTTATCTTACACTGCCAAATCGGAGAAATTCTCGATTACTAATACCGTCTATTATCAGCCGCTTTACAGCGATTTCGGTGACTACAGGATCCTGGAACAATTCCGTCTTAACATTCCCCTGTCCAAATGGTTAAGTGTGTTTACTCTATACAACTACTACTTTGACAGTAAGACTCC
>CAYLZB010000150.1:0-5151 GCA_964388165.1 uncultured Flavobacteriaceae bacterium | reverse complement strand
TCCGTCGATGATATCTATAGCAGGAATGATTCTCATTTGAAGTTAGATTTTAGAATTAGCAGTTAGTCTTTAGTATTGAGTATTGAGATCGAAGTTTTAAAGAACTATTTGATCTTCAAATTTTTAAAAAATTTCCCAGAATTTTCTCCCCCGCTTCACTGCTTTTCTCAGGATGAAACTGGACCCCATAGAAGTTATCTTTCTTTAAAGCTGATGAATAATTAACCCCGTAATCGCATTTTGCAATAGTTTCGGAACAGACAGGAGCATAAAAACTGTGCACCAGGTAAACGAATTCCTGTTCTGCTATTCCTTCAAAAAGGTCAGTTTTGAGGTCTTTTATCCTGTTCCAGCCTATGTGAGGAACTTTTAATGTTTTTTCAAAATGGATCACGTCCACATCAAAAATTCCGAGGCCTTGGGTGTCTCCTTCTTCAGACCTATTGCACATGAGCTGCATTCCCAGGCAAATTCCCAGCACCGGCTGTTTCAGCTGCGGAATCAATTTATCCAGTCCGGTACTTTTCAGCTTTTTCATGGCTGAACTTGCCTCTCCCACTCCAGGAAAGATCACCTTATCTGCCGATCTAATTTCTTCAGCATCGCTGCTCAATACTCCGGTATAACCGAGTCGCTCTAAAGCAAATTTTATACTCTGTATGTTTCCGGCTCCGTAATCAATGATCACAATTTTCTCTGAAGCCTTACTTTTCTCAACATTCATATCTCAAATCTCTTATCTAAAATCTCACGTCTACTAAAGCATTCCCTTTGTAGACGGCAGGATCATTTTATCCGGATCCCTTTTCACCGCCACTTTTATAGCTTTGGCAAAAGCTTTGAAAATTGCTTCTATTTTGTGATGTTCATTCTTTCCTTCGGCTTTAATGTTCAGGTTTGCTTTAGCGCCATCGGTAAAGGATTTGAAAAAATGGTAGAACATTTCTGTCGGCATAGCGCCAATCATTTCCCTTTGAAAATCGGCTTCCCAAACCAGCCAGTTCCTTCCGCCGAAGTCAATTGCCACCTGCGCCAGACAATCATCCATTGGCAGTGCAAATCCGTAACGTTCGATTCCGAGCTTATTCCCCAAAGCCTTCGAGAACACCTCTCCTAAGGCGATGGCAGTATCTTCAATGGTGTGGTGCTCATCTACCTCCAGGTCACCTTTCACAGTGATCTCCAGATCCATTTGTCCGTGACGGGCGATCTGGTCGAGCATATGGTCAAAGAATTTAATTCCGGTTTCGATCTTGCTCCTTCCGGTGCCGTCCAGGTTCAGAGAAATAGAAATGTCCGTTTCATTTGTTTTCCTGCTGATGGAAGCTGTACGCTCCTCCAGTTTCAGGAATTCATAAATTTCTTTCCAGCTGTTGGTTTCCAGCCGAATAAATTTTTGAAGTTCCTCCTTTTTAACTGAGAGTTCATTGCTACCCAGTTCTTCGTGTCCTGTAATAAAGATCCCTTTGGCCCCAAGATTTTTTGCCAGCTCCATATCGGTAAGACGGTCGCCGAGAACAAACGAATTTTTAAGATCATACTTTTCGGTGTCAAAATATGCTTTTAAAAGTCCGGTGCCGGGTTTTCTGGTGGGTGCATTATCTTCCGGAAAAGTGCGGTCGATGACAACTTCAGAGAATTTCACTCCTTCATTTTCAAAGGCCTTCAGCACGAAATTTTGCACCGGCCAAAAAGTGTCTTCCGGAAAAGAATCGGTTCCCAATCCATCCTGGTTGGTGACCATCACCAGCTCATAATCCAGTTCCCTGGCAATTTTAGCCAGGTAATAAAAAACTCCTGGGTAGAACTCGAGTTTCTCAAAATGGTCGAGTTGATAGTCACCGGGTTCAAGAACTATTGTCCCGTCACGATCTATAAATAATACTTTTTTCATGCTTTAAGCTGAGTTAATTTCTTAAGTAATTCTCTATTCTCTTCCGGCGTCCCTACTGTAAATCTCAGCGTGTTTTCACACAGTTGCTGATTGCTTCGGTTACGTACCACCACTCCTGCTTCCAGAAGCTGCTCATATTTATTCCCGGCATCCTCTACTCTTACTAAAAGAAAGTTAGCATCAGATGGAAATATTTCTTTCACAAATGACATTTTTGAGAGGTTAGCCCGAAGCAGTTCTCTTTCCTGTAAAATAGTTTGCACTTCCCTGTTCACCTCTTCGGGTTTTGATAGCCGCTCCAATGCTCTTTGCTGTGTAAGCTCATTCACGTTGTATGGTGGCTTGATCTTGTTTAGAACAGCAATAATTTCTTCGGAAGCATAGCAGATCCCCAATCTTATTCCTGCCATACCATAGGCTTTGGAAAGGGTTTGGGTGATCACCAGATTCGGAAATTCTTCCAGACGCTGCAGCCAACTCATTTCTGCTGAAAAGTCTATATAAGCCTCATCAATAACAACCAGTCCGTTATAGTTTTTAAGGATCTTTTCTACAGAAGCTTCAGAAAATGAATTTCCGGTAGGATTATTTGGAGAGCAGAGAAAGATCATCTTTGTCTGCTCATCAATTTTGTTGAAAATTGCCTCAACATCGGGCTGAAAATTAGATTTCAAAACCACTTCCCTATCCTCTACTTCATTGAGGCCTGCCAGAACTTTATACATGCCATAAGTTGGTGGAAGCGTGATCACGTTATCCACCTGTGGCCGGCAAAATGCGCGAAAGATCAAATCCAGGACTTCATCACTGCCATTGCCCAGTAAAATTTTATTCTCAGAAACCCTTTTTTGAGAGGCTAGCAATTGCTTCACCTTTCCCTGCTGCGGATCCGGATACCTGTTAACTCCATTCTCAAACGGATTTTCATTGGCATCCAAAAATGTCATTTTTCGGCCATCTGTTTTGTACTCGTCCCTTGCCGAAGAGTATGGCCTCATTCGAAGAACGTTAGGTCGCACCAGGCGCTCAAGATCAAAACTCTTATTCATTCCCAAAAGATTTCAGCTTGTTCAACCTTAGCGTAACGGCATTCCTATGAGCCTGAAGACCTTCTGCTTCTGCCATGAGTTCAATAGAGTTTCCAATATTTCGGATTCCTTCCGCAGTGATCTCCTGAAAAGTAATGGCTTTGGTAAAGCTGTCCAGGTTGACTCCGCTATACTGCTTGGCGTAGCCGTTGGTTGGCAAAGTATGATTTGTACCCGATGCATAGTCTCCTGCACTTTCGGGAGTGTAATTTCCTATAAATACAGAGCCTGCATTTGTAATTCCCTGCACAAAAAAGTCATTTTTGGATGTACAAATGATAAAATGTTCAGGTGCATATTCGTTAATGAGGTCAAGGGCTCTTTCAGCAGAACTCATATATATGAACCGGGAATTTTCTATTGCTGCTTCAGCTATTTCTTTTCGAGGAAGATCTTTGAGCTGATTCTGAATTTCAGCTTCTACATTCTTTAAAAGCTGCTTTGAAGGAGAAACCAGGACCACCTGGCTATCAATTCCGTGTTCGGCCTGCGAAAGCAGATCTGAAGCTACAAAGGCTGCATCGGCTGTATCATCGGCTACTACAAGCAATTCAGACGGACCTGCAGGCATGTCTATGGCCACATTGTATTTTGTCGCCATTTGTTTTGCTACAGTGACATACTGGTTTCCGGGACCAAAGATCTTGAAGACCTTTTCAATACTTTCGGTTCCAAAAGTCATGGCTGCCACCGCCTGGATCCCTCCCACTTTGTATATTTTCTTAATACCGCAAAGTTGTGCGGTGTACAGAATAACCGGATTAACAGAACCGTCTTTTGCAGGCGGTGTACAAAGGATCACTTCTTTACATCCTGCGATTTGTGCAGGTACAGCGAGCATCAAAATTGTAGAAAATAAAGGAGCTGTGCCGCCGGGGATGTAAAGCCCTACTTTTTGAATAGGTCTCTTTTCCTGCCAGCATTTCACTCCGGCTACCGTTTCAACGGAAACTTTCTCCGTTTTTTGGGCAGTATGGAATTTCCTGATATTCTCTTTGGCAAGATCGATAGCAGCTTTAAGCTCTTTTGAGACCTGACCGGTTGCTGCTTCAATTTCCTCAGGAGTAACCTCAAAGGATTCAGAATTGAAACCGTCAAAAAGTCCGGCATACTTTTTTACTGATGCATCACCCGTTGCTTTGACTTCTCTAAAGATCTGTTCAACGATCTGTTCAATATCGGCAACAGTTTTTGTGGGACGCTCAAGTATCGCTTCCCATTCCTGTTTTTCGGGATCAAAGAATTTTTTCATTGTTTCAGCTTTTAGAGTACCATTTTTTCAATTGGGGCAACAAGAATTCCCTCGGCACCGTTAGACTTAAGTTCGTCTATGACTTCCCAAAATTTTTCTTCAGAGATCACCGTATGCAGGGAACTCCAACCTTCTTCGGCCAATGGCAGCACCGTTGGGCTTCTCATTCCCGGTAGCAATTTAACTACCGCATCAATTTTTGAATTAGGGACGTTCATTAGAATGTACTTGGAACTGCGCGCCCGTAGAACAGCTTTGATGCGAAACTGCAGCTTTTCGAGCACCTGTTTTCTTTCTGTTGAAATTTGTGGGGAAACGGCCAGCACGGCTTCACTCTTAAGCATTACCTCCACCTCTTTAAGGTTGTTCTTAAATAAGGTGCTCCCACTGGATACAATGTCACAAATAGCATCGGCGAGACCAATATTTGGTGCGATCTCTACAGAACCGTTAATGATGTGAAGATCGGCCGTAATTCCCTTTTTTGAAAGGTAAGAGTTAACTGTGTTAGGGTAAGAAGTTGCAATACGCGCTCCCTGCAGGTCTTCAAGTCCCGAATATTTCGCAGCTTTAGGAACTGCAAGAGAAACACGGCATTTTGAAAACCCAAGTTTCTCTGCCATTACTATATCCTCTCCTTTTTCTACCAGGACATTCTCTCCAATGATCGCAGCGTCTACCACGCCATCTCTGAGGTATTGAGGGATATCCCCATTCCGGAGATAGAAAACTTCAAGAGGAAAATTTCCGGAAGTCGCTTTTAGCTGTTCCCGCCCATTATCTATGGAAATTCCCGCATCTTTTAAAAGCTTGAGGGAATCATCGTGTAGTCGTCCCGATTTTTGTACTGCAACTCTTAGTTTATTCATTTTTTTCATTTTTGTGTTCGGGCAGACCAATGGGAATAAAAAAACCCG
>CAYLZB010000149.1:0-5195 GCA_964388165.1 uncultured Flavobacteriaceae bacterium | reverse complement strand
TTTACATAGATGCTGTGTAAAAATTCTGTCATATCACCTCTTTGAGCGTATACTGGCTGTAGTAGAATTCACGCACGCGTTCTTCATAACCATTGTTCCAAAGTATCTCGGCAGCGCTTAACTCCAGGATATCATTTCCTGTTTTCAGGATCTTATTGAAAAACTCCAGATCGGGTTCAGGTGATATACGCGTCACATACTGCAGCAGCTGTACCTGCTGTTCTGTGTTCGAAATTTTAAAGATCTTATTTTTCACGTCCTGCAGTTGTTCTCCCGTCAGTTTAAAAGAGCTAAGACAATAGATGGCTGTTTCCCTGCGATCAAAACTTTCGTGGTCAAGAAAATCTATTATATAATCTACTTCTGTAAAAAGATTGAATTTCCTTATGATCCGCATGAGTAACTCCTGGGCGTAGGGTCTTTGTGTACCGTAGGTCTTTTTCAGGTATTTGATCTGAGCATCGGGATAATGAGCAAAAAGTTTTTCCACGATCTTGATCTGTTGCCATAAGGTCATATCCCTTTTAAGGTAGGGAAGAAAACGAAGACTATCCCAACCATAAAAGACCACCATTGCGATCTGTGCTTCCCGTCTCACAAAGATATTCGGATTGTTGCGCTCCCGGGTGATCTCCTGAATATGTTGGACCTGCTCCATCTCATAGATCTCCCTTATCCCTCTTGCTTTTATGTACCATTTTCTGCTGTTAAGTTTAGACCGGGAGGCACCATATGGAGGTATCTGGCTAAAAAGAAGGCGTAACTTATCATAGTTTGTCCCCAACATCGATCTTTGAGCACTCACCATAAGATCAATAAGATACTGGATGTTTCCCTTTTTAGAAGGTGTCGCCCCGACTGCCTGAAGTGCCCGTTGAACATTTAAATAATGATACTCCTCTCCTTTTGGAGGATAAAGAAACTGCGCGATTTCACTGGCAAAGACCTTTTCGATCTTTTTGAGTTGGCTTTTCCTGATCTTTCGGTAAACCAGGCTAAAGCCAATGGTACACCATACCAGGATGAGGATCAAAATAAGTATTTGGATAAGCAGAAGTAATTTTTCCTCCATTTCAAGACAGCATTTGTTCTACTTTATCGAAATTGAGAGGAACCGCAAAAAACCCGGAAACATTTCCAATGTCCAGAATTTCCTGTCGCACTTTCTTTTGCCCCATGCTGGTAATAATGAGCAGGGATTTATGCCGAATGATCTCTTGTAGCTGGTGAACATAATCCAGGGGTGCGATACCATCGAACAGGATATCAGAAATGATGAGATCAAAGTTCTCATCCTGGTCTTCGATATCCAGCTCATCAAGAGCACGAATGGCTTTGCATCTGTATTGATGCGTCAAAATCATTCTTTTCAGGACCTGCAATAATATGAGGTCCTGCTGAATTATCAGGGCAGTTTTAGCCATTTTAGGTCAAATAGGGGGTATAGAATTGGGGCTCTACACTTAGCAAAGCTAACAAATTTGTGTTACAAAAATGTTAAAAATTAAAATGTTCCATGTTGATTCTATGAGAGTTGCACCAACAAAAAACCCTGCCGTTGTGGGGCAGGGTTAAATAGTGATCAAATTATTTTTTATTTAAACAAGCACTTTCTCCCGTCGAAGCAGTTGATCCATTTTACCGGCTATTTCAAAACACCGGCTCACTTTTTCGGTATCACTACAGGAGCGGGAATCTGGTTTGTGGCCTTTGCATGTAAAATCATGCAGATCGATCTCCCCGAACTTTTCATTTAGGGCTACACATCTTTTGAAAAGAGTGTTAATGTTCTCATCCCCTGCAGGTTCAATGTTGTTCTTGAGAAGATATCCTCTCATAAAACTTTCCATAGCGAACTGGGAATTCTTACAGACCAGGTAGGATACTACATCCTCCTCTGGCCTGCAAAGCTCTTCATTGGCTTCCCGAAGCTTCTTAACAGCTTCATCAAAGAGACCGGGTGCTTTGCTTTCCATAAAATAGAATTTGGTTTAACAGAAGCCTTTTTGGCAGGAAAAAAAACCTGCCAAAAAAGCCATTTTTAAAGATTACATATCTCTGTGGAGTTCAAGTCTTTCCCACTTGGAATCCACTTCTTCCTGTGCCTGCTTTAATAGGGCTGCCCCTATTTCGGCATTTTCTTTGGCAACACGGGTAAAGCGGGTTTCTTTATACATGAACTCTTCGAGCGGTGCCTGTGGAGGTTTTGAATCAAGCTTGAATCGCTTGCCTTTTTCCTTGGAAGGATCAAACCTGAAGAGTGGCCAGTAACCTGTCTCCACAGCTTTTTCCTGCTGCCGTGGTCCGTGTTTGAGATCATAACCGTGCTCCCCACAATGTGAGTAGGCAATAATGATCGAAGGCCCCGGGTAAGCAGTAGCTTCTTCAAAAGCCTTAAGCGTTTGCATGTCCTTAGCTCCAATAGCTACCTGTGCTACATATACATTCTGATAAGAAACTGCCTGTAGTGCCAGACTCTTCTTTGACGTCTTCTTACCTGATACCGCAAACTTGGCACTGGCTCCCAGCGGGGTTGCCTTAGACATTTGTCCGCCGGTATTAGAGTAAACTTCGGTATCCATTACCAGGATATTAATATCTTCTCCGGAAGCCAACACGTGATCCACTCCGCCGTAACCTATATCATAAGCCCAACCGTCACCACCAAGTATCCAGACTGCCTTTTTACGAAGGTATTCTGTAAGTTCATTGAGTTTAAGAGCTTCAGGAGTTCCAATGGTAGAAAGAATGTTCTTGAGTTCAGCAATGTCGGCATGTTTCTGCTTCTTCTGAACCTCATCTGTTTCAGGATTTTCCACAATAGCTTTCACCAATTCTGAACCTATCACCGGTTCAAGCTCCTTCAGAAGATCTACTGCGATCTCCTGCTTCTTGGTGAGAGCTAATCTCATTCCCAGACCAAATTCAGCGTTGTCTTCGAACAGGGAGTTAGCCCATGCCGGACCTCTTCCGAATTCGTTCTTCTTGTACGGAGTGGTTGGAAGGTTTCCGCCGTAGATAGAGGAACATCCTGTGGCATTAGCGATCATAATGCTATCGCCGTAAAGTTGCGTCAACATTTTGATATAAGGAGTTTCCCCACATCCCGAACAGGCGCCCGAAAATTCGAACAATGGCTCAAGGAACTGCGATCCTTTTACGTTTGTGATCTGTAATTCGGTACGATCGTAATAAGGAAGGCCGGTAAAATAATCCCAGTTTTTATTCTCTGCTTCAGCAACCTCAAGTTTGCTACGCATGTTGATGGCCTTAAAGTTATCCACTTCTTTGCTTTGTGCAGGACAAACTGCGACACATAAGTCACAACCGGTACAATCTTCGGGGGATACCTGGAGGATGTAAGAATCTGTTCCTGAGAAAGGTCTTCCTTTAGCCGGAACTGTCGTTAGGCTCGCAGGAGCATCGGCAAGATCTGCAGTAGGAACTACTTTTGCACGAATTGCGGCGTGGGGACAAATAGCCACACACTTATTACACTGGGTACAAAGATCGGCTCCATCCCAAACGGGTACGAAGTCGGCAATTCCACGTTTCTCGTATTGTGTAGTCCCGGTAGGGAAAGTACCATCAACAGGAAATGCGCTCACAGGGAGTTCATCCCCCTGGCCGGCCAGGATCTTCCCTAGCACATCCTTCACAAAAGGATCGGCTTCACCGGTCATCATTGGTTTAAGACGCTTGTTGCTGCTTATTGTCTTTGGATATTCTACTTTTTGCAGAAATTCCAGGGACTTATCTACTGCATTGAAGTTCATCTGCACGATCTTCTCTCCTTTGTGAGAATATGATTTGACGATCGCGTCCTTGATCTTTTGTATAGCTTCATCTTCAGGAAGAACTCCGGAGATAGCAAAGAAACAGGTTTGCAGTACAGTATTGGTGCGTTTTCCAAGCTTTGCTTCATGGGCTACTTTTGTAGCATCTACCACATAGAATTTCAGTTCCTTTTCTACTATGTCCTCCTGCATTTTCTTCGGAAGCATATCCCAGACCTCATCGTTTGAGAAAGGAGCATTTAAAAGAAAAGTTCCGCCTTTTTTAATCTTTTTCAGCAGGTCATATTTCTCAACAAAATTGAATTGGTGACACGCAATAAAGTCGGCTGTATTGATCAGATAACTGGAGAAAATTGGCTGCGGACCAAAGCGCAGGTGGGAAACAGTTTGTGAACCCGCTTTTTTAGAGTCGTAAACAAAATATCCCTGAACATAATTATCTGTTGTTTCCCCAATGATCTTGATAGAATTCTTATTAGCACCCACTGTACCATCAGACCCCAAACCATAGAACATACAGTTAAATGTAGACTTCCTTGTCTTGAATACAGGGTTGTACAATAAGCTGCTAAAGGTGACATCATCATTGATACCTATCGTAAAATGGTTCTTTGGCTGAGGTTTCTCAAGCTCATCAAAAATGCCTTTTACCATGGCAGGATTGAATTCCTTGGAAGAAAGTCCGTACCGACCCGCTACGATCTGCGGAATATTTCCACCGGTCTCTGCAAAAGCTGTTACCACATCCAGGTATAGCGGATCTCCTGTACTTCCGGGCTCTTTGGTCCTGTCAAGAACAGCGATCTTTTTTACCGTTTTTGGCACCTTAGCAATAAAGTCTTTAATAGAGAATGGCCTATAAAGACGAACGATCAACACTCCTACCTTTTCATCAGAATTCAGCAGCGTATCAACGGTTTCCCTTACAGCACCTTCACCAGATCCCATGATCACAACTACTTTTTCTGCTTCGGGATGTCCTTCATAGTCGAAAAGGTTATACCTGCGACCGGTATGCATATAGAACTCGTCCATGATCTCCTGCACGATCTGCGGTACCCGTTGATAATACTGGTTCGCCGCTTCGCGTGCCTGGAAGAATACATCGGGGTTCTGGGAAGTTCCACGGATCACAGGGCTATCGGGATCAAGCGAGCGCTTTTTGTGCTGCATGATCTTATCTTCGGGCATCATCGCCTTAATGATATCATCGGGAATGCCGTCGATCTTGGAGATCTCATGAGAAGTTCTGAATCCATCAAAAATATTGAGGAAAGGAACTCTTGATCTTAAAGTAGCTACCTGGGAAATAAGAGCAAAATCCTGTGCTTCCTGGACTGACCCACCAAAGAGCATAGAAAAGCCCGTTTGCCGGGCTGCCATAACATCTGAGTGATC
>CAYLZB010000148.1:0-5205 GCA_964388165.1 uncultured Flavobacteriaceae bacterium | reverse complement strand
GTGATCTGGCTGGGATTCGAACCCAGGACCCTCTCCTTAAAAGGGAGATGCTCTACCAGCTGAGCTACCAGATCTGCCTTGTTGCATTTTTGCTAATGCGGGTGCAAATATACCCACATTAATTTATTTTTCAAGAACAAATTGACATAAATTTGCTCATCGTTTTAAACAAGGAGTAAAACTCCTTAGAAATCATCTATTTAAGGTATGAAATTAATTATTGCAGGTTATATGGGTTCCGGAAAAACTGCAGTAGGAAAGGCTCTTGCCGAAAAAATGGGCTTCAAATTCCTCGACCTGGACCACGAGATCAGCACCTTAGAAGGCCGCAGTATCTCAGCCATATTTTCAGGTTCAGGGGAGATCTATTTTAGGAGAAAAGAAACTGAGGTGCTTAAAAATCTTCTGGAGCAGGAGGGAGATTTCATTCTTTCATTGGGAGGAGGTACTCCCTGTTATGGTAAGAACCTTCAGCTAATAAAAGATAATCCGGAAACTACTTCAGTTTATCTCAAAACCGGGATAGACGAACTAAAGAAGAGATTGATCAACGAAAAGGAAAGCAGGCCCCTCATCAAAGAATTAGAATCCCCGGAGGTCCTGGAAGATTTTATCCGAAAGCACTTGTTCGAGCGCACCTTCTATTATAACCAAAGTGATCTGATAGTTTCAACAGATGGAAGGTCTGTTCAGGAAATAGTGCAAGAGATCCGGAAGAAATTAAACTAGCTCCACCCGGTCCTCACCTTCAGAAAAAGATACATTTACGGTCTCGTGAATGGAGGTGGAAAGAGATATTCCTTTAAAATCTGCTTTTACCGGATATTTCTTATGGCTGCGGTCAACAAGTACGGCTGTTTTAAATCTTTTTAGAGGCACTGCCAGAAAATGTCTTACCCCATATATCAATGTGGTGCCCGAATTTAAGACATCATCGATAAGCACCAGTGCCTTGTCGCGGTAATCTTCGGGCTCGAGGCTGGTGGTGATAGCCTCCAGCGGATTCTTCTTATTTACTTTCACCTCACAAAGAAGAACTTTGAGATCTGAAATATTTTGTAGCTCGAGCTGAAGCCTTCTGGCCAGTTCAAACCCACTATCGGCGATCCCGGCTAGAATGAGTTCATCCTCTTCTACATTACTCTCATAGATCTGATAGGCAATTCTTTTGATCTTATGATTGATCTGGTCTTTATCGAGTATAATGACAGAATCTTTCTCCATGGGGAATGTTTTTTTCAAAGATAAGTATTTGCACTTTTAATTTGATGGATCCTCATCCTCTTCAACATCAAACCAATCGTCCAGTTCCCGGCGGTCTTTTTTAGTAGGTCTTCCGGTTCCTTTCTTGCGGTAGTAATCCTGTGAGTATTTGAGCAACTCTCTTTTTTCCAGTTCTTCCGCGGGAGTGATATCGTTAATATAAAGGTTGACCAGTTTAGCACCCACACGACTTTTAGGAAGATCAAGGACCTCCAGTGAATAATTGATCTGGTTCTTTCTTACTGTTAATTTATCTGTTGCGTATACTTCTCTTGAGGGCTTCACCAGTGCATCATTCACCCTTACTTTCCCCTGTTTACATGCTTCTGTAGCAATGCTTCGGGTCTTGTAATATCTCACACACCATAAAAACTTATCTACTCTCATATTTGTACAGTAAAAATCTGTCGTTCTTCAGCAAAAATACAAGAATATTGTATCTTGCGGCCTTAAATTACCTATTGATGAAACTGAACAAGTTCTTGTTATTATATCTTTTTTTAGCTGCTTTTACCATTTCCTGTGATAAAGATGACGATGGCCCTGAGGTTGCTCCGCCACGTGACAGGGGAGAGCAGGAGATAGCAGACCAGGCAGCTCTGGATGAATATCTTGATACCCATTTTTATAACTACGAAGAATTTCAAAATCCTCCTGCAGATTTTGACTACAGGATCCAGATCGATACCATCAATGAAGCTAACGCCGATAAGATTCCCCTTAGTGCTTCACCGCTTTTGGTACCTAAAACTTTTACTTTTGAAGGTGTAGATTACACCTTATATGTTCTAAAAGTAAGAGAAGGTGCGGCAGAACAGCCTCAGCCAAAATTCAGTGACTCTACCTATGTTGCTTATGAAGGTGAGCTGCTTAACAGAACAACATTTGATTCTTCTGAAAGTCCTGTATGGTTCGATCTTACCAGGACCATTGCGGGATTTGGGCAAGGTTTGACCGAATTCAGCGGAGCATCGGGATTTGAGGTCTTGCCGGACAATACAGTTCAATGGAACAACGATTATGGTATTGGAGCGATCTTTATGCCTTCGGGACTCGGATATTTCAGTTCCTTCCAGGAAGGGATCCCAACTTACAGTCCGTTGGTATTTACTTTCCATTTGTATGCAGTGAATGAAGCCGATCACGATCAGGATGGGGTTCCTTCATGGAGAGAAGATCTCAATGGCAACCAGATACTACTTGATGATAATTCAGATACTGATAATGCTCCCAATTATTTAGACAGGGATGATGACGGGGATTTTATTCCAACCCGCGAAGAGATCTCAGACGAAGACGGAAATATAATCTTTCCCTACCCTGATTCAAATAACGATGGAACTCCGGATTATCTGGACATAAACACCTAAAAAGAAAAAGCCCCAAAAAGGGGCTTTTTTGATGCTCATAATATTCTAATATTAAAGGCTAAGGGAAAGTCCAAAGATGATCTGGCTGGGGCGCGTATCAACTCTTTTAGGACCTTGTCCACCATCAAGGCTCATAAACTCTGCTTCATTCTCTTTAAGAGCACGTTCGTATCTCACATCCAGGCCCAGTTTTCCCAATTGAATTCCTGCGCCCAATTGTGCTCCAATAGTGAATTCATCTTGAACTTCTCCAAGTTCAAAACCTTCGAAGTCGTTCTCCATGATATATTGCAGACTGGGTCCCGCAAATAACCTAACAGGCCCAAAGACCCTTGTACCCACCAGGATTGGAAGATCAATTTTGGATAAATTGTAGTCAGCCTCCTGCTGGTTGAATTGATAGGTACTTTTGGTAGTAGTGTAAACCAGCTCTGGTCTTAAAAAGAAGCCGAGGATATTTGCCTCGTAAAATACGCCAAAGTGATAGCCCATTTTACCTTCGCCACCTTCGAGGACGTCCTCACCGGCACCCGTAAAATCTGTATAGGTCATTTCTCCATTATCGGCATAGTTAAGACCGCCTTTAAGGCCAAAGCCGCTTTGGGCCATTGCTGCTGATGTTGCTGTCAACATAAAGATCAGTAGGTACTTTTTCATAAAAGATTTGTTTTGGTTCATTATCTAAACGCTTTAGCTGCTGAAATATTTGCTGAAAAACAAAGCCTCTCAAAAATATCATTTTTGAGAGGCTTATTATAATGAAGCTTTGCGGCACTTATTTTCTTTTGATCACTTTTTCTGCAGCCTTGGTAATAGCGGCAGCATTTAAGCCGTACTTTTCCATAAGTTGCTCGGGAGTTCCACTTTCTCCAAAAGTGTCCATAGTAGCAACAAATTCCTGTGGTGCAGGATGGTTTTGTACCAGCGTGCGGGAAACGCTTTCTCCAAGTCCTCCAAGGAAATTGTGTTCTTCGGCAGTAACCACACAACCTGTCTTTCCTACTGATTTCAGAATAGCTTCTTCGTCAAGAGGTTTTATAGTGTGGATGTTGATCACTTCAGCCGAAATTCCTTTCTCCTCAAGTTGTTCTGCAGCTTGTAGAGCTTCCCAAACTAAATGTCCCGTCGCGATAATGGTCACGTCTTTTCCTTCATTCAGAAGAACAGCTTTTCCTATTTCGAATTTTTGATCTTCAGGAGTAAAGTTTGCAACTTTTGGCCTTCCGAAGCGAAGATAGACCGGCCCATGATGCTCTGCGATGGCGATCGTTGCTGCTTTTGTTTGATTATAATCACAGGTATTGATCACTGTCATTCCCGGCAACATTTTCATCAAACCAATATCTTCAAGGATCTGGTGAGTTGCACCGTCTTCTCCAAGTGTGAGTCCTGCGTGAGAAGCACAGATCTTCACATTCTTGTCTGAATATGCGATGGATTGTCTTATCTGGTCATAGACCCTTCCTGTAGAGAAATTGGCAAAAGTTCCTGTAAAAGGGATCTTTCCACCTATGGTCATCCCTGCTGCAATTCCCATCATATTGGCTTCGGCAATCCCTACCTGGAAAAATCTCTCCGGGTGATTCTTCTCAAAATCCCCCATTTTTAAGGATCCGGTAAGGTCGGCACAAAGAGCCACTACGTTAGGATTCGTTTTACCAAGTTCGGTGAGGCCGTCGCCAAATCCCGAACGGGTATCTTTACTTCCTGTATTTGTATATTTTTTCATTGTAATTTTTTCAGAAGGATTAATAGTCGCCTAAGGTTTCAGGATTTTGAGCTAAAGCTTTTTCCAGCTGCTCATCATTTGGAGCTACGCCGTGCCACTTATGAGTGTGCATCATGAAATCCACTCCGTGACCCATTACCGTGGTCATTAGGATGGCTACAGGTCTTCCTTTTCCGGTGCGGCTTTTTGCTTCTTTTAAACCTTCCAGGACTTCAGTTAAATTGTTTCCGTCCTTAATTTCCAACACATCCCAGCCAAAGGCTTCAAATTTTGCGGTAAGGTCGCCCATGGGCAGCACATCATCTGTACATCCGTCTATCTGCTGATGGTTCCTGTCTACTGTTGCAATAAGGTTATCGACTTTCTTGGCAGCTGCATACATAATGGCTTCCCAGTTCTGCCCTTCCTGAAGTTCTCCATCCCCGTGAAGTGAGTAAACCAGATGATCATCTCCGTTAAGTTTTTTGGTATTTGCAGCACCAATGGCTACAGAAAGACCTTGACCTAAAGAACCTGAAGCAACTCTTACTCCGGGTAAACCTTCGTGAGTGGTAGGGTGGCCTTGCAGGCGGGAATCTATTAAACGAAAAGTACTTAACTCTTCAACAGGGAAATATCCGCTACGGGCAAGAACGCTGTAAAAAACAGGGGAGATGTGACCGTTGGAAAGGAAGAAAAGATCTTCCCCAATTCCGTCCATATCAAAACCTTCTTTTCGGTCCATTACTTCCTGGTAGAGGACAGTGAAAAATTCGGCGCAGCCCAAAGAACCTCCGGGATGCCCCGAATTGACCTTATGAACCTGCCTTAAAATGTCTCTTCTCACCTGGGTGACAAAATCTT
>CAYLZB010000147.1:0-5295 GCA_964388165.1 uncultured Flavobacteriaceae bacterium | reverse complement strand
TTACTTTTCAGGGTTTGACCGTAAAATGTATCTTTAGCCTTTAATTTTTAACAGACTTTCATGAGCTCTCTTAAGGCTATATCTCCAATTGATGGCAGGTATTCTTCCAAAACCCGGGAACTGGTCGACTACTTTAGCGAACAGGCCCTTATAAAGTATCGGGTACGGGTAGAAATAGAATATTTCATTTCTCTGGCCGAGCACGGTCTACCTCAACTCAATTCTATTTCTGCTTCAACATTTGCAGATCTTCGCAAGATCTATAATGATTTTTCAAATGATGATGCCCTGGAGATAAAGGAGATCGAAAAGACTACAAATCACGACGTAAAGGCTGTAGAATACTTTCTAAAGAACAAATTTGACAACCTTCAGCTTTCGGAGTATAAAGAATTCATACATTTTGGCCTTACTTCCCAGGATATTAATAATACTGCAGTACCTCTAAGTATCAAGGAAGCCCTTGAAAATGTTTATCACCCGCAACTCCAGGAACTTGTAGAAAAACTCGAGTACCTGGCTGCAGAATGGAAGGACATTCCCATGTTGGCAAGAACTCACGGGCAGCCTGCCTCTCCAACCCGACTGGGGAAAGAGATCAAGGTTTTTGTGGTGAGACTGAAAGAACAGATCAAATTCCTTCACAATATTCCAAATGCTGCTAAGTTTGGCGGTGCTACCGGAAATTTCAATGCTCATAAAGTGGCTTACCCAGATATTAATTGGAAAAGCTTCGGAAAAGACTTTGTAGAAGGCTCTCTGGGTCTTCACCACTCTTTCCCCACCACTCAAATTGAACATTACGATCATATGGCATCACTCTTTGATGCTTTAAAAAGAATAAATACCATTATTCTTGATCTTGATAAGGACATTTGGTCTTATGTGTCCATGGATTATTTTAAACAGAAGATCAAAAAGGGAGAAGTAGGATCATCGGCCATGCCGCACAAGGTCAATCCTATAGATTTTGAGAACAGTGAAGGAAATTTAGGTATTGCAAATGCCCTTTTTGAACACCTCTCAGCCAAACTCCCTGTCAGTCGTCTACAGAGAGATCTTACCGACAGTACAGTGCTGCGTACCATAGGTGTCCCATTTGGCCACACCTTGATAGGTTTTTCTTCAACTCTTAAAGGCCTCAACAAATTACTGCTCAATGAAGCAAAACTGGATGAAGATCTTGAGAAGAACTGGGCTGTGGTTGCTGAAGCCATTCAAACCATCTTGAGAAGGGAAGGCTATCCAAATCCTTACGAAGCCCTTAAAGGCCTCACCAGAACAAATGAGAAAATAGACAGGAAAAGCATTTCAGAATTTATCGGACAACTGGATGTTTCCGAAGACATAAAACAGGAGCTGCGGCAAATCACCCCACAGAATTACACCGGGATTTAGTGGTCAGTGGTCGGTGGTCAGTGATCAGTCCAAAAAATATAATTTGATGTCTTGAATTCGGAACCTTGAACCTTGAACCTTGAATAAAAAAATAAGCCCTCAAAAATGTCATTTTTGAAGGCTTATTTTTTATGTATTTCTGTCCTAATCCAGAAAACCGCCGAGCTGTGGCAATCCGGATACATCAAGTTCTCCTTTTTCAAAAGATTTCAGGAGCCGGATCAATGCTTCAGGATCCATGTCATTTCCGGTGAGACGGGCAATTCCGAAGCCTTTTTCATCATCACTACCAAAGACGATCAACTCATCTATAGCATCTTCTTCTCCAAGGTAGTAAAGTTCAGCCTTCTTTGTACCTCCACCGTAACGCATAAGCTGCTTGTATTTATCAGCTTTTAGAATGGTGGACAACTTTTCCTTCTCTGCTTCATAAACTGCTTTATTCTCCTCTTTTAAGGGAAAACCGAGAATATTCACCTTTTTAATGGTCTCCAGAGTAGCTTTTTGCTCAGCATTCAGGCCCGAATTATCCCCGGTCAAGAGACTTGCAGGAATGTCGAACGCCAGGTACTGGTTATCGTTTTGGTGCTCTACATAAAATTCCTGTAGGGTTGTTTCATTGTTACATGAAACAACCCCCAGGCTTAGTAGCACCAGTATTAAAACTGCTTTTTTCATTTTAATTAGTTTCTACTTTTTCCAGTTCTTTTCCTCCGGGAATCTTGAAGTCATTGGCTAGTTTTGACACCTGCGCAAGATTGATCTCTCCGGTAATATTGAGGATCACAGACATTGGTTTGTTCTTTTCCTCTCCTTCCATGAACATGAACAATTGGCTCACGTAGTCATCATTTTTGCCTGGCTTATAGTAGAACCTCACGGTCTTTCCATCTTCAGACACCCGCATTAGCTCTTCCATATTACCTTTTTTAATGTACGAGGCAACATCTATAGCCATTTGTTTACGAATGTCATCTTTAGTGGTAGAAAGAACCTTCATCTCCTTAAGGTTCTCGATTAGATCGATGTATGCCTGAGTTTCAGGATCATCTGCATTAAGGTCGATTTTGGTAAGTAGTTTGAACATTTTGCTCGTTACTACAACCGCATCTACTTCTTTCATGCTCTCATACTTATCAAAGCTTTGAGCGCTAGTAAGAAAGGGTACTATTAGTGCCAGTAAGGCTAAGGTTATCTTTTTCATGATTTTGATTTTAGGTTCTTTACTTTACAATTTTATCTTTGGTACTATTAAATTCTTCTATGTAGCCCAGGTCTTCTGTGCCGGAGTTCATGTACATGGCCATCATCTCGAGAGCTTCCCTGGTCTTTTGCATAGCAAGCTCGGGATCTTCATAGGTTCCAAACTCACTTACCTGATTTTCCTGCTGGATCACAACTCCCATAAGGATAACTATAGAGGCTGCAATGGCCACCCAGGAATAAACTTTTTTCCTTCCTTCGGAAAACATTCCGGCTTTAGGAGTGTAAGAGACTTCTTTGCTGAAGTGCTCGGTCTTTGCCTGCTCAAAATAACAGAACATAGGGATGTACTGCTGCAGGTGGGGAGCCACCTCTCCCGAACTGAAGTAGGCTTTAAGCTTTGCCTCTTCGGCTCCTGTAGTTTCGGCCTCAAAATAGCGGTCGAGCAGTTTTTCAATTATTTGCGATTCCATAGCGGTGTCTTTTAATCATTTCTTCTTTTATTTTCTTTCGGGCCCTACTTAATGCAACCCTTATAGCTGTTTCCTTCATCTGGGTCATTTCTGCAATTTCTTCATACTCATATTGCTCTACCTCCCTTAATTGAATGAGGATCTTTTGTTGCTCGGGCAACTCAGCAATAATTTTCTGAACCCAGTTAAGATCATCCTGTACCTCAACTTTATGCTGTAAAGATGATTCGCCGCACTCGTAATTGCTGTGAACGATCCTAAGGTTGTTGTTCTGTTTCAGCTTAAGCTGGTCCAAACAATGATTTTTAGTAACCGTCATGGCAAATGCTTCCAGATTGTTATAAGAACTTAACTGCTCCTTGCGGTTCCACAGTTTCATCATTACCTCCTGCGTCGCATCTTCGGCCGCCTCTTTTGAGACCAGTAGTCGCAAGGCAAGTCTGTACATCTTGTCCTGTACCGGTTTCATAAGGCTTATGAAAGTATGCTGCTTCATTTTGGTTTGGTTGGCAGGGCTTTTTTACTGCCCCTTTCCTTTACGACGGATATAAATCATTTTTGTTACCGGAAAACTGAAAAATTTATTTTTTCAAGTACATTTATAGAAAACAAAAGTTGCTAAAGCTATGAAATCTCCCACAAACCTTCTGCTACTAGGTTTCCTACTGCTATTCTCAAATTCCTGTTATGACGATCTTGATGATGTTATAAGACCGGCAAGTGAGTTGGAAATAAAAAACTTTATCTGGCGGGCTATGAACGATATTTATCTCTATAAGGCAGATGTTCCCGACCTGGCCGATGATCGTTTTGCCACCCAGGAAGAGCTGGATGAGTTTCTCCAAACCTTTTCCTCCCCCGAAGATCTTTTTTACCGGGGTTTGGTAGCCGGTCATGATGAGTTCAGTTTCCTGGTTTCCGATTACAGGGCTTTGGAAAGATCCTTTGATGGTCTTACCATTTCTAATGGCATGCAATATGGGATTATCCCATATACCTCCACATCACAGGAAGTTATAGGATTTGTGCGATATGTTCTACCTAATACTTCAGCTGAAGAACAGGGTATTAAGAGAGGAGACCTCTTCAATACGGTTGATGGAGTTCAACTTACAAGAGATAACTACTTTCGGTTACTCCAGCCGGCTGATTATACCATTGGCCTTGCACAAGTAGAGAACGGGGAGATCATCTCCACAGGAGAAACGGTGTCACTACAAAAGGAAGAATATTCCAACAATCCCGTATTCATTGCCAAAACGCTACCAACTTCAGGTGGCAAGGTGGGATATCTTATGTACAATGGATTCACCAGCAGTTATGATGCTGTACTCAATGATACCTTTGCCATGTTTCAAGCTGAAGGTGTTACAGACCTCATTGTAGATCTAAGATATAACAGCGGGGGATCTGTAGAAACTGCAAATGACCTGGCCAGTATGATCACCGGGCAATTTACAGGAGAGATCTTTAGTAAGGAACAGTGGAATGAAGATTACCAGACTATATTGGAAACCACTGCTCCCGAGAGCCTCATTAATCGTTTCAATAAAAATATAGGCACAGGAGCAGCTATAAACAGTCTTGGACTTTCAAAGGTTTACTTTATCACTACACTTAGGACTGCATCGGCCAGTGAATTGTTGATCAACGGTCTCAAACCCTATATTGAAGTTATACAGGTAGGGGAAAATACGACAGGAAAATTCCAGGCCTCCACTACATTGTATGATTCGCCCGACTTCCGGCGAAGTGGTGCAAATCTTGGCCACACCTATGCTGTACAACCGCTTATCTACAAAACTTTAAATGCCAATAATGTCAGCGATTACGTGAACGGACTTCCACCGGATGTTGAAATAAGTGAAAATTTTAGGAATCTTGGAATGCTGGGGGACCCGCAGGAACCTTTACTGGCCGCAGTTCTGGATGTTATCGAGGGCCGAGCGCCACAAATGAGCAGCAGTAAATATCATGAAGTGTTAGGAGAGAGCCAAATGTACGACCCACTCTACCAGAAGATGTACACTGAAAAAGCATTACCTGATGTCACCCAACATTTGCTGATTAACAAATAATTAGGAAATTTCTTTGGTAATATTCCTGATTAGATTAGTTTTAGCGACCATTAAATTTTTATATACATGAAGAAGTTTTTTATGCCGTTGTTCCTATTAGGAATATTTTTTACCTCCTGCTCTAAAGATGATGTTGTGGAGGA
>CAYLZB010000146.1:0-5340 GCA_964388165.1 uncultured Flavobacteriaceae bacterium | reverse complement strand
TTTTGCAACATAACTATTCGTTTTTTGATGATTGAATGATTAAAAAATTGATTGACAAAAGAAATATCTTCAGTATTAAAAGCTGAGTTGAGCAGCTGCTGGAAATACTCCTGTTTTTTGACATTTTTGACTACCCCTGCATCGGCAAGGTATTCATGCAGGGCCGAAATCCTGGACTGATAGATATATACCAGCGGATTAAACCAGAATATAATTCGGAGGATCTCGAAGAACAACAGGTCCAGAGTATGTTTTTGTTTTACGTGTACCAATTCGTGAGAGAGGATCTGCTCCCGTTCCTTTTCTGTAAGTTGGGATCCAAGGAAAATTGTATTAAAAAAAGTACAGGCGATCTTTGAATCGGGGACCTCCACGATCTTCATTTCGGGTGTTTTCATTACCGGTTTATGAACAAAAAGCTGCTTCACGTTTTTTAACTTATTGAAGAAGAATCCGAGGCTAAAGAGGAATCCGCCGCCATAGACCATCAACCACCAGTTAATGGCGGGAGGTACCTGGACATTTTGATCGGATAAACTATGAGCAGCATCTGCGGAGCTGCCTCCAATGATCACCTCCGGGAGTACGACCAAAGCTTCCGCAGGAATGGCTGTTTGCAGTGCCGGGATCTTCAGCAATGGCAGCAGCAAAGCCAGCAGCGGAGTAAGTAACAGGTACGCGCGGTTATAAGTAAAAAAGGTTTCTTTTTTCAGGAACAGCTCGTACACTAAAAGGAAAATGAGCTGAAAAGCTATGGTTTGTAAAATGTACTGCAGCATTATTCTTCTTTTTTGTTGATCTCCTTCAGGATAGCCTCCAGATCGGAAGTGTCCATTTTATTCTTTTTCATAAAAAAAGACACCATACTTTTAAAAGAACCATTGAAATAGCCGTCAATCAACTTGTTCATGCTCTGGTTCGTATAGGTCTCCTTCTCCACAACAGGGAAATAAATATATCCCTTTCCTGCCTTTTTGTGATCTACAAATGCTTTACTCTCGAGTATGCGCACTATGGTTGAAACCGTATTGTACGCAGGTTTAGGTTCCGGCATTTCATCGATGATGGCAGCCACATTTGCTTCTCTTAATTCCCAGAGGATCTGCATGATCTCTTCTTCGGCTTTGGTCAATTGTTTCATAGAATTTCCAACTTGGTAAGGCTAAGTTAAACTAATATTTTAGTTTAAACTAATTATTTAGTTAATTTTTATTTTCTTCCCTTTCTCTATCTTAGCCAAAAATATCCGCTATGGACATCATTCTCCTTTGCCTGGCAGCAATATTAATGCTGGTGGGTATCCTTGGCAGCTTTCTCCCCATGCTCCCCGGCATCCCGGTAAGTTGGGCCGGACTGCTTTTACTCCACCTGACTTCTGTAGTTCCCATGAACTACACGTATCTCGGAATAACCTTACTTGTTACCATTATAATTTTCGCGTTACAGTATGCGATCCCCGCGCTGGGAACGAAATACCTGGGAGGCAGTAAACAGGGCATGTTCGGCGCCACCATAGGTCTGTTTGCAGGGATTTTTATTCCTATTCCTTTTGCCATTCTTATTGCTCCGTTCGTTGGAGCCTATCTTGGAGAGATCCTCAACAAAGCCGATTCAAGGTCGGCCCTTAAGGCAGCTTCGGGTTCTTTTATTGGCTTGCTCGCTTCTACTTTTATGGAATTTGTAGTGACTGCCATTTTCTTCCTGCTTTTCCTTTATAAGGTGTGGGAGTTCAGGAGCCTGCTGTTCCAGTTTTAGAGATCTGAGAAGATTATTTTCCTATCTTTGAGCTTACACGTTAGGTTTATTTGTCAACCGCAATTAAGGATAGCCCCCGCCAAATTGCTTCACCTGCTTATATGAATTTAGACGTTATTGTTATTGATGACGATGCAGTAGTATTGTTTCTGCACAAGGTGCTTATCAAAAAGAGTAAGCTGCCTTCAAACGTACGGGATTTTATTAATGCAGAAGAAGCAATGCACTTTCTAAACCATCGCACTTCGGACAATAACCTCCTCATCTTTCTTGACATTAACATGCCCCACTTCAATGGCTGGGATTTCCTTGACCAGGTAGAACACTTAAGTGACAGGGAAAAGATCTTTGTTGTTATGGTAACCTCCTCGATCAATGAAAGTGATCGTCAAACAGCCGAAGGCTACGCCAGAGTAATTGACTACAGAGAAAAGCCTCTTTCTAAACAAGCCTGTGAAGAGATCTACTTCAAGCTTCTTCCGGTGATCAAATCTTAAAAATTTTTTATTTCTGCCGTTCTGCCGCGCCAAAACATTAAGTTCTCCTTAAAATGGAAGGGTTTTAAGAAGAATTTAGAAACAGTCCTGCTTTCAAAGCCTTAATTTAGGGTGTAACCAATTAATTATCAGCTATGAACAGGTACATCCTAATTTTATTAATTTTATTTCCATTAAATCTATTTGCCCAGGAAGATATGGGAGCCGCTGTGCTCCTTGAAGAGACGAATTTCTTTATTGCGGTAGTAGCAGGGGTATTATTAGCCCTGGGATTCCAGTTGTTATTGACGGCCATCTCTGTCGCAGGCGGAATCACAGCAGTTGGAAATATTCGAAAAAAAGGTCACAGCAATTCAAATAAAGATCGTCAAAAAGCACATCCACAGGATGAAGACGATGATGACGGGATGAATGTGGGTCAAAAAATCTCTACAGGCCTGGGGGTCTGGACCCTGGTCACCACTTCTATAGCCTTATTCTTTGCAAGTCTCTTTGCAGTAAAATTAGGTCTTATAGGCGCGAATTTCATTGGAGCTACCCTGGGACTTGTCATATGGGCAGCTTTTTTCATGGTGGTAACTTACCTGGAGGTGAATATGATCACTTCTTTAGTAGGTGGACTTGCATCAACAGTGAAGAGTAGTCTGTCATCTGCAGGCTCTGTCTTTTCCAGATCAGATTCCAGCGTCGCCAAAGATGTTGCGAAAACAAAGGCGAAAACAGAAGCTAAAGAAATGCGCAAACAATTCGAGAAGCTTTTCTCTACTCACGATATAGATAAAAAGGTAGATGATTATGTGAAACAACTGAAGCCCCAGCGCATCGATATACAAAACCTGAAAAAGCAGATCAAAGACCTTATTACCGACATTCAGGTAACAGAAAAGGCCGATTTTGATTATCCGAACTCAGTAAAGCGTCTTATCCTGGAAGAAGCTGATAGGAGCTCCCTTTCAAAAGAAGATAAAGAGGCTATCAAGGAACATGTGAACAGCATTAAGGACATTGCTAAAAGCGACGCCTCTCCGGAGGAGAAAGCTAAAGCAGGAATAGAGGATCTTACCCCTGCTGACAGGGAGCAGATCAACAAATATCAGGACAAAATAAAAGATGCTCTAAAGAACACCAACAATGGTGAGCTACAACCTGAAAAACTTGAGGAGGATCTTAAAAGGATACTCGACGAACCAAAAGAGGCAAAAAACATTGCCAAAGCTAAAGCCAGTGCCTTTGACCGTAATACCCTTGTAAAACTTCTGGCATCCCAGGATATGGATGAAAGAGAAGCAGATCAAAGGATCTCCCAGGCAGAGAAAGTGCTAAATAAAGTACAGTCCTTCTTTAATGATCAGGGTAACAAAGCAGAAGTTAAAAAAGGAGAAGCACAGCAGAAAAAACAGGATCTGGAAGCAAAAGTGAAAGCTATGTTCCAGAGTGGAACAAATGATCTTAACAGGATCTATTCAGACTTCACTTCCATTTTTCAGGATTCCGGTGCCGGTCCCGATCTAAAATACAAGCTTGAACATTATAACAAGCAGGAGATGGTAACCATGATCTCCAACAGGACCTCCCTTACCCGGTCTGAAGCTGAGCCTATTGCCGAAAAGATCGTAAGTGCACGGAATACTGTGCTTGAAAAAGCTTATGATGTACAGATCAAGGTGAATGAAAAAATGGCCGAAGCCAAGGAAAAAGCTCTTAGTGCAGCCGAAGAATCCAGGAAAGCAGCTGCAACCGCTGCCTGGTGGCTGGTAGCAACCGGTGTGGTATCTGCAGCAGCATCTGCTGTAGGAGGTATGTTAGCACTTGAAGGAATATTCTAGAAAAAAATGAGCGGATGGAAAATCCTTTCGCACTAATCCAAAATTTAAAACTGAAGATTATGAAACGATTTATTTTATTATTCACATTACTATTTACTGTAAGTAGTTCCTTTTTGGCATGTAAGGATGCCGAAAAAGAATCCGAAGAGATCGATATCACTGAACAAGACATGGAAACCGATGTTTATGAAGAAGGAACCATGGATGAAGGGTTTGGGGCTTTTGATGCCAACAATGACACTATGCTTGACGAAAACGAATTTGGAGAAGCAAATAGGACTGCATTTTCTGAATGGGACGAAAACCAGGATTCTTCCTTAGACCAGGACGAATTTTACGGATCAACATTTGGTATGGCAGATGCCAATGATGATGACATGATCGATGAGAACGAATGGAACGAAGGTCGCAATAACCTTTATGCAGATTATGCAGGGGAAAATGACTGGGATGTATTTGACAAAGATGAAGATGGCTTTTTGAGCAGCGACGAATGGGATGAAGGTTTCGCAAATTCTGACTGGTTCAATGAGTTTGACGAAAATGATGACGAGCTGGTTGATAACAATGAGTGGAACTCCGGACTTTTTGATGACTGGGATGCCAATGATGATGGTTTTCTCGATGAGAACGAATACAACACCTATAACCGGAACACCGTGGATAGCTAATAGTTAAAGCTATATAATGATCTAAAAACAGGCCATCCTAACTAAAGGATGGCCTGTACATTTTAAAGGAATTCCAAAAATCGGTTATAAGTCCTGTTCTTTTTAAATTCTCTTTTTGAATTGATGCTAAAGTCCTGCCAATTTCCGAGTAGCAGGAGGAGAAGTTTCCTACCTTGGCTGTTCAAACCCCTAAAATGTATAATATGAAATTCAGACTGTTTATTATGTTTCTCAGCTTAAATGGTATTCTTTTAATGTCTTGTAGAGAAGAAGTAAGAGAAGAGAGAGTGGTACGGGAAGTCGAAGTAGAAAGGGAGGTCGAAGATGAAGAAGGAAGAGAAGGTATTCTGGAGAGAACTGCCAAAGAAGTTGATAAAGAAGTAAATGAGGAGATCGATAAAGAAATAGATAAAATTGGAGACGATAATTAATCTATTCTTACAAAATATGCTATTTTAAGGCTGTTTTAGGAAAACTTTAGCATCTAAATCCCTAGTAATAAATAGCTTTCTATAAATTTGTTAGAACTAACTCTTAAAACCAATAGCAATGAAAAAATTAATTGTAATTCTGGCCTTACTTTTTGGTGTG
>CAYLZB010000145.1:1949-5346 GCA_964388165.1 uncultured Flavobacteriaceae bacterium | reverse complement strand
TCCCCAACAGAAGAATTCCGGCCACGTGCGGCGATGCCATAGAAGTTCCGCTAATGGTGTTATAACCACCATTCTTCCAGGTTGAATTGATAGCAACACCAGGTGCTGCGTAATCTACAGGAGGGTTTCCATAGTTTGAAAATGATGCAAAACGATCTGAAGAGTCATGAGCAGAAACAGTATAGATGTTTGTTCCATTCGCTCTTGCCGGTGAAGAATTATTAGCATTAGCCCCATCATTACCTGCAGCCAAAGCAAATTTCACTTTTGAAGATGCAGCTATTACAGCATCATCAAGAGCCTGAGAAGCCGGTCCACCTAAGCTCATATTAGCTACATCACCGGTTTGTCCGTATTTCGCCACGTGATTAACACCTGCAATAACTCCCGAGTAGGATCCACTACCGCGGGCGTCAAGAACTTTTACAGGAACAACGGTGGCGCCTGCGGCAACCCCCACTACTCCAACATTGTTGTTAAGGGCAGCAACTGTTCCTGCAACGTGGGTTCCGTGACCATTGTTATCATCTGGAGCACCGGCATCTCTACCGGAAGTAAAGGCATTAAATCCTCTTGAAGCATCTACATTAAGGTCTTCATGATCAATATCTATCCCGCTGTCGATGATCCAGGCAACATTGCTCCCAGTATAAGAAACAGCCCCATTTACCCGGGTTATACCGTAAGGTGTAGTTTGAGATCCTGTTTCCCCGCCGGTATCACCACCACCTTCCTCAGGAGGACAAGGATCACCATTTTTAGTTCCACAAGGAGGTGCAAGAGCTATGATCCTATCCTGCTCCACATATGCCACATCCTTGCTTTTGCTCAGTTTAAGAGCATCGGTTTTGGACATTTTCAAAGCAACACCCGAAATTGCGGCACTATAGACCTGTACAACTTCAGCGCCCTCTACATTGTTCATGGTAAGGACATCCTGAGTTTTTTGTTGCACCTGTAAACTGTTAAGACGGTGGTCACCGCTCATTTTTCCCGTTTCCCTGTAGACCACGATGTACTGATCTGGAATTACTTCAGAATAAGATTGAGCTGCCTGTGGCTCTTCAACAGTTGGTAAATTCGTGGTTTCGTCCTGTGAACATGAAACCATAGCAGTTAGGGCCAATGCAGCCGCAAAACCGGAATAGTACTTCTTGAAATTCATAAAAAATGTTTTTGGTTAATGTTAAAAGATTATTCGAATCTATATTAATAAATCATTAACTAAAACTTTTTAACAGCTACTCCCTCAGCTTTTTATCTTATTTAACACTAAATATTCAAGAGAATCCAATACTGCAAAAGCACTGCTATCCTTTGCTGCTCCTACGACAGCAGAAAACAAAAAAGGCGAAATCCTCTCAAATTCCGCCTTAAAAATTTTAACTTTTTATTAGTAAGATTATTCTGTCTTTTCACCTTCCCATTTTGAAAAGCCCTCAAGGAGATTATAAGTGTTTTTAAATCCTTTTTGATCCATAATTGTACAGGCCTGTCTGCTTCGGTTTCCACTTCTGCAATAGACATAATAATTTTTATCCTTTTCCAGACTGTCTATTTCATCGAGAAATTCCTGTCCTTTATAGATATCGATCACCTTAGCCCCGGGAATGTAACCTTCCTCTACTTCCTGTTCTGTACGAACATCCAGGATGACAGCATCTTCATCATTGGCAATTTTTTTTCTCCACTCTTCCTGTGTTAATTCTTTCATATTTTAAACATTTAAGTTGCGCATACAAATATAAGAATCAAGCATTCTTTTTAGTCCATTCCCGGTTTAAGATTAGGCAAAAGCGATATTTATTTGCAAAAATTTTTTTTTAGAAAATTTTCCCGTCTATATTTGCTGTTCAAATGAACCTGAAAATGAAAAATAACTGGTGGTGGAAGTACTTACGTCATTCGTCGTGAGCAACACCTCCTGTAATCATATACAAAGGCTTGTCAATCACGACAAGCCTTTTTTTATGTCCTTATTTTAGTCAAACAAAAGAAAAACATGTATCAACTCAACACAACCTATAAAAAACTCCTTGCAGATACCTTTACTCCGGTGAGTTTATATCTTCGGTTGCGGGATATTTTCCCCAATAGCCTCCTGCTGGAAAGTAGTGACTATCACGGCAACGAAAACAGCTTCTCCTACATTTGCTGTAATCCCATAGCTGAAGTGAAGGTTGAAAAAGGTCATTTTTATCAATCTTTTCCGGATGGCACATCTACAAAAACTGCCATATCCAACAGTTTCGATGTTCCTTCTGCCATACATGAATTCTCCAAGAAATTCAGTACTACCGGTCCCGACTTTAATTTTATCAATGAGGGGCTGTTTGGTTATATCGCTTATGATGGAGTGCAGTATTTCGAAAAGCTTAACCTCTCAAAGAAAAAAGAGGATCTGGAGATCCCCGAGATCAGTTATGCAGTGTACCAGAACATCATCGCTATTAATCATTTCAACAACGAAGCTTATATATTTGACCACAGCTACTCTTCGAAGAATAACCTTGAGCAGATAGAACAGCTTCTTAAAGTCAAGAATTTTGCTTCCTATTCTTTTTCTGCGGAAGGAGAGCCGGCTTCAAATGAGACAGATGAAGGTTACAGGCAAATGGTTCTCAAAGGCAAAGAGCACTGTCACCGTGGAGACGTATTTCAACTTGTACTTTCCAGAAGGTTTTCCCAGGGATTTAAAGGTGATGAATTCAATGTTTACAGGGCTTTACGCAATGTGAACCCTTCACCCTACCTTTTCTATTTTGACTACGGAAGCTTTAAGATCTTTGGAAGTTCGCCTGAAGCTCAGCTGGTGGTAAAAGAAGGAAAAGCTGAGATCCATCCCATCGCCGGAACTTTTAAACGTACCGGAAATGACGAACAGGATGCTGCCAGCGCCAAAGAACTTGCTGCCGATGAAAAGGAAAATTCTGAACACGTGATGCTGGTCGACCTCGCCCGGAATGATCTTAGCCGAAGCAGTAAAGAAGTTACAGTAGAAAATTACAAGGAGATCCAGTATTTCTCTCACGTGATCCACCTCGTGAGCAAGGTGACCGGTATCAAGAACAATGATGTAAGCACCATGCAAATGGTAGCCGATACTTTCCCTGCAGGAACCTTAAGCGGTGCTCCTAAACATAAGGCAATGCAACTCATTGAACAATACGAGAACGTCAACCGGGATTTTTATGGTGGCGCAATAGGTTTCATGGATTTCAACGGAAATTTCAATCATGCTATAATCATAAGATCCTTCCTTAGCAAGAACCACCGGCTTTATTACCAGGCAGGTGCCGGAATTGTTTCCGGATCCACTCCGGAAGGGGAACTTCAGGAAGTTTACAACAAAATTGGAGCCTTGAGAAAAGCATTGGAACTGGCAGAAGAGATTTAA
>CAYLZB010000145.1:0-1849 GCA_964388165.1 uncultured Flavobacteriaceae bacterium | reverse complement strand
GACCTGGACGAAATTGAAAAGTACGATAAGATCCTGCTCTCTCCCGGGCCGGGCATACCCGATGAAGCCGGACTCTTAAAAGAAGTGATCTCCACATATGCCTCCAAAAAAAGCATTTTGGGAGTTTGTTTAGGGCAGCAGGCAATTGGAGAAGTTTTTGGAGGTAAGCTCATTAATCTCAAGGAAGTCCATCACGGGGTTGCATCCAAAATTAAACTATGTGTGACAGATGAATTTCTATACGACCGGCTCGATAGCGAAATAGAAGTTGGCCGCTACCACTCCTGGGTGGTGGATACAGCTTTACCCGATTGTCTTGAGGCCACTTCCTATGATGAGAACGGGCAGATCATGTCCCTTCGTCACCGGGATTTTGATGTGCGCGGAGTACAATTCCACCCCGAATCGGTTTTGACACCCCAGGGGAAAAAGATGATCGCGAACTGGATCAACAGTCCGGTGAAGAGAACAGCGCAGGATAAAACCGATCAACAACCCGAAATACTTTAGCAGGATGAAAGAAATTTTAAACAGGCTCATCAACCACGAAACGATCTCAAAGGAGGAAGCCAGAGGCGTACTGGTCGATATTTCTGCCGGGAAGTTTAATGAAAGTCAGATCGCAGCTTTTTTGACAGTGTATATGATGCGCAGCATTACCCTTCAGGAACTGGAAGGTTTCAGGGATGCGCTTCTGGAAATGTGCCTTTCTACAGATCTGGCCCGGTTCGATCCTATCGACCTCTGCGGAACGGGTGGCGATGGTAAGGACACCTTCAATATTTCCACGCTCGCTTCTTTTGTGACTGCAGGCGCCGGAGTAAAAGTTGCCAAACACGGGAACTACGGAGTATCTTCCAGCTGCGGAAGCTCCAATGTCATGGAGCACCTGGGAATAAAATTCAGCAATGAGCAGGATTTTCTGGAACGTAGTATGGAAGAAGCAGGGATTTGCTTCTTGCACGCAGCCCTGTTCCACCCCGCAATGAAAAATGTGGCACCCATCAGGAAAAACCTGGGAGTGAAGACATTTTTTAATATGCTGGGCCCAATGGTGAATCCCGCATTTCCAAAGAATCAGGTGGTGGGGGTTTATAGCCTGGAGCTGGCGAGAATGTATGCTTATCTTTACCAGAAGACTGACAAAAATTTTACGATTTTACATGCGCTGGATGGTTATGACGAGATCTCCCTTACCGGAAACACAAAGATGATCACCAACAACGCCGAAGCCATGCTACGACCGGAGGATTTAAATCTTGAAGCCATAAAGGCAACTGAGATTTCCGGAGGCGATTCCATAGGATCGGCAGCAGAGATCTTTATGAACGTGCTGAGCAATAAAGGAACAGCAGCGCAGGAAAATGTGGTTTGTGCCAATGCGGCTGTAGCCATAAACACTGCAAAAAATACGGGTCTTGAAAATGCCTTTTTAGAGGCTAAAGAAAGTCTGCGATCGGGTCGCGCTCTAAAGGCACTTAAAAATCTGCAGAATTTAAATTGAGAAAATGAACATACTTGAAAAAATAGCAGCAAGAAAGAGAGAGGAAGTCGAACTTTTGAAGGAAGAAGTACCCGCTGAATCTCTTCAACTCCTGCCCCACTTTCACCGGAAATGTCTTTCCCTGAAGGAGAATCTTCAGAATTCTTCCACGGGAATTATAGCCGAATTTAAACGCCGCTCCCCATCTCACCCCGAGATCAACCTCGAAGCCGATGTCGCCACTGTAACGGCAGGCTACGAAACTGCAGGAGTATCGGGAATTTCTGTGCTTACCGATGAAGATTTTTTTGGGGGCAGCCTGGATGATCTTGCCATTGCGAGGGAAACTGTAAAACTTCCTTTGCT
>CAYLZB010000144.1:0-5467 GCA_964388165.1 uncultured Flavobacteriaceae bacterium | reverse complement strand
GATTTAAATTCCGTGTGCCTGGTCAACCAACAATTCAGGTGAGAGGCCAAAAGCTGGATCAGAGTGCTATTGGAGCTCTAAGAAGAGCAGGTAGGGGAGAAACTATCCAGATCTTTGATGTGGAAGCACAACTTGCGGGAGGTACTAATTACAAGCTAAAGCAGGTTTCTCCGGTACTGGTCGAATTAACAAATTAAAATTTTGAACATGAACTGGAACCAATTTTTGTTAGGATTATGTGGATTGTTCGTTTCGGTGACTTCTTTTGGTCAAAGTAATTTATTAAATGCCAAAAGTCCCGATGAAATAGGAGCTCCAACCAGAGCTGAACTTACCTATGGAAAGAATGATCCTTTGGAATATGGATATGTGGATGACAGGGATGTACTGTGGGCAAAAACCACCTGGGAGATCATTGATCTTGATGAGAGGGTGAATTTCCCTTTGTACTATCCCATTGATACTAATCAAATTGGTAGTGCAAGACGGTCTCTTTATGATGTTTTGGTTGCCGGTATCAAAAACGGAAAGATCAAAAACATCTATGCCGATTCCTATTTCAATGACAAGCGTACGCTAAAGGACATACAGGCGGCCCTGTCAAAAGTTGATACGACAGATCTCGGTATCGAGCAGTACAATGCAGGTGAGGAGATCGATCCTCAATACATAAGCCGTCGGGATATCTCTTCTGCAGATATTGCTGAATATCACATCCGCGGATACTGGTATTTTGATAAGCGCCAGGCTGAGTTAAAGTACAGACTGTTGGGAATTGCTCCTGTGGCGCCCGATGTTAACTTTATTGATGAAGGCGGGGCTTCGGCTTTAGTTGAATTGTTCTGGGTGTGGTTCCCGGGAGCACGTGAGGTGCTTAATGAGGCTTATGCCTTTAATCCCGAGAATACCTCCAATCCTGTTTCTTTTGATCACTTGCTCAATGCGAGAAGGTTCAATGCGGTTATTTATGCAGAAGACAACGTACAGGGTGACAGGCAGGTGAATGACTATATTAGCAACAACGCCTTTATGCAGTTACTGGAATCTGAGCGTATAAAAGAACAGATCAGAAACTTTGAACAGGATATGTGGAATTACTAGTAGTTTCCCAATCGATATTAAAACGCCTTTCCTTACCGGAAGGCGTTTTTTTTATACATAATTTTGCAGCATGAAAGACTTTATTATCGTTGGAGCAGGTCTCAGTGGAACCTGTCTTGCCTACAGACTGGAAAAAGCAGGAAGATCTTTTGTTGTCTTTGATGATGACAGTCAGGAAGCTTCTAAGGTAGCCGGAGGTTTTATGAATCCGGTTATTCTTAAGCGGTTTACGCTAGCCTGGAAAGCCGATGAGCAGCTCAGTACTGCCTATGAATTTTATAGAGACATGGAACATCACCTGGGAAAGACCTTTTTGGGACCTTTAGAGGTGTTTAGAAGGTTTTCTTCTATCGAGGAGCAAAATAACTGGTTTGCCGCTGCCGATAAGCCCCGACTTGCACCCTTTTTGGATACCACTCTCGTTCCCGTTGTGAATAAGCATATTCCCGGAAAGTTTTCTTTCGGAAAAGTCCTTGGAACTTCCAGGATCGATCCGCGCTATCTCATAGACTCCTATTCTGAACATCTGGAATCGAAAGGCTGGCTGAGAAAGGAATCCTTTGAGCATGATCAAATGGAACTGACTTCTGAAGGAGTAAGCTACAAAGACATATCTTCCAAAAAGGTCATTTTTTGCGAAGGGTTTGGACTGCTGAAAAATCCTTTCTTTAATTATCTTCCGTTAAGAGGGAACAAAGGAGAGTATATCATTATTAAAGCTCCGGGACTTGATCTGGAAGTAGGGGTGAAGTCTTCCATCTTTATTTTTCCGGCAGGAGGTGATCACTATGCTGTAGGTGCAACTTATAGCAATACAGATAAGACTCCTCAGCCTACAACAGCAGCGCGTGAAGAACTGGTAGAGAAACTGAAGGATCTCATTAAAACGGACTTTGAAGTTGTTGACCAGGTAGCCGGGCTACGACCTTCCACTATTGACAGAAGGCCTCTTGCAGGACAGCATCCGGAACATGAGAATCTTTATACCTGTAATGGTTTTGGGAGCCGTGGGATCTTGATCGCCCCTTCAATTTCGAAGGAATTATTAGAAAATATTGAAGAACGGAAGCCATTAGACCCTGAAACCGATATTTCGCGATTTACTAAGAAGTGGTACAAAAAGAATTAATTTTTTGCCCTTTTAGGATCGTAAGAAAAAAAGAAATTGACCCAGATATTCCTGCTCCAGCGAACAATCACCGGTAAAAATATGATAAGCACTGCAACTATTACAATAAAGGTATTGAGCAGGGAGAGCTCAAACAACCAGTAAGAGAGTACAAATGCTGCCGTTGCAAAAGCTATCCCCACAGCATAGCTCACATACATCGCTCCAAAGAAGAAGGAGGGCTCCATCTTATACTTTGTGCCGCAGTTGGAACACCGCTCGTGCATGTCGAATAATCTGGAGATTTTGTAAGGGTTCTTTTCCTTATACATGCTCTCTTCATGGCAAACCGGGCAGGTGCCTGTGAAGATGCTATACAATTTACTGCCTTTAAGGAATTCCATGAGATATTTTCTACAGCCAAATTTAAGCATCTTTTGGTTAGTTGGAATGGAAAAAAGTTCTAATCTGGTTGGTGTTAGTTGGAGCTTAACCTATCATAAATGGATCTGCCATAATGGAAAGCATTTTTTTTTACCCCCGGAAAAATGAGCATCTTTGCAAAAATTTGGAAAGAGAATGTTGAATATTCACAATTTGTCGGTCTCCTTTGGGGGAGAATATTTGTTTGAGGAGATCACCTTTAGGCTTGGTGCCGGTGACAGAGTGGGGCTAATAGGGAAGAACGGAGCCGGGAAATCTACGATGCTTAAGATCTTATCGGGGGAAATGGAACCCGATACCGGGCAAATAGCCTCAGATAAAGACCTTAAGATCGGATTTCTTAAGCAGGATATCGATTTTGTCGAAGGGCGAACCGTACTGGAAGAATCTTATCAGGCTTTTGAAGAGATCAAAGCCCTGGAAAAACGCCTGGAGGAGATCAACCATCAGTTAGCAGAGCGCACAGATTACGAGAGTGAAGAATATCATCAATTAATGGTAGATCTCAATGACGTTCAGCATCAATATGAGATCCATGGAGGCTATAATTACCAGGGAGAGACCGAGCGCATCCTGCAGGGGCTGGGATTTAAGAGGGAAGATTTCAATAAACTCACCGATACCTTCTCGGGGGGATGGAGAATGAGGATCGAGCTTGCCAAGCTTTTACTTCAGCAGAATGATATTCTACTGCTGGATGAGCCAACTAACCACCTGGATATTGAATCGATAATATGGCTGGAAGGCTTCCTGAATAATTATCCCGGGGCTGTGGTCATTGTCTCTCACGATAAGATGTTCCTGGACAACGTGACCAACAGGACCATTGAAATTTCCTTGGGAAGGATCTATGATTTTAATAAGCCTTATTCAAAATATCTGGTGCTTCGAAAGGAATTAAGGGAGCAGCAGCTGGCATCCCAGAAAAATCAGGAAAAGCAAATTCAGCAGACAGAAAAACTTATTGAGAAGTTCCGTGCTAAGGCATCCAAAGCCAGTATGGCTCAGTCTTTAATCAAGAAACTTGATAAAATTGACCGCATTGAAGTTGATGAAGATGATAATTCGGTCATGAATTTGAAGTTTCCGGTATCTGTTGTTCCGGGAAAAGTGGTCATTGAAGCGCATCATATCACAAAGAGTTACGGACATAAAAATGTTCTGAAAGACATCGACCTTCTTATAGAGCGGGATTCAAAGACTGCTTTTGTGGGACAGAACGGGCAGGGGAAGTCTACCCTTGCCAAGATCATTGTAGGAGAACTGGATCACAAGGGAGAGCTTAAGCTGGGACATAACGTGCAGATAAGTTATTTTGCACAAAACCAGGCAGAATACCTTGATGGTTCCAAGACAGTTCTGGATACAATGATCGATGCTGCAAATGAAAAGAACAGGTCTAAGGTTAGAGATATCCTGGGATCTTTCCTTTTCCGTGGAGATGAAGTTGAAAAATATGTGCGGGTACTGTCAGGAGGGGAGAGAAACCGGTTGGCTTTGGCTAAAATGCTGCTGCAGCCTTTCAATGTCCTTGTAATGGATGAGCCCACCAACCACCTTGACATAAAGTCCAAGAACGTTCTTAAAGATGCTCTTAGGAGTTTTGAAGGAACTTTGATCCTGGTATCCCACGACAGGGATTTCCTCCAGGGATTGACCAATAAAGTATATGAATTCAAGGACCACAAAATAAAAGAGTATCTGGGGGATATCGATTATTACCTCGAGCAGCGTAAGCTGGTAGACATGCGTGAGGTTGAAAAACGTGATGTGCAAAAACAGGCTCCTAAAGAAAGTAATAAAGATTCCTATCAAAACCAGAAAAAGCTGAAATCGCTAAACAACAAGTTGAGCAATATTGAAGCGAAGATCACCAAACTTGAGAAAGAGATAAAGGAGAAGGATCTCGAGATCGCCGGGAACTATGAACAAACTATGGCAAAACCCGACTATCTTGAGAAATATCAGGCGAAGAAGAAGGAACTGGAAAAAGCGATGAAAGAGTGGGAGCAGGTACAGTTAGAACTTGAACAGGTGAATTAAAGGATGTACGAACACTTTTTTCAATGTCCTTACTGCTGGGAAGAGATCTCTATGTTGCTGGATCCTTCAGTTTCAAGGCAAAGTTATGTGGAGGATTGTGAAGTATGCTGTAATCCAATAGAAATTACTGCTGCTTTTGAAGAGGAAGAATTGATTATATTTGAGGCTAGTGATATTGAACAGTAGTGAACCTGAAGATCAATCGGGTTTTTCAATAAACAAACTAAGTTTCCAAAAATGAAAGAATCCTTTGCTTTTTCAGAAAACGTGGTGGGTTATTTGGTCAAATCGGAAATTGACCAGGAAAAAATTGAGGAGATCCTTAATGAAATAAAGGAGCGTTTAAAAGTGGTGAATCCTATCTGTATCTACATGGAGGATGAGTCTGATAAAGGTTTTTCTATGGGTGGTTTTTTAAAGGCTCTGGAATTCCACTTTTCTCATTCTAAGGATCTTGATAAGATCGCGATTGTAACTGATGATCAATTCTCTAAAATGTCTATGGAGGTAAAGGATATTTTGGTGCCAGCCAAAGTGAAAACCTTTACAAAGAATGATCGAATGGCAGCCATGAATTGGGTGATGCAATAAAATTAAAAAAGCTTTGGAGATTTAAAAATTGACTGTATATTTGCAGTCCAATATCGCGGGATAGAGCAGTAGGTAGCTCGTCGGGCTCATAACCCGAAGGTCACTGGTTCGAGTCCAGTTCCCGCTACTAAGCACTTAAGCCACTCAAATGAGTGGCTTTTTTTATTTAATTCATTGGTG
>CAYLZB010000143.1:0-5522 GCA_964388165.1 uncultured Flavobacteriaceae bacterium | reverse complement strand
GGAAATTTTCTTCCTACTAATGCCATAGTATTTTAAGTTTATAGTTATTGATTTAATTCGCCTGCAAAGATAGAAACAAAGAGCGGCCTCAAAAAGGCCGCAAATCTTTATTTTTTATTTAGTAATAGCTTTTGTCAATTGCTTTAAAAGCATTCTATAATTTAAAGTTATCAGGCTGCAACTTTGCTTCCCAATTGCCTGATCTTAATATTAAATGCTGCATAGAACAAGGTCATGAACGGACTTAAATAATTGAAGATCGCATAGAAGAAATAAGAGGCTACCGGAACGCCCAGCACCCCGCTATGGTAAGCTCCACAGGTGTTCCATGGAATAAGTACTGAGGTCACTGTCCCCGAATCCTCCAGCGAGCGGCTAAGGTTTTCGGGAGCCAGACCTTTGTCCCTGTAAGCTTTGGCAAACATCTTTCCCGGTACAACTATGGCAAGATACTGGTCTGAAGCAGTAGCATTGAGCGTTATACAGCTAAAGACTGTGCTGGCAAAAAGTCCGAAGGTGGTGTGAAAAAGGTTAAGTAGCGCCCTGCTTATGGTTGCAAGAGCACCAATGGCATCCATTATTCCTCCAAAGACCATTGCACATATAATCAGCCAGATCGTTCCCAGCATTCCGTACATACCACCGGCAGAGAAAAGGTCATTCAGTTGCTCATTGTCTGTTGTAATAGAAGTATCAACGGTTATTGAGTTCATGATTCCCACATAGGCCGCTTCAAAAGAGAGCGAGTCATAGCCAGAAACCTGCGTAACCACCTCCGGCTGAAAAATAACTGCGGCTGCAGCTCCCAGCAGGGTTCCTAAAAGAAGGGCTATAAGTGGTGAAGTTTTCATCACGATGAGCACTATGACCAGTGCCGGCACCACAAATAACCAGGGGGTAATATTAAAAACACTATCAATAGAAGCGAGGATGGAAGCCGTATCGGCAGTTCCTTCAGGTTCAATGGTGAAACCGAGAATAATAAAAACAATAAGGGTTATAATTATAGTAGGAACAGTCGTGTAGGTCATGTACCTAATGTGAGTAAAAAGGTCTGTGCCGGCCATGGCGGGAGCGAGGTTAGTGGTATCGCTCAAAGGAGACATCTTGTCTCCAAAGTAGGCTCCCGAAAGTATTGCACCTGCCGTCATTCCTACTGAAATTCCCAGGGCTTCGGCAATGCCTATCAATGCTATACCTACAGTAGCCGAGGTGGTCCAGCTACTTCCTGTAGCAACCGAGATCACCGAACAGATAATAACTGTGGCAGCAAGAAATATTGTTGGATTCAGGATCTGTAATCCATAGTAGATCATGGTGGGAATAATTCCGCTTATGAGCCAGGTTCCTGCCAGGGAACCAACCATGAGTAAAATAAGGATAGCACCGGTGGTAGACTTGATGTTGTTTGCAACATCTTCTATCATCGTATCAAAAGAGACCTTATTAAATATTCCGACTATTGCCGCAACAGCGCCTCCAAGTAAAAGAATGAATTGATTTGAACCGCTTAAAGAATCGTCTCCATATACGAAGACGTTATAAGCGAGCATTCCAATAAGAGCAAAAACGGGGAATAAAGCTTCCCAAATATTCAGTTCGCGATTAGTGTGAATTTTGGTGTCTTTAATAAACTTTTCGTCTTCCATTAAGGGGGTCTAAATTATGAAGCCGTAATGTTACGATTTTTAGTCAAAAGTTGAAAGTTGAGGCCTTATTAGTTACAGCTGTTGTGGCTTTTTAAACAGAAAATCCTCTATTGTATGAATTCTAAACAGATCTGAGCTTAAATAAGAAAGCGGAAATTCCACCCGGGAATTTCCGCTTTTTTTATTCCTTTAAGAAAATTTAGCCCAATTCAAGAGCGATTTCCACCATTCCTTTAAAAGTCGTTTCCCTTTCTTCGGTAGTGGTTTTTTCACCTGTGACGAGGGAATCTGAGATCGTCAATAGAGATAGTGCATTCACTCCGTGTTTGGCTGCGATGGTATATAATCCCGACGATTCCATTTCTACACAAAGCACTCCGAATTTTGACCATAACTGGTATGATTCGAACTCATCGGCATAAAACTCGTCGCTGGTAAGTACATTTCCGGCTTTTACCTGGATATTCTTCTCTTTTGCTTTTTCTATGGCTTGTTGAAAAAGACTAAAGCTCGCCGTAGGCGCAAAGTCGGCTCCCTGGAATCGGTATTGATTGATCCCTGAAGTTGATGAAGCCGCCATAGCAATCACTATGTCCCTAAGTTTTACACTTTTTTGGTAAGAACCTGCGCTACCCACTCTAATGAGGTTCTTTACATCGAAATCGTTGATCAACTCGTGGGCATATATGGAAATAGAGGGAACTCCCATCCCGGTACCCTGCACCGAGATTCTACGTCCTTTATAGGTTCCGGTGTATCCAAACATGTTACGCACTTTGTTGTAACAGGTAATGTCTTCCAGATAGGTTTCGGCTATCCATTTTGCCCTTAGTGGGTCTCCGGGTAATAAAACTGTGTCTGCAATATCGCCTTTTTTAGCGCCTATGTGTATGCTCATTTTTGTAATTCCTTTACTATTGATACTCCCGAAGAAGTTCCTATTCTTTCTACTCCGGCTTCAATGAATGAAAGTGCTGTGTCTAAATTCTTAACACCACCGGATGCTTTAAGCTTTGCCTTGCCTTCTACCGCCTTTTTCATAAGCTTGATATTTTCCATCCTGGCCCCGTCATTTCCAAAACCTGTAGATGTTTTTACATAATCTGCCTTGGCCTTAACGGCAAGCTCACTGGCGAGAACAATTTCCTGCGGAGTCAAATAACAGGTTTCAAGGATCACTTTTAGTACCCTGTTGCCAACTGCTTTTTTTATGGCTGCAATTTCTTCTTCTACTTTTTTGAAGTTCCTTGATTTTAACTCCCCAATGTTGATCACCATATCCACTTCTTCGGCACCGTCTTTTATCGCCTGTTCGGTCTCAAAGATCTTGGCTTTTGTAGACATTGCTCCCAATGGAAAACCAACAACGGTACAAACCTTTACACCAGATCCTTCAAGTTGCTCTTTGGCAAGACTAACATAGCCGCTGTTCACACAAACCGAAAAGAAATTGTATTCTCTAGCTTCTTTACAAAGTTCAATAATATCATCTTCCGTGGCAGTTGCCTTTAGAATAGTATGATCTATGTACTTGTTAATTTCAATCATGTTAAAATGTTTTTGCAAAAATGTGACAAAATTGCCGCTTCAAATATGATCCGGGTCAGTGGTAGGGAAGGACCTTCTCATCGGCAAAACCTCACAAATATAAAGATTCGATGTCGCTTAAAAGACAAATCCTGAAAAAATAAGAGGTCCTAAAAATGACATTTTTTGGACCTCTTATTTTATAAACTTATTATCAGCCAAATAGCTTTTCTATATAAGAAGATCTATTGCGCCATTTCTTCTGAAGGCTGAAGAATTCCGATCTCCATCATGCACTCTCTCATCATTTCGTATGTGCGCTCAATATCGTTGTCCAGCCCAATAGAGAACCTGATGATCCCATCGGTAAGACCCATTTCCTTCTGCTCGTCTTCAGGAATTTCTGAAGAAGTTGAAGTACCCGGAGCACTGAAAAGGGTTTTATAGAATCCAAGGCTTACTGCGAGATATCCCAGATTGCGATCTTGCATAAGTTCCATAAGCGCGTTTGCTTTTTCCAGTGAACCGGCGTCTACGACCAACATTCCGCCGTAACCGTATTCATCGTTCATCATGCTGGTGTACAGCTTGTGACCGGGGTGGCTTTTAAGTCCCGGATATACAGTGCGCAGTCCGTCCTGTTCGAACTTTTCAGCAAGGTACATCGCATTATGGCTGTGTTGTTTAATACGTATGTGGAGGGTGCGGAGGTTCTTCAGAATTGAAGCCGCACGTAAGGAATCCATTGTAGGGCCTAACAACATGCTTGCCCCGTCATTTACGCTGCGAAGTTCATTGATAAATTCCTGGGTACCGCATGCAACACCACCCACAGTATCACTGGATCCATTGATGAATTTTGTAAGGCTGTGGATCACCACGTCGGCACCCATGGTGGCAGGAGAAATAGCGAGGGGAGAAAATGTATTGTCCACGATCAATTTAAGACCGTGTTTTTTTGCAATTTTTGAAAGTCCTTTAAGATCGGCTATTTCAAGTAGCGGATTGCTTACTGCTTCACAAAAAATGACCTTGGTATCTTCAGTTATTGCAGCTTCAACCTTTTCGAGATTGGTGATGTCAACGAACGAAGTGCTGATGTTTAGTCGTGGTGCGAAATTTTTCAGGAAGGCATAAGTTCCGCCGTAAATAGTGCGGCTGGAAATTACGTGATCGCCTGCCTGGCACAATTGTAAAAGAACAGGGGTGATAGCTCCCATTCCGCTCGCTGCAACGTTTGCAGCTTCTGTGCCTTCCATGGCTGCAAGTGCTTCTCCTAAATAAAGGTTGGATGGAGAGGAGTGGCGGGAGTACAGGTAGCAACCTTCAGCATTACCTTCAAAGGTATCGAACATGGTCTTTGCTGAAAGGAATGTGTAAGTAGAAGAATCTGAAATACTTGGGTTAACCCCTCCAAATTCTCCAAAGTGCTGTAAGTCCTGAATCTTATCTGCCGGTTTAAATTTCATGATGATATTTTTAATATTCATTCCAAAGAAAAGAAGTATTAGAAAGAATATCAATGATAAAGCTCATATCTAGAAAATTAACCTGTCAAAAATGGTATTTTTAGATGTTGTTTCAGATATATTTGCGAAAACATACTTTTTCAGGAAAAATTTACAGATGATATCAAATTCTATTGATAAAAAGTTACTGTCCCTTCTACAGGAAAATTCAAAAAAAACAAACAAAGAGCTTGCTGCAAAACTGGATCTCTCTGTCACGGCCGTCTATGAACGTATAAGGAAACTCGAAAGGGCAGGAGTGATCTCCAAATATGTTGCTCTCGTGAAGCCCGAAAAGGTGGAGCGTTCCTTTACGGCTTTCTGTCACATTAAACTCGTGCAGCACACCAAGAAGAATGTTACCGGCTTTGAAAGCCAGGTCACCAAACTTCCCGAGGTCATGGAAGTTTTTCACGTGAGTGGGGAATATGATTATATACTTAAGGTGATGGTGCGGGACATGGAAGCCTATCGTGAATTCATGCTCAACAAGCTCACTGCTCTTGAACACATTGGTAGTACCCAAAGTACTTTTGTAATAAGTCCCGTGAAGAATACTACTGTTCTGTCAGTATAGTCTTTCTTCTTTTGAAGTTTTCCTGTAAAGTACGTGGGGGATCAGATCTTCGAACCACCACATTTTTCAATTTTCATCTTCCCTTCAAATATTATTGGAAATCAGTAATATAATATATTGGCAATAAATATTGCTTTTAAATATATTATTGTTATATAATGCTCTTTAATAATATAAGTTTTGAATTTATTTACTGTAAATCGTATTAAAAATCAAAACTTATTGTATATTAACAGACACTTCAACCTTTAAGTAGATCAT
>CAYLZB010000142.1:0-5569 GCA_964388165.1 uncultured Flavobacteriaceae bacterium | reverse complement strand
AAAAGATTTCAGGAGATGCTTTCTCCTGAAGAATATCAGGATCTCATAAAGTTTGAAGGTAATGCTAACGGTTTTAAGATCCTTACCGAAGACCGGCCGGGGATCGATGGCGGGATCAGGCTTTCCTATGCTACTTTGGGTGCTTTTATAAAATACCCGAAGGAATCCCTTCCGCATAAACCTACTTCAAGAATAGCCGATAAGAAGTTCGGTATATTTCAGTCAGAAAAAATCTTTTTTAAAGAGGTAGCAGATGAACTTGGATTGATCGCCACCGGAACTGCCAAAAACATGAGTTACTGCAGGCACCCGTTGGCATTCCTTGTTGAAGCAGCCGATGATATCTGTTACACGATCATAGATTTTGAAGACGGTATCAATCTTGGGCTCATTCAGGAGGAATATGCACTGGAGTATCTCATCAATCTCGTGAAGGATTCCATAATCACAAAAAAATACCACAACCTGCAAACTCGTGCCGACAGGTTGAGCTATCTACGAGCTCTGGCTATTAATACCCTTATCACCGAAGCTGTGGAAATTTTTATGGCCAATGAAGAATCTATCCTAAAAGGGGATTTTCACGAGGCATTGTTTGACAAGAGTAAATATGAAGCCCAGATCACAGATATAATTAAAATAAGCATCGATAAGATCTACCAAAGTGAGGAGGTGGTAAGCAAAGAGATCGCGGGTTATCAAATGCTCTCACACCTGCTGGATACCTACACTACTGCCCTATTGCCTCAGAATGGAGAGCAGACCAATTATGATCGACTTGTCCTTAAGTTAATTCCTGAAGCCGGTCATTTTGAAGATCTTCCTGTCTACGATAAGCTCATTAAAATATGTAGCTATATCTCCTCATTAACAGACAGTAATATAGTTTCGTCCTTCAAAAAATTCAAGGGGCTGAAAATTTAATTTTTCGTATTTTGCCGGACTAGCTTTACGGAAGCTAATTAGTATCCCTATATGATTAAACGACTGCATTTTGTCCTTCCTGTCGTAATGTTTGCCATTGTTTTTGGCCTATTTATTACTGCGGAAGATAACACCACTAATAAGATCACGGAAATAAGGAAAAAACATTCCGAATTTCTGAAGAAGAACCGGCCTACAAAGGACCTTGGATTTTCGCGTCTTGAAAAGATCAAAAGAGCCTTACCTCCTAATAAGTACTACGAGGAGATGGAATACTTAACGATGAATCCTGCTTTGGGCTATCCTGAGCCGTACAAGGTGAGGGAACTTCATGATCAACTGGTAAAACAGAGACAAAGCAAGAATTTCCAAAAATCTCCCGGAGACAGTGAAAGACATCCCTGGATCTCACGAGGCCCTAATAATGTAGGGGGAAGAACCAGAGTGCTCTTGTTCGATCCCAATGATGCCAGTGGTAGAAGAGTATTTGCGGGAGCCATTAGTGGGGGACTCTGGATCAATGAAAATATCACCAATGAGAATTCTATCTGGAAACAGGTAGAAGGATTGCCGGCAAATCTAAATGTTTCATGCCTTACTGTAGATCCACGGGATTCGAATATTTGGTATGCCGGTACCGGAGAACAATATACCGGTGGAGATGTTGTAGGGACAGGAGTCTATAAAACCACAGATGGCGGAAAAACCTGGAACAAAGTTTTGGATGTTGAACAATTTTCAACGGACGGAAGTGGAGCAAATTTCAGGATAGTTGGAGGTGTTTATTACATTAATGATATACAGGCATGGGACAACGGTAACAGCACTGAGATCTTTATTGGAGTTTCAACTCACCTCTACGCAGATGCCAGAAATCCTCAAAATTTGCTGAGCTTCTTTGAAAGAGGCCTTTATGGGAGCCAGAATGGAGGAACTTCATGGAACAAAATTATAGGAGAAGAGTCGTTTAATGACTTTGAAATAGATGCTACAGGAAATTTATGGGTCTCTACTACCTTTACTCCCGGAGTAGAAAATTCTTTTGGAGGAAAGATCTACAAACGAGAGAAAGGAACAAATACTTCCTGGTCAAAGGTAACGACTGTTCCTAACGTATACCGCACAGAAATAGAAGCATCGGCATCAGACCCAAAGAAATTTTATATTCTTGCTGAAGATATTCGTGAAGAGGCTTCCTTGTGGATCACTACAGATGCATTTGCTTCGATCTCCCGGTTGAATGAACCCAATGATGCCGATGAGGATATTCCGGCCGACGATTTCGCTGGGCAACAGGCATTTTACAATCTTATGATCGAATCTGATCCTACTAATGATAATATTGTCTATGCAGGTGGAATTGATCTTTTCCGCTCTACCAATAGCGGACAGAGCTGGCAGCAGATCTCAAGATGGTCAGAAAATCCAAATCTCGATGTTCTTCCTGTTTCCCTGGTTCATGCAGATCATCATGTGATGCAATTTCGGCCGGGCAATACAAATCAGGCGATCTTTGGACATGACGGTGGGGTTTCCTTTGCCAGTGATCTCGCTGCGGCAAGCACATCAGATGTATTTATCACACCGGAATTAAATTACATCACTACGCAATTTTACTCTGTTGCGGTAGCGCCTTCGGAATTTGCCAATGGAGATTATTTTCTTGGCGGTACTCAAGACAATGGTTCACGACTAATTCAAAACGGTGATCCGGCCTCCATTAGAATAGGAGTTTTAGGAGGTGATGGCGCTCATTCTTTTTACGACCAGGTGGATACGAGATATCTTATCACTAACATTATTTACAATGATATCGTTCTGCTTTACAATTATGAAAAGCGGGGTAATTCTCTCATAGCCTATAATGATGAACCCGATAAAAGCGAGGGCTTTTTTATCAATCCGCAAGCACTGGACTCTAACCTGGATATCCTGTACTCGAATGGACCGGAGAAGACTCTCTACCGCTATGAGAACCTTCTTGATCTTCCAATTTTGACCGCCCCAATTTCCCGAAATACTCCTACTGCCCCCCGAACATCCCTTACTCACCCTCTTTTAACTGTACCGCAGCCTCAAGTTGGGAGTATTTCTTCTATAAGTGCAATTTCTGTTTCCCCCTATACTACTGATAGCAGTACTGTTTTAGCAGGCTTAATAAACGGTAAAGTAATAAAAATAGAAAATGCCAATGGAGATCCCTCACAGGCCAAATGGACAGATCTCACAGGACCGCAGTTCGTTGGGAGTATATCTGACGTTGAATTCGGAAAGTCTGAAGATGAGATCTATGTCACTTTCTATAACTATGGGGTAAGAAGCATTTGGTATACTGCCAACGGTACTTCCAGTAATCCCACCTGGGTGAATAAAGAAGGAAATCTACCAGACCTTCCGGTGCTTTCTATATTACCAAATCCTCTAAATGAGGACGAGGTAATTGTGGGAACAGAATTGGGAGTTTGGGCAACAGAGAATTTCAGTAGCAGTCAGCCGGTTTGGGTCCAGTCATATAACGGGATGAGCGATGTCAAAGTAACCGACCTGGATCTTAAAAAAGGTAGTAATGTAGCCTATGCGGCTTCCTATGGTCGCGGGATCTTCTCAGGTAAGTTTAAGACAGCAAAAGAAGAGGCCGAAGAAAGAGGGGAAGTCGTAGTAGAAGAGAACGAGATCCACGTTTTCCCTACGGTTTCAGCAGAAACATTCAATGTCATCTCAGGTGAAGACATCCAGAACGTAGAAATTTTCGTTTATAACATTCAGGGAAAACTAATAAAATCCATTGTTACTCCTCTGGAGGCTAATCAACCTTATCCTGTAGATCTCGTTTCTGAGGCACGGGGACTTTATATTTTCCGGATAACAGGAGGAGGTGCTACCCGCGTTCAAAAGGTCATTAAAGCGATAGATCACTACAGCTCCTAAAAGGAATAAACCACCCCTACACCTAAAAGCTGTTTGAACTGGACCTTGGGGCCACCCGTTTCCAGTTTACCGTCTCCATCCAGGTCCTGCTTGAATTTTACATCGTCGTCGTATCGAAGATGTGAGCCCACATTGGCCTTGACATAATCATTTACCTGCAAATCAAGATTGACCTCCCAGTCTACATCGATATTCCCAAATTTGTTTAGATAATCAGAATACAGCTTAAGCTGATGATTCAGGCCGATATTATCGAAGATCTGTTTGGTGAAAGCGCTGCTTAAAAGGAAACCAAATTCTGTTCTTATCCGCTCCCCGTCTTTAAGAATGTTTCCTTCTGCATCTTTTATAGCAGGTTGAACTCCAAACATCCCTTCATTGGCTAGGGATTGGTCAAGTACAAAGGTCGATTTTTGCGTCACAGGTGAAATATAGACCGTAAGATCCTCTTCGGGGTCAGAATACTCTGTTCCCACCCCCAGAAAAGCATATCCCGGGGCCATGAATTTTGAAATAGGTGAATCTGTATTTGGATAACGGTACCCGTACGTAAGTTGGGTATTGAAATTGAACTTGGCTGAATAATACCAGTTAGAAACGGAATCCCTACGATACCCGAAATTTGAATTTATCTCAAGGTGATCTTCGGTCTTTCTAAGTTCCCTGCCTTCCTGGGCATTGAACCCGTACTTGACTGCAAGTGTGGAATTCCAGTTCAAAAGTTCTTTTTGATATTTTCTTCCAAACAGGCCATGAAGTAAAGCAGAGAAAGAGTTATTACCACCCGAGTTCCAGTTGATAAAGGCTACCTCACTTAGATTCACACCTACTTTATTAGTTTTTTTCCAGTAGTCGATCTTTTCATTTACCACCTTGACCGTATCTGTAACAGCAGTATCGACTTCGGTTGCTGCCACCTTAACGGTATCCACTTTAACTGTATCGATTGTGATGGTCTCCACCGCTCGTCCATAAGAGAATGTGCTCACGAGGAGTAGAAGGAGGCAAGGAATTATTTTATGCATTAGGGTAATCAGTAATTTTTTAGAAGGTCCTCAAGACACCTCCTAATATTGTCAACGTCAATTTTTGCTATTTCTTGTAATTCGGTCACTTTTCCGTGATCTATAAATTTGTCCGGCAGTCCGAGCAGTCTTATTGGTACATGATAATCATGCTGCTGAGCGAACTCAATAATTGCAGATCCAAACCCACCGGAAACTACACCATCTTCTATGGTAACTAAAGCCTTGTAGGTAGAAAATATTTCGTGAAGCAACTCCTCGTCGAGAGGTTTTGCAAATCTCATATCGTAATGCCCTACCTTTTCCTTCTCCGGAAGATCGGTCAGCGCTTTCATAACATTTTGGCCAATAGCTCCGAAGCTCAAAACTGCAATAACTGTTCCTTCCCGAAGCTTTTTACCTTTACCTATCAACAACTTATCAAAAGGCAGCTGCCACTCTTTTCTGAAGCCGCGGCCTCGTGGATATCTTATTGCTAATGGCCCTGATAGCTGACTTTCCTGAGCCGTGTAGAGCATATTTCTCAAGTCCACTTCATCCAGGGGAGCAAAGATGGTCGTGTTTGGAATGCACCGGAGATATGCGATATCGAATGCCCCGTGATGAGTAGCCCCATCCTCTCCTACGAGTCCGGCGCGGTCAAGACAAAATACCACAGGTAAATTCTGAAGTGCCACATCATGGATCACCTG
>CAYLZB010000141.1:0-5604 GCA_964388165.1 uncultured Flavobacteriaceae bacterium | reverse complement strand
TAATGCTACTATTCCCGCCGGGACACCTTATCCTCCTATCTTACAATCGGGGAGCAATGGCGGCGTAAAGAATCTTGTTATAGATAGCGGTGCTTCGCTTCAAGTGACCAACCGGGAATTATCTATCGCCGGAAATCTTTCAATTGCAGGCACTTTTGATGCTGCGGAAGGCTCGGTTAAATTTTCAGGCACTGCTGTCCAAAGCATTCCTGGAGGAACTTTTGAAAATGATCTGGTATATAATCTTATAATTGACAATCCTTCCGGGGTTATTTCGCAGGCTTCCATTGAAATCATCAATTCCCTGAAGGTTATCAATGGCACCTTTGAAACAGGAAATGCTCTTACCTTGATTTCAAATGCTTCCGGTACTGCTTTTATCGACGGAAGCGGCGGCGGACAAATCACCGGAATGGTAAAAATGCAACGTTTCCTCTCCTCCGGTTTTGGGTACAAATACTTCAGCTCTCCCTTTAGTACTTCAGTGGTTGGGGATTTTATTCCTTTTATGGACCTTACTCACCCCACCACCTCGTTCCCTCATTTTTTTACCTACAATGAGAACAGGGAAGATGCAACAGGAGAGGATATTTCGGGCTGGGAAACTTACATAGATCCACTGTCAGCACTTACTCCCGGGATGGGATATGCTGCTAATATCAGTGCTGTAAATGATCCTGTAACGATAGAACTGGAAGGTGCTATTAATACCGGAAACATCTCCCTAAGTCTTCAAAACAACAACGGAACCTATACAAAAGGATTTCAACTTGTTGGAAATCCTTACCCTTCTCCCATAGACTGGGATCTGGTGAATAAAAACGGGATCGATGATGCTCTATATTTCTTTACTGCCGGAACAGCAGATCGCTATACCGGTACCTACACTTCATACATCAATGGGGTTTCCAATGATGGGAGATCATCAAATATAATCCCGTCAATGCAAGGCTTTTTTGTAAAGGTGAGTACTCCCGGAACAACCGGAATTCTGGAATTTTCTAACGCTGCCCGTACAGGAAATTCACCCTCACAAATATTTTACAAGGCTAAGCGAAATACTGTAACGTCAAAATTAGTACTTTCTGCAGGCTATAATGATGTTTCAATTGAGGATGCTCTTGTTCTTTACGCTTTTCCCGGCTCTACTTTTAATTTTGAAAGTAGTTTTGATGCTCAAAAATTAATGAACACTTCTATAGAAGTTCCCAGTTTATATACCCTAACCCCTACCCGGGAAAAACTTTCCATCAATGCAGTATCAGGTTTCACTACCAATGAGTTATTGGAAATCCCACTTGGACTAAATGTTCTAAAAAGCGGAAAAATGAAGCTGGCCTTGAAAGAAGCTCCGGCTACTCTTTTTTCCCCACACATCTATTTAAAGGATATGGAAGAAAAGGTCTTATGGGATCTAAAAAGTGAATACAGTTTTACTAGTCAAAAAGGGGAATTTAACAACAGATTTTTCCTGGTATTATCTCCCAACAAACTAGATACCCGGGATCTGGAATCGGCTTTTAGTGCTTTTGATGTTTCCACTGCTTCCGGAGAAATTTTTGTAGAAACCCGTCTGCCGGAAGGATTAGAAGGTAAGCTTCAACTAATCGCAATTTCAGGGAAGGTACTTCAGCAGAAGAAAATTTCAGGAAAAGAAGAGGTCAGGTTTGACGGATTGCAAACAGGTATATACCTGGTCACTTTATCGTCAAAGGAAGGTAAAGAAACGAGAAAAATTTTAGTTCAGCAGTAATGAAAAGTATGGAAAACAAACTAAGGATCTTTTCGCTTCTGGCTTTTCTGTTATTTGCCGTTTCCCAGGTTAAGGCACAGGAAAATCCGCCTATACCCATTGAAGTAGAAGTGCGAAATGCACAATTCCTCAACTTCGGAAAATTCACGGTTGGAGCAGCGGGTGGCACGGTAGTTATTGGGCCCCAGGGAAGCAGAACTTCAACCGGCGATATTTATTTGCTTGGGAATGACTTTTCATATGCTATTTTCGATGTCTATTCTAATCCCGGTACACTTATACAGGTGCAGTCTTACTCAGACACTTATTTAATGGGCCCAACAAATGATCAGTTGCGACTGGAAATAAGGCCCTCTGTGGATGTCTATCCAGGTCAAACTTTTATTACCACGGGCAGCTCCTTTCCTGTATATGTTGGCGGAACCTTACATGTCCCGTCAGGGAATACTGTACAGCCGGGCAGCTATAACGCCACTTTTAATCTCACTTTTATTCATCAATAACAGTAAGATTAATGCCTCTAAAAATTCCCCTGCCCGTCATTTTGTTTCAGAAATTTCAGGAAAAAATCTTTCTATGCTTCTTGTTGTTGCTCACTTTCCCGGGATTTGCACAACAGGAATTTCCGGAATATGATGAGCTGAGTGTAGAGCTGAATATTCCGCGGCTGGGGACATATGAAGTTCCGGTAGCTATAAAGGGTGAGGATGCCTATCTTTCTGTAACTACAATCTTTGATCTTTTAAAAATAAAACATGAAACTGAAGGGGATCTCCTGAAAGGTTTTATCATTCATCCCGATTCCACCTACACAATTGATTGGCAAAAGCCGGAGATCGGTTATAGAGGTCAAACATACAGCCTATCCAAAAATGACATTTTAAGCACCCCTTCCGGAAGATATTTACGGTCTAACCTATTCGGTAACATCTTTGGTCTTGATACCGAATTCTCATTCAGAAGCCTTAGTGTCAAACTGGAAACAGATAAGGAATTGCCGGTAATAAAGGAGATGCGCCTGCAAAGAATGCGGGAAAACCTGGACAGGGTAAAAGGAGTGATAATTCCCGATACTGTTTTACCTGTGCGGCGTCCTTTTTTTAAACCCGGAACTTTTGATTGGGGGATCGTGACCACCCAGCAAACAGATTTTGAAAACGATAACCGGTTGATGCTTGGCCTTGGAACAATGTTCCTTGGAGGTGAAACAAATTTATTGCTCAACTATTCCAGTCGTGTCCCTTTCACCTCACGAAACCAATTCTATCAATGGCGCTACGTCAATAACGAGAACAGTTTTCTTAAACAGGTGACGGCAGGAAGGATCTTTACCCGCGCAACCTCTTCCCTGTTTGCCCCTGTTAGCGGGGTGCAAATAACGAACAGCCCACTGCAGAACCGTAGGTCCTTTGGAAGCTATATACTAAACGATTATACAGAACCACGATGGACCGTGGAACTCTATGTGAACAATGTTCTCGTAGCCTTTACAGAGGCAGATGCATCAGGCTTTTACAGTTTTGAAGTTCCACTTATGTATGGAAATACTGCAGTAAGTCTGCGTTTTTACGGACCCTGGGGAGAAGAAAGGGTTGAAGACAGGGTAATAAATATTCCTTACAATTTTGTACCTAAGAATGAATTTGAATACACTCTTAGTGCAGGTGTAGTGGAAAATGAAGATTGGAACCGTTTTAGCAGGCTTGATCTAAATTATGGACTCAACAATTCCATTACTCTTGGAGGAGGTGTAGAATATCTTTCTGAAGTCCAAAGCGGGGAAATCATGCCTTTCTTACAATCATCAATGCGACTTGCCTCAAATCTCCTGTTTTCCGGGGAGTACATGTTTGGCGTAAAAGGTGAAGCTTTACTAAGCTATCGCTCCCCACAACACCTACAGCTAGATCTCAATTACATAAAATATGATGAGGAACAGACGGCAATAAACCTTAACTACCTCGAGGAGCGAAAAATTAGCTTATCTACCCCCATCAGAGCGAACAACTTCTCGATTTTTAGCCGCTTTAGCATTAACCAGATCATAATGCCGACTACAGAGTTCATAACCTCACAGCTTCTCCTATCCGGGGTGGTCCTGGGAATTAGTACTAACTTTACCACCTATGGTCTTTACAATGACCGTATGGATGAGCCTACCATATACAGTTCTTTCTCCCAGACCTACAGGCTTCCAAATAAGTTTTTGTTCTCGCCACAGATCCAGTATGATTTTAGCAGGAACAGGTTCAACAACCTGATCCTCGAGCTTGAAAGACCTGTATTCAAACAGGGATTTGCCAACTTTTCTTATGAAAACAACTTTTTGAGAGATGCTCATATTTTTGAGATCGGACTGCGATATGCTTTCAATTTTGCACAGACTTCGGCGACTTCCAGGATCGGGAACAGAAATTCTTCCTTCGTTCAATCGGCAAGAGGAAGTTTGATGCTCGATGACAATACAGGTTACATCATGGCCAGTAACCGTACTGCCATGTCCCGTGCTGCCTTAACCGTTATTCCATTCCTCGACCTCAATCGAAATGGCATAAAAGATCCTATGGAACCCGGAGTGCGTGGTCTAAAATTAAAGAACCGAAGTGGCAATGTCACTTATAACGACGATGAAACTATCTTGAGGATCACCGAGCTACAGCCGTATATCGACCTGCTGCTCGAACTGGATCCTGTAAGCCTGGATAATATTGCATGGAAGATCAACAATCCAAAGATACTGGTGCAAACACAGCCTAATCATTTCAAGGAAGTTCTTGTTCCCGTTGAAGTCATGGGAGAAGTCGGCGGAATGGTCTACTTCAATGATGGAAACTCCAGCCGTGGACAAGGTAGGATCCTTATCAACATCGTTAATGAAAGAGGTGAAAAAGCAGCTGAAATCTTAAGTGAAGCAGATGGATATTTCAGTTACTTAGGCTTAGCTCCGGGTAAATATACTGCTGAAATAGATCCTGAACAGCTTGAAAACCTGAATTATAAAGCCACTCCGGGTGAGACGGAATTTGAAATTGAGGTAGATCAATATGGAGATATCGTAGACACCCTTGAATTCACTTTAAAACCACGAGATCAGGAATAGGAAATTCCTGTGATTTTCAGTTCCTGAAGCTTTCCTCCCATTTGAACTGTGACTGTTTCCCCGATTTTTTTCCCGGTAAGAGCTCTGGCAAGAGGTGCCAAAAATGCAATTTTTCGGGCCTTAATATCTGCTTCGTCTACTCCAACGATCTGGAAAGTTTGTTCTTTACCTTTTTGTGTTCCTGCCAGGAATTTAAAGCTGACGCTTGCACCAAATCTCACTTCATCTTTAGGTTGTTCTTTGGGATCAAGAATACGTGCAGAATTCAGCCTTTCATTTAACAAATTCAGTTTTCCGTCTAAGATCGCTGTAGCATGCCTTCGCTCTTTATCGCTTTCAATATCGAGCTCTCGCCGCTCCCTCTCCAGTTCTTCCCGCTCTTCCAGAAGCTGTTTGTGTCCCTGCGGAGTAACATAATTAGTAACCCCTGCAGGCAAAGACGCTCTTGGCGGAATGAATGGTGCTTCTTCCTGATCTTCTTCCTTTACAAACCCTCGACTCATACACAGATTTTTACTAAAGATCCTATTTTTGCCGCACTTTTCAAAAATTGTAACAAATACTCCTATTTTTGAGACATGTCTCAACAGAAACTTCTGGTCATTGGTTATGTTTGGCCCGAGCCGCGATCTTCGGCTGCCGGCGCAAGAATGATGCAGCTGCTGGAATTTTTTCTTGCCGAAGGTTTTTCCATCACCTTTGCGACCACTGCAGCTAAAACTGAATTCATGGTCGATCTCCCTTCCCGCGG
>CAYLZB010000140.1:0-5667 GCA_964388165.1 uncultured Flavobacteriaceae bacterium | reverse complement strand
TCTTTTGAAAGAGTTGCAAAGGGAATACCTGCGCTTCTATATTTTAAAAGCTCCTTCTCCAGAAGTTGAATTCTGGCATCTTTATCTTCTACGAGTTGCTGGTTCCGCACATAGAGATCTTCCAGGATCCCCGCCCTGACTTCTGTCGATAGTCGGCTAGCCAATTCTGAACTCTGGTCGGAACCCTGGTGCACTTGCAGTACCACATCCTGGAAATTAGGAACCTCTTTTATCTGCTGCACCCATCGGTCTATTTGCTCTTTTGGTACAGTACGCCCTATTAAATAGATCTCTATGATCTTGGTTTTATAATTTTGATCAAATCTTACAACCTCTGCCCCCGGATAATCAATTACCTCATTCACAAACTCCTTTGACTTGCTGACAAAGACCTGCTCCCGCAGTAAATTGACGAATAAAATAATACTCGGGATCATGACCAGGATAGCGATCAAAGATGCTAAACGTGCTGTGTTACGGCGGTGTTTACTATTGGCATATTTTACCAGAGGAAATCGTAAAAGTTTTGCTACCAAAAAGGTGGAAAGAGCAATGAAAACAGAATTTATGGAGAATAAATAGAGTGCTCCTCCTGCATACTGCCACTGCGCGGTGGCCAATCCATATCCCACCGTACAAAGTGGTGGCATAAGAGCTGTAGCAATAGCTACCCCCATGATCACACTTGCTATTGCCCCTTTTTTGGTTTTGGCAACAATTAAAGCCATCCCACCAAAGATCGCAACCAGCACATCGAGAATAGTAGGATAAGTGCGGGCTACAAGCTCAGGAGTCTCTTCTTTGATAGGAGAAATAAGGAAATATAAGTAAGCCGTAAGCACACTCAACACCACCATTACCCCAAGGTTGACAAGGCTCCGCTTTAATGTATCAATATCGTTTATAGCAACAGAAAAGCCAATCCCAACGATAGGCCCCATTAGTGGTGAAATTAACATGGCACCAATTACTACTGCGGTACTGCTCACATTGAGACCAATAGAGGCAACAAAGATGGAGAAGACCAGGATCCATGCATTATGCCCTTTAAAAGAGATATCCCGCTTTACAGTTTCCATGGTCGTTTCCCTGTCGGTATCATCATGGATATCGAGAAGCTCCCTTAGAAATTCCTTTACATTTTTAAGAACTGTTTTGCCTTTATCCCCTTCTCCTGAAGGTATTGCTGTACTACTAGCTGAGTTGTTTTCCATCCACTAACCTAAATTTTCTCCGAATTTCTTCTGCACCCTTTCTCTTATACCTTTTATATCCTGCTCCTTAGCCTTTGGAACTATAAGGAGGATATCATTCTCATCTACGATAACATGGTCCTTGATCCCTTCTATAACAACTACCCTGTTCTTATCTGAGGTCACAAGGTTCCCTGTCGCATTCTCTGCAAAAAGGCGCGCATTCAAGGCGACATTCCCCTCTTCATCCTTCTCGCTTTCGTTATATAATGAACCCCATGTTCCAAGGTCATTCCAGTCAAAGGAAGCAGGTATAACGTAGACCGTTCCCTGCTCTTTTTCAAGAATACCATAGTCAATGGAAAGATTTTCGGCTGCCGGATAATTCTCTCTGATGAATCCTTTTTCTGCGGAAGTATTGTATCCGGCTTCTCCCCTCGAAAATAACTGAAACATCAATTCAAGATTTTTTTGAAATGACCGAATGATATAATCCACATTCCAGATGAAAATACCAGAATTCCAAAGGTAATTCCCACTCTCTAGAAATTCTTTCGCTACGGGATATGTGGGTTTCTCTGTAAAAGTTTCTACCGGTTTAATCTTGTCTATAGCCCTGGGATCAAATTTGATATAGCCATAACCTGTATTAGGGAAGGTTGGTTTAATACCAAGTGTGATTATCTTGTCTTTATTCCGGGCGGCTTCAAAGGCAGCCTCAATATCGTTTGAAAAGGCTTTTTCATCTTCTATCCAATGATCACTGGGTGCCATGATCATCACCCCATTCCTGTTCTTTTTTTTGATCTTAAGTGCAGCAAGTAAAACTGCGGGCGCGGTGTTTCTCATCACCGGCTCAAGAACGATCTGCTCTTCGGTTAGATCTGGTAATTGTTCCCTTACGAGTCCATCATAACTTTCGTTTGTAAGAACAAATATATTTTGGGAAGGAACAAGTGCAGTTAATCTTCTAAATGTAGTTTGAATAAGCGTCTCCCCCCTGCCCAAAAGATCACGGAACTGTTTTGGTTTTGCAGCGGTGCTCACCGGCCAAAACCTGGAGCCCACACCACCTGCCATAAGAACTGCAAAATTATCCTGGTTCATCAATTAGCTGCTTTTAATAATTCTACCTCTGCATTGGGCTGAAATAAATATATTCTTCCTGTTTTGACCTCCACACACTCATATCGTTTAATTCGCCGCTCACCTTTTTTAAAGACCTTCCCGTTGTAAATTCTGAAGATGCCTCCATGTGGGATCTCAAAAATGTAATTTTTGTCGTTCTCTTCGTCGAACTGTTTCAATGCTACAGAAAGATGAGCATCTGTGTCGCTACTCGCCTTCGGATTTCTGAAATGGCGGGCGATCAAAGGGAGTAATTGGGCCGGAAATATTTCCGGTCTAATAAAAGGAAGCATTAATTTTTGAAAGGTCCTCTTCCATTCTTCCCCGTGGGGTTTTATATTTCTTCCAAAATTTTCGAAAGCCAGCAAATGCGCGATCTCATGTACCAGCGTGATTAGAAAACGATATTTATTGAGATTGGCATTTACTGTAATTTGATGCACTCCTCCCGGCAGATTCCGATAATCTCCATGCCTGGTCTTTCTCTCGTTCACGATCTTGAGATGAATGTTATTTACCCTGATCAAGCCAAAAACAGGCTCGACAGCATGGGTAGGAATATATTTCTCAAGAATATGCTTCATTGATATTAGGGAGTACTGCTGGAAACCTGCAGTAATTTTCCATTGTAAAATTTATTTCCGGTAAGGGAAAATTCAGCGATGTATTCAGCCATTTCTTTTGGTTGCAAGGGAGCTTTATATCCCGGGAAAGCTTCCTCCAGCATTTCTGTTTGCACTGCGCCTAAAGCTAACACATTAAAGGAAGGCCCTGTTTCTTTATATTCTTCAGCAAGTAACTCGGTTAATGTAATTACCGCACCTTTACTTGAGCTGTAGGCCGAAAGTCCGGGAAATTTCATACTTCCCTGTACTCCACCCATGCTACTTACCGTCACCACATGCCCGTCTCTTTTCATAAGTGGAAGCAAATTCTGTGTAAGGGCAGCAACTCCAAAGACGTTTATTTTATACACCCGCTCGAATTCTTCAGCGGTAATTTCTTCAAAAGGTTTATTGATTATTGCACCTGCATTATGAATAAGAATGTCTACATCTCCCCAATTCTCCTTTATATAATCTGAAACCTCTTCTAAATGAGACTGAGTGGTTATGTCAAAGCTGAAAGAATCGACATTCTTATAGCCCAAAGCTTTTACCGGCTCTTCATTTCTTGAAAGCGCCAGGATGCGATGTCCTGCATCGGCAAAGATCTTTACCAGCTCGAGTCCTATCCCCCGGCTGGTTCCAGTGATCACAATATTTTTCATAAATTCTCCTTGAGCTTTATTTCTTTTTCAGGAGTATTGGCCATAGCCGCCAATCCCGGAATAATAGCTTCGATCAAATTCTCCATATGGCTTACATTCATCCTCTCAAATTCGTCATCTACATGATGATAATACGGGTAATTGGTGAAATCAAAAGTAGAGATCGTTTGCGCCGGCACTTTGAACTCCTGGTAAAATGGATAATTATCGCTTCTTTGGAATAAGCTGTACTCCTTAGCCTGGGGAAGGAACCCCAGTACCTTTTCGCCGGAATACTCATTGAATTTATCGGCGAGATTTGACATTTCATAACCGGTGACATATGCCAGGTAATCGCGCTTTTCCATGGGAACCCCGACCATCTCGATATTGAACATTGTATAGAGATCAATGTTTTTAGATCTCAATCTTGCTGCCAATTCTTTCGCTCCAACCAGACCCATCTCTTCAGCTGAAAAAAGTGTAAAGAGCATACTCCTTTTTGGAGGGTTTTCAGCAAAGTATTTTGCCAGTTCCAGGACAGATGTAGTTCCCGAAGCATTATCATTAGCACCATTCGCGAGGCTATCACCTTCTACAGCTTTTGCCCTGCCTACGTGATCATAATGAGCGCCTACAATAATGTATTGGTCCTTGAGATCCTGATCTGTACCCTCCACCATTCCAATGAGATTATAGCCTGTCACACCTTTGACTTCAAAGGAATCTCTATAAGTTTTAAAAAAAGGTTCCAGATCATGTGATTTGAAGTATTGCTCAATATATTGTGCGGCCAACTCAATTCCGTCAGTCCCCGTAGCTCTTCCCTGAAGTTCTTCTGAAGAAAGGTATTTTAAGGTTGCCGCAACTTCATCCTCTAAAATGGCATTTTTAACAGTCTTTTCTTTTGGAAGTTCTGCCGCTGTTTCTACAGCAGCTTCTTTTGATTGTCCGCAACTCATTAAGAGCAGGAGACCTAAAGCAGCAACACCTTTAATTGAATATTTTCTCATGTGGCTAAAGATAAAAAAATCCCGCGAAAAGCGGGATTCTTCTTATATAAGTCCGGACGCTTTTAAGCAAGCATCGTTACCGGATTTTCAATATAGGTTTTAAGAGTTTCCAGGAATTGAGCTCCCGTTGCGCCGTCAACTGTTCTGTGGTCACAGGCAAGAGTAAGCTTCATAGTATTACCCACTACGATCTGCCCATTTCTTACAACCGGTTTTTCAACTATTGCTCCTACAGAAAGTATTGCGGAGTTTGGCTGATTGATGATACTTGTGAATTCAGTGATCCCAAACATACCAAGATTAGAAACAGTAAAGGTACTGCCTTCCATTTCCTGTGGCTGAAGTTTCTTGTTTCGGGCTTTCCCGGCAAGTTCCTTCACCTGTCCGCCAATTTGAGTCAGCGACATTTGATCTGCGAATTTAAGAACAGGCACCACAAGTCCTTCTTCCACCGCTACTGCAACTCCCATGTGAATATGTTTGGCGATCTTTGTAGCATCTCCTGTCCATTGAGAATTCACCTTTGGGTGCTTTCTAAGTGCCATTGCCGAGGCTTTGATCACAAGATCATTAAAGGAAACCTTCACATCTGGTATCTCATTGATCTGCTTACGGTTCGCCATGGCATTAGCCATATCAACTTCTACAGTAAGATAGTAATGAGGTGCGCTGTATTTAGATTCTCCAAGTCTCTTCGCAATCGTTTTGCGCATTTGAGAATTCTTGATCTCTTCAAAGCTCTCTTCCCCTACCGGAGTATAAACCTGTACCGGTGAAGGCTGTGCCTGTTGGTCAGGTTGAGCAGCTGCGGCAGATTTTGTTTCTGCAGTTTTTGCTGAAGGCTTGTAGTTCTCAATATCTTTCTTGACAATTCGATTGTTCTCTCCGGAACCTTTTACATTTGATAGATCAATACCCAGGTCCTCTGCCATTTTCTTTGCAAGTGGGGAAGCAAAGATCCTTCTTCCGTCTGAAGTCGAAGCTGAAGTTGAAGTAGTCTCTGATTCTTTTGCAGGTTCTTCAGCTTTGTCTTCTTTCTTCTCTTCGGTTTTTTTAGGAGCAGCAGATTTTGAAGCTCCTCCTC
>CAYLZB010000139.1:0-5692 GCA_964388165.1 uncultured Flavobacteriaceae bacterium | reverse complement strand
GTTACATTTATGACACTGGCGCCGGAGCATGAGCTGGTGGAGAAGATCACTACTGCCGAGCATAAAGAAGAGGTGGAGGCTTATGTTGAAGCTACTGCAAAAAGAAGTGAGCGTGATCGTATGGCAGATGTCAAGACCATTAGCGGGGTCTTTACAGGAGCTTATGCCGAACATCCTTTTACAAAGGAACCGGTGCCGATCTGGATAGGAGATTATGTGTTGGCAGGATATGGCACGGGAGCTGTCATGGCGGTACCATGCGGCGATCAAAGAGATTATGATTTTGCGAAGCACTATGATCTGCCAATCAGGAATATTTTTAAGGATGTAGATATTTCCGAAGAAGCTTATTCCGGAAAGGAAGGAACTGTGATCGCAAATTCAGATTTCCTTGACGGACTAGAATATAAGGCAGCCCTTCAAAAAGCCATTTTAGAGCTGGAAAAAATTGGTCAGGGAAAGGGTAAAACGAACTACAGATTAAGAGATGCGGTATTTAGCCGCCAAAGATATTGGGGAGAACCATTCCCGGTTTATTATGTGGAAGGTCTTCCGCAAATGATAGAAGAAAAACATTTGCCGTTGCGCCTTCCAGAGGTAGAGAAGTATCTGCCAACAGAAACCGGCGAACCGCCATTAGGGAATGCTACCACCTGGGCATGGGATACAGAAAATAATGAGGTGGTAGAAAATTCAAAGATCGATCATAAAACCGTTTTTCCATTGGAACTTAATACCATGCCGGGATGGGCGGGAAGTTCGTGGTACCTTTTCAGGTATATGGATCCTCACAATGAGGAGCGTTTTGTTTCTGAAGAAGCTCAGCAATACTGGGAGAACGTGGACCTTTATATTGGAGGAAGCGAGCATGCAACAGGGCACCTGCTTTACTCGAGGTTCTGGACAAAATTCCTTACAGACAGAGGCTTTTTGACTGTTGAGGAACCCTTCAAAAAGTTGATCAACCAGGGGATGATCCTTGGGACGAGTGCTTTTGTCTACAGGTTGGAAGGCGAGAATAAATTTGTTTCTAAAAAGCTATCTGAAGCTCATAATGTGCAGCCAATACATGCAGATGTATCTCTTGTAAATGCTTCAGATGAACTCGACATAGAAGGTTTTAAAAAGTGGAGACCGGAGTTTGCCGACGCCGAATTCGTTACCGAAGATGGTAAATATATCGTTGGTCGCGAGGTAGAAAAAATGTCAAAATCCAAATACAATGTTGTAAATCCCGATGATATTTGTGAGGATTACGGGGCTGATACCTTGAGGATGTACGAGATGTTCCTCGGTCCGCTGGAACAGGCTAAGCCATGGAATACAGCCGGGATCACCGGGGTGCACAACTTCCTGAAAAAGCTCTGGAACCTCTATCACGACCAGGAGAATAATTTCACTGTTAGTGACGAAAAAGCTTCAGCAGATTCTTTAAAGACCCTGCACAAGACCATTAAAAAGGTGACAGAGGATATTGAGAACTTCAGCTTTAATACTTCCGTTAGTACTTTTATGATCTGTGTTAATGAACTATCCTCTCAAAAATGCCATTTTAGAGAGGTCTTAGAGCCGCTGGCGGTACTCATTGCGCCCTATGCACCACATATCGCTGAAGAACTTTGGCAGAAGCTTGGGCATGACACCTCTGTTACCACTGCAACTTATCCTGTTTATGAGGAAAAGTACCTGGTGGAAAGTACAAAAGAGTACCCAATTTCCTTTAACGGGAAGATGCGTTTTACTCTCGAACTGCCCTTGGATATGAGCAAAGAAGAAATTGAGAAGACTGTCCTGGAGCACGAAAGAACTCAGCAACAACTGGATGGGCGACAGCCTAAAAAGGTCATCGTGGTGCCGGGTAAGATCGTTAATATTGTAGGCTAGTTCTTTTTGTGAGCCTGCAGCAGGAGCGGAATACGACAAAACTTCAGGTAATTGACACAAATTAAATTGGCCGAATTTTTGTTATTAAAGTTTCAACAAAATAACTTTTAAAACTATGATAGGATATTATATCATCGCCGGACTCATCTTTATCGTGAGTCTTTATGTTAGTAATAAATTGAAGAGCAAATTCAAGCATTACTCAAAGGTGCATCTCCAAAACGGCATGAGTGGCCGGGAGATCGCTGAAAAAATGCTTCGCGATAACGGAATAACCGATGTGAAGGTGATCTCAACTCCGGGACAACTTACAGATCATTACAATCCGGCAAAAAAGACGGTGAACCTAAGTGAAGCGGTCTATACCCAGCGCAATGCTGCTGCCGCCGCTGTTGCAGCACATGAATGTGGGCATGCCATCCAGCACGCCAGTGCTTATAGCTGGCTGCAAATGAGAAGTAAACTTGTGCCGGTGGTACAGGTGGCATCTCAGTTTTCGCAGTGGGCTATCTTTGGTGGATTGATCTTAATGACCATGGTATCTGTAGGAGTAGGTCAAATGGTACTTCTGGGTGGTATTATCCTTTATGGAATGGGTACCTTGTTTAGCTTTATTACCTTGCCTGTAGAATATGACGCAAGTAAAAGAGCGTTGGTGTGGCTGGAGACAGGAAATATGTTGAATTCACAGGAACATAAAGCTGCTGAAGATTCGCTTAAATGGGCGGCTCGTACTTATGTGGTGGCTGCTATTGGTTCCCTTGCAACTTTACTTTACTTCCTAAGCATTTATCTTGGAAGAGATTAAGCCCGGGAATTATAGATAATAAAAAAGGACGCCGCCGGCGTCCTTTTTGTTTTTTTATTCTCCGTGTTTGATACGCTCGTCTATGAGCTTCAGGGCAATTCCATCTGTACCCATAAGATCGAACATTTCCAGGATCCTTCGGAACTGGTTCTCTTCCTCCATCTGCTCCTGAACAAACCATTGCAGGAAGTGCTCTGAACCGAAATCCTGCACCTTTCTACATTTGGCTACGATATTATTAATGGATTTTGTGATCTGTATCTCCTGGTCGAGTGCAGTTTCAAAGATCTCCTGAAGGGAATTGTATTCGTGGTTGATGCTACTTACTTCCGGAGAGTAAGCAGTACCTCCATTATCGTTGATGAACTTGAAGATCTTAAGCATGTGCTCTCTTTCCTCAGCAGATTGCTTGTAAAGGAAGTCTGCGCTGTATAGCAGTCCGTGATGCTCACACCATGAGGCCATGGCAAGATAAACTGCAGAAGAATGGGCTTCTTTAGCGATCTGCTCGTTCAGCATATCCATGACATCTACATTAATTCCTATCTTTTGTCTAACTATATCTTTCATAATTTTATTCTTTCCCTAAAATTACACAAAAGAAAGTAGTCTTCTTGGGGAGAAGATGAATTTATACTTAATCTAAATTCGCAGTAATTAGTGAGTAACCAGGGAGTTGAGTTCCAGTACTCCAAAAGTGGCTTTTAGAAGCTGCTTGAGATCAATGATCTGTAAGGTGTCAAAAACAAATAAGTGCTCCCTGTTGCAAAGCGTCAGGATCTCAATCCCGCTATAGTTGAGCTCCTTGTCAAAATGAGAAGAAATATCTATTGCCTGTACTTTTTGCCGGATAGACAATAGCTGACAAAAGCTCAATTTCACCTGCTTATGCCCAAAGTCGATGTAAAAGCTGCGGCTTTGGTCACACTGGTATGAAGCGAAGTAATATGACTTGTACAGTAGGTTCATTCTGGTAACAAATCTACACCTTATTGAGAATTGTTCCAAATAAAAATAACCAAAAGCAGCGGAAGCTGATCAGGATCAGCTTTTAAGCTCAAATTTAACTGCCTACTTCGCCAAAAGGATTGTATCCCATATACTCCTTTTCTTCTTCAGTAAAGACAATTCCGTTTTCGGCCAATTCCTTTAATATAGGTTCGTAAACTTCTTTAGTGATAGGTAATTGAACCCCGGGAGTAGAAATGGTTCCGTTAAGGATCTTAAGTGCTGCAATGGCAACGGGAAGCCCCACTGTGCGAGCCATAGCAGTTCTTGTTTGATCCTGCCCAATATTCACCATAGTAGCATCTATTTGTTTCTTTTCTCCATTTAACTCATACCCAAACTTGTGGTACATGACGATCATATCCTTGTCCTCCGGGGAAAGGGTCCATTTATCCATCAGGATCTTTTGGAGGATCTGTGCGGGCGTAGCATTTTTTAGTCCTACTTTCTTCTTTGCATTGAAGATATCCAATTCCAGAAGCTTGTCCCACATTATATCGTCCTGGTCTATTTTTAGATTATGGCGGAATTTCAATTCCACAGAATCTGTTGGGGAATAGGGTAAGAAGGAATTGACGAAATCGCGGTAGGTCATTTTTTCTGAATTCTCCATGACATAACTGTCATCTGTCATTCCGAGTTGGACGAACATATTCCAGGCACGGCTGAATCCCACTCTTCTAATGGTACCTCTGTACAGGGTTAGCGCGTCATCGAGGCCATAGATACTGGTATACTTAAGCGAATTTCGATTGGCATAGACCTCGAATTTGCCATAACCTTTAACTTCAATGAATTCAGTTCTTCTAAATAAGCGATTATAGGGAATGTACTTAAATTGTCCTTCCTGAATAAATTTAGCAACTCCCCCCTGCCCGGCGACCACTACGTTTCTGGGATTCCATGTGAATTTATAATTCCAGAGATTCGTATCACTTTCGGGTGCTACAAGTCCACCGGTAAAGGATTCGAAAAGTATCATTTTTCCACCCTCTTCCCTTATGCGGTCTATTACCTGCATGGCGCTCATATGGTCTATACCGGGATCCACCCCAATTTCATTCATGAATACGAGGCCTTTTTCCTTTACAGCTTCATCCAGCTGCTGCATCTCTTCGCTTATGTAGGAAGCAGTGACCATATTCTTCCCGAACCGCAGGCAATCTTTGGCCACTTCTATATGAAAACGGGCCGGTAGCATGGAGATTACGATATCTGCCTGCTCCACAGCTTTTTCCCTTTCATTCTTTTTAAAAATATCCAGGGATACTGCTTTTGCCGCAGTGTGACCACCGGTCATTTTTTCAGCATTTGCGATATCGAGGTCACCAACAGTGATTTCCAGTTTTTCAGTTTGAGATTTCTTGAGAAGGTATTCAATGAGAACAGAGGTAGATTTCCCCGCACCAATTATGAGAATTTTGCGCATAAGGCTTAACTTTGGCTATGTTTGTTGTTTGTTTGGACAACGAATGTACTTAATTGGCGGCGGCTTTAAAAATATTCTATGAACAGGAGTATATTGATATGGGGAGCTCTTTTGGGAGTTTTTGCGATAATTTTAGGTGCTTTTGCAACTCACGGACTAAAACCTCACCTTAGCATTGAAAGTGTACAAACCTTTGAAACAGGAGTGAAATATCAAATGTATCACGCTCTATTCCTGTTATTGTTGGGAAGTTCTCCTGTTGCTTCGGAAAAAGTTAAAAGAATTTGCTTCTACTTAACACTTTTTGGGGTTCTCTTATTTTCCGGATCGATCTACCTTCTCGCCACTAATAGCCTTACTTCCTTTGACTTTAAAGTTCTGGGTCCTGTTACCCCCATTGGTGGAAGTTTAATGATTTTCGCATGGATAGTGTTGCTAATCAGCTTTTTTAAGTTAAAAAAGAAATAAAAGAAAATAGCTGCAGCTGATTCTTTCCAAAGTTTTCTACTTTTGTTCCCCTAAAGAAACACACAACTAAATATTTTATGTTGGCTAAAAAACAA
>CAYLZB010000138.1:0-5807 GCA_964388165.1 uncultured Flavobacteriaceae bacterium | reverse complement strand
ACCCCGAGCGGAGTCGAGAGGTCTCTAATTTTATTGCACACCTTATTCTCGGGCAGTTCTTCCAATTACCTATTAACTAATTAACCATTCATCCGCCGGCGCGGAATTGTAATTCGTGCCGCACCCATTGTCACCTCGAGCGGAGTCGAGAGGTCTCTAATTCCATCTCAGAACCCCTTATTTCAGATCTTTTCATACCACATTAATCATTAGCCATTAACTACACAGAAAGAACTCTCTTATTCCTTTCAAAAAAAGCAATATTTCACTAACTTATTAAGGATCAACATTTAAATAAACAGGAATGGTAACTAAACAGGATATGATAGAGCGGCAGCTTAAAGGTCGGGGAATTTCAGATCCCGGGGTACTTAGCGCGATGGAAGAAGTTGATCGCAGCCTCTTTGTCCCCGAAGATGAGCAGGATAAAGCTTATGAAGACAGGCCGCTGCCCATAGGAAAGAATCAGACTATTAGTCAGCCGTACATCGTCGCCTATATGGCAGAGCAACTACAACTGGAAAAGGATGAAAAGGTTCTGGAGGTTGGCACCGGCTGCGGATATAACGCTGCAGTAATTTCCCGACTTGTCTCACACGTTTACAGTGTTGAAATCATTGAATGGCTGGCACAGCTGGCAAAGGAAAATCTGGAAAAAACTGATTATGATAATATTACCACCAAACACGGTGACGGATATTCGGGATGGGAAGAATTCGCTCCCTTTGATGCAATTTTGCTTACTGCCGCTCCTTCCTCTATTCCAAAGCCATTGAAGGACCAGCTAAAAGTCGGGGGACGCCTCCTTGCGCCCGTGGGTAGACTGGATCAAAAGCTGGTAATGCTCTATAAGACCGGGGAGAATACTTTCGAGGAGAAAACCTTATTACCCGTGCGATTTGTACCCATGACCGGAAGGGCCGACAAAGGAGGCAGCTATGGAAAATGATAAGCTACAGCAGGCGCAACAGCTCTTGGACGATTTTGCTATTCGCACCGGTCTCATTGGTACAGGGGGTGATCCCCAACGTCGTTATTTATGGACCGATGCCTTTGCTGTACAGGCATTCTTTGGCCTGTCAAAAACTTTAAATGATGAAGCTTACAGGCAGCAGGCAATACAGCTAATTGATCTGGTTCACGAACACCTGGGAAAGTATCATCCGCAAGACTCGCGCCGCGGCCCGATAAGCGGAGCGAATGAAGAAACAGGAAGGTCAAGACCTACAGTGGCGGGATTGCGAATAGGGAAAAAGCTTCCGGAAAGGCAAAAAGACGAATCTTACAATTCCCGTCTCGAATGGGATCGGGATGGACAATATTTTCATTACCTCAGCAGGTGGTTGAATACCTTACTTCAGGCTGAAAAGGAAACTGCAGAAAGAAAATATCTTTTTCAGGCACGGGACCTGTTCCTTGCAACAGAGAAATTTATCTATGGCAGCGGCAGCGGCCTTGCGATGTACTGGAAAATGAATACTGATCTTTCGCGGCCACTGGTGGCCAGCATGGGAGCCCATGACCCTCTGGAAGGTTTGTTGTGCGGATTAAGTCTCAAAAATGCTCTTTTAGAGGAGGATAAAGAAGTGGAGGCCCTGACCGAAAAATTTGAGATCATGTGCCGTGGAAAAACCTGGACAACTTCAGATCCTCTGGGGATTGGGGGGCTGCTAACAAATAGCATTAGAGCGGCTCAACTGGAAGGAGCCGGAATGGTTCTGCCGGCACCGGTCAAATCTAAAAAGCTGCTTCAGGAAAGCATTGACAGTCTCTCCGCTCTCGACAGATTTGATGAGGATGAGGATCCCAACCACCGTCTGGCCTTCAGGGAATGTGGACTTTCACTTGGACTTCGGGTTGCAAATGCTTCAAAAAATGCCATTTTTGGAACCTCTTCCGCAGAAATGCTGAAGAAATACATTCCTTTGGCTTCTAATATAGAAGACTACTGGCTAAACAACTCGCACCGGGAAGCGGCAACCTGGAAAGATCATTTGGACATCAACAGCGTTAGCCTGGCATCGTCCCTTGTTGCTTCAAGAGCACCCGAAGCATTTTCAGCAGTCTAGCATCAACAAAAAAACCACCCGAAAAGGTGGTTTTTTGATCTTATTTAAAAAGAGGTCTTAGAACATCTCTCTTCCCGCGAAATGGAAAGCACCTTCTAATTGGGCGTTCTCATCGCTATCACTACCATGTACGGCATTTTCACCTACAGAAGCAGCATATTTCTTTCTAATGGTACCTTCGGCAGCATCTTCAGGATTTGTAGCCCCAATAAGGGTTCTAAAATCTTCAACAGCATTCTCTTTTTCAAGAATAGCGGCAACGATTGGCCCGCGGCTCATAAATTCAACCAGCTCTCCGTAGAATGGACGCTCACTGTGCACTTCGTAAAATTTTTCAGCATCACGACGTGTCATTTGGGTAAGCTTCATCGCAACGATCCTGAAACCTGAAGCTGTGATCTGCTCTAAAATAGCTCCAATGTGTCCTTTTTCAACTGCATCGGGCTTAATCATGGTGAAAGTTCTATTTCCTGCCATTTCTTAAATTTTTAATTTGGCTGCAAAAATAATCAAAACAATCCCATATACAAGGTGCTTAGGCTTTTATTCGATCTACTGAAAACAACGCCCTTCAAAAATGACATTTTTGGAACTTGACCCCGGGCTTTTTCCATCTTCAAATATTCGGTATCTTCGCCCTCTATGACAAACGAAGATATTTCGCGTGTAAAGGAGTTACTCGAGGGCAAAAAGAAAATAGTCATTGTTCCTCATAAAGGTCCCGATGGGGACGCCATGGGTTCTACCTTAGCACTCAAGATCCTACTGGAGGGACAGGGGCATTACGTACAGCTCATCGCACCAAATGATTACCCCGATTTTCTAAAGTGGATGCCTTACCAGGACGAAGTGTTGATCTATGAAAAGGATTTTAATAAAGGAAATGAACACATAGCTGAAGCAGATGTGATCTTCACCCTTGACTTCAACCACCTCTCCCGTGCAGGAGAAATGTACCATCCACTCCAGGAGGCTAAGGCTGCTTTTATTATGATAGATCATCACCAGCAGCCCGATGATTATGCCGAAGTAACCTACAGCGATGTCACTATGTGCTCCACCTGCCAGATGGTCTATCATTTTATAGAAAACATAGGCCTGGCGGAACATATAACTCCGCAGATCGCCACCTGCCTCTACACCGGGATCATGACAGATACCGGCTCCTTCAGGTACCGTTCCACCACCAGCCTCACCCACCGCGTGATCGCCGATCTTATTGAAAAAGGTGCCGACAATACTTCCATCCACGAGAATGTATTCGACACCAGCTCTTATGGGCAGCTACAACTATTAGGTTGTGCACTTCAGAATTTAAAAGTAGTGGAAGGGCTGCGCACAGCTTACATCACGTTATCACAAGAGGAACTCGACCGGCATAACTTTAAGAAAGGTGACACAGAAGGATTCGTGAATTATGGACTTTCGCTGGAAGGGATCGTCTTTGCTGCTATTTTTATCGAGAACGCAGCCGATAAGATTGTCAAGATCTCTTTAAGGTCGAAAGGAACATTCTCGGTCAATGATTTTGCACGCCGCTATTTTGACGGAGGCGGGCATATCAACGCCGCAGGAGGCAAAAGCGATCTCTCTCTGCAAGAGACAGTTGATAAATTTATTAGTATCTTGCCCTCCTACAAAACGAACCTGTCTCTATGAGGAATAAATTAATAATGCTACTTGCCGGATTGCTGCTTTTTTCCTGCAAGTCGCCCGAGGCAAGAAGGCCGGTGACACAAAAATCGGGTTCCTACATTAATGAAGCTGTAGAGCGAAATCGTGCCATAGTAGCCGAAGAAGAAGCCCGTATCCAAAATATCATTGAAACCGATTCCACCAGGGAATACCTCTCCTCCCCCGACGGATTTTGGTATTACTACAATACCAGGGACACTACCTCTACGAGGACTCCGGAGTTTGGAGACGTGGTAGAATTCGATTACAACCTCAAGACCCTTAGCGGGGAAAACATCTATAGTGATGAGGAGATCGCTCCGCGCACCTATGCCATTGATCAGGAAAAACTGTTTAGCGGTCTGCGGCAGGGTTTGAAACTTATGAAAGAAGGTGAGACGGTCACTTTCCTATTTCCGTCCCATAAAGCTTTCGGGTATTACGGGGATAAGAATAGAATAGGATCTGATGTTCCGGTGATCTCCACCGTAACGTTAATAAACATTTCAGAAGCTACTGAAACTGAACAAGAGAATAACAACTAAAACAATCAATTACGAAATGAAGAAAATGAGTTTTTTGCTTTTATGCAGTATTTTATTTGCCTTTACTGCCTGTAACGAAGAATATCCTGAACTTGAAGACGGGATGTATGTGAAAATCAACACCAATAAAGGACCTATTGTTGCAGAACTTTATTACCAGGCTACACCAATGACGGTAGCCAGTTTTGTTTCCCTTGCCGAAGGAACCAGCACAATGGCCGAAGAGCAGTACCGTGAAAAACCTTTTTACGACGGACTTGTTTTTCACCGTGTTATCGGGGACTTCATGATACAGGGTGGTGACCCGCAGGGAACCGGAAGCGGAGGCCCGGGTTACAAGTTCCCTAACGAGATCGTGGACACCCTCACTCACGATTCTGCAGGCATCCTTTCTATGGCAAATTCCGGTCCTAACACCAATGGAAGCCAGTTCTTCATTACCCTCAAGGAAACTCCGTGGTTAAACGGAATGCACACTGTCTTTGGAGAAGTGGTAAAAGGAATGGACGTGGTAGAGGCCATTGGAAATGTTGAAACAGGCGCAGGTGACCGCCCTGTTGAAGACGTGGTAATGGAAGAAGTGAAGATCATTCGCAAAGGAAAAGAAGCCAAGAATTTTAATGCTGCTGAAGTTCTTTCACAAAAACTTCAGGATTTCAAGGCTGAAGCTGAAGCCAAGCAAAAAGAAATGGAAGAAAAGCGTGCGGCTAATGTTCAACATTATGAAGAGCTAAAAGCTGAAGCTAAGGAACTGGAAAGCGGTCTTCAATATACCATTCTTGAAGAGGGAGAAGGCCCACAACCTAAGCAGGGAGATACCGTGATGGTGAACTATAAAGGCTATTTAAGCACAGGAGATCTTTTTGATACCAATATGGAGCAGGTAGCCGAAGAAGCCGGAATGGTCAATGAAAGAAGAAAGCAAATGGGAGGTTATGCACCTATGCCTATGTTGTACAGCAAAGATGCACCAATGATCCCCGGTTTTAAAGAAGGGGTGCAACAGTTGCAGGTAGGAGATAAAGCGGTAATTTTTATCCCTTCCCATCTTGGTTATGGAGAGCGCGGGGCACCACCGGTGATCCCACCATCTGCCGATCTTATCTTTGAAGTGGAACTGGTAAATATAAAAGAATAGAGAACCAGAAAAGTTCAAAAAAAACCTCCCAAAAATTGACATTTTTGGGAGGTTTTTGCTTTTGGGTCTTTGGTAAAGTTAGTTCTTCTGCGGAATGTTCTTCAACACTTCCAGTACAAACTTCCAGTATTTCTGTGCAGATGAGATACTTGCTCTTTCATCTGGCGAATGAGCTCCGCGAATAGTAGGGCCAAAGGAGATCATATCCATTTCGGGATAATTCCTTCCCAGGATCCCGCATTCAAGACCCGCATGGCAGGCAGCGATATCGGGCTCATCTGTGTTCATCTTTCTGTACAATTCATCAAGCACCTTGAGAATAGGCGAATCCATATTAGGGCTCCATCCCGGGTAAGCTCCCGAAAGTTCTACCTCAAAACC
>CAYLZB010000137.1:0-5870 GCA_964388165.1 uncultured Flavobacteriaceae bacterium | reverse complement strand
CTACAATTACCGAACTTGTTTACGTGCCTTCCCGCATTGAAGACGGCTTCTATTTCTTGAATCTGCAGCCGGCCTCTTTTGAGAATGACGCTGCACCTTCCCGGCCCGTACTTTATAGACCTGAAAAACTATGAAAACAACCTTAAAACTAGAAGAGCTGGCTATGCTGCTGCTCGGTATCTACGTCTTTGGATTTTTATATTTCGAATGGTGGTGGTTCCTGGTTCTTTTTCTGGCACCCGATCTCGGCATGATAGGTTATGCTTTTGGGAATCGCGCCGGCGCTTTTCTGTACAACCTCTTTCATCACAAAGGAGTCGCGATCATGGTCTATCTTGCCGGATTCTTCTTTCTTGTTCCCGTGCTGCAGTTAATTGGCGTGATCATGTTCTCTCATGCCGCTTTTGACCGGCTGTTGGGCTACGGACTTAAATACGAAAAAGGTTTCCAGTACACGCATCTTGGCAGCCTTGGAAAGGCTAAAAAAGAAGACGCTCAGCTATCCTGATTTCTTATCTTTGAGCTATGGACATAGATAGCTTCAGAAATTATTGCTTGGCAAAGAAAGGTGTGACCGAGGAGCTGCCTTTCGGCCCTGATGCTCTTGTTTTCAAAGTAATGGGCAAAATGTTTGCCCTTGCAGCTTTGGAAAGTATTCCTTTCCAGGTAAGCCTAAAATGTGATCCCGAGAAAGCTATTATTTTAAGAGATGAATTTCCCGACCAAATTGAGGGTGCTTATCACATGAACAAGAAGCACTGGAACAGCCTTCAGGTTGAGAGTCTTCCGCCACAGCTGGTCAGGGAGCTAACAGATCACTCTTATCTGCTGGTGGTCTCCGGTCTCACAAAAAAACTTCAGCAGGAGTTACAAAACTTATAGATTTAATGATACAGGAACCCGCGACTTTTTACAACACTCAAATAGAAAAATACCGTACCCATCTTCATGCAGCTTCCCGAAAACTGGGGCTGTCAAGCCTGTTGCGGCTTTTGGTCTTCCTGGCGATCGCTTTTGCAGTCTATGCTTTTTGGGGAAATGCGACAGCTGTTGTGGCATCCCTGCTTGTTGGGATAGCGATCTTTGTTTTCCTGGTTTCGAGGCATTCTGATCTGCGGTACGAGCGGGATAAATTTCGGGAGTTGATCAGGATCAACGAGACCGAACTTGAGGTGCTGAAGCGGAATTTCCACAAACTGCCGACAGGATCTGATTTTGCCGATCCCCTGCACCCATACAGTCAGGATATCGATCTCTTCGGAAGAGGTTCCTTTTTCCAGTACCTCAATCGGTCCACTTTGGTCGAAGGGAAGGAAAAACTGGCGCAGCTGTTGCTTTCCAACGATATCAATAATATCGACCTGAAACAGGAAGCCATCAAAGAACTTGCTGAAAAAGCCGATTGGCGGCAGAATTTCTCTGCCCTTGCAACTCTTGTAAAAACCGAAACCCGTACCGCCACCATCACCGGGTGGCTCAACACTTATAAGAGCTTTGTCCCAAAATTCATGAAATGGTTGCCCCTGGTTTTCTCCACCATCTCCGGGATAGTAATAACAGCCTTCTTCCTCGACCTTATTGGGGGAATTGAACTTGCACTCTGGTTCTTCGCCGGATTGCTGATTACCGGTTTTTTCCTGAAGCGTATCAATCTCCTCTCTAACAGTGTGAGCAAGGTGCAGGATACTTTTCATCAGTATTATCAATTACTGGCACTCATAGAGAACACCACTTTCCATTCAGAATTGCTGAAGAGGAACAAAGAAGAAATTGTTTCCGAAAAACAAAAGGCTTCGGCTATTCTTAAGAAGTTTTCCAAAGCAATTGATGCGCTTGATCAACGCAACAACATGATCTTCGGAATATTCGGTAATGGTTTTCTGCTGTGGGACCTTCGCTATTCATGGAAGCTGGAGAAGTGGATAAAGGAACACGGGCAGGTGGTCCAAAAATGGTTTCGGGCGATCGAATTTTTGGATGCTTATAATTCCTTCGGAAATTTTGCATTCAACCATCCCACCTACGTGTTTCCTGAACTGCATCACGATTCCCATATCTCTGAAGCCACTCAGCTGGCTCATCCATTGCTTGATCCTGAAAAGCGGGTTGCCAATGATTTCTCTATTGAAAAAGAGCAGTTCTTTATCATCACCGGGGCAAATATGGCGGGGAAAAGTACTTTTTTGAGAACTGTAAGTCTGCAGATCCTTATGGGGAATGTTGGTCTGCCGGTTTGCGCCACCTACTGTCATTACACTCCGATCAAGTTGATAACAAGCATGCGCACCACCGATTCCCTCACAGATGACGAATCTTATTTCTTTTCAGAATTAAAAAGATTAAAGTTTGTGGTAGACGAGATCAAGACCGACAAATATTTTATCATTCTCGACGAGATCCTCAAAGGCACGAACAGTACAGATAAAGCAATTGGCTCCCGCAAATTCATTGAGAAACTTGTCGGCTCCAATTCTACCGGAATCATCGCCACCCATGATCTCAGCCTATGTGAAGTGGCCGAAGAACTGCCGCAGGTAAAGAACTACTATTTTGACGCCGAGATCATTAACGACGAACTCAATTTCGATTACAGATTCAAAAAAGGGGTTTGCCAGAACATGAATGCTTCATTTCTGCTGAAGAAAATGGAAATAGTGGATTGAAGGTAGAATTTAGAAGTACGAAATTAGAAGGGACCTCACAGGTTTTCAAAACCTGTGAGGTCTTTTAAAAAATTGACATTTGGAATTTGAAAAATTGGAATTTGCGACTGCATGGATAGTTTAACACAAATAGTACTCGGTGCCGCGGTAGGCGAAGCAGTTCTTGGCCGCAAAGTCGGGAACAAGGCGATGCTGTACGGTGCTATTGCCGGAACCATTCCCGATCTTGACGCTCTTGCCGGGAATTTTACCGATACCATAACTGCTATCGAGGTGCATCGAGGATTTTCCCATTCCATTGTTTTCGCTATTCTTGCTGCTCCGGTTTTGGGCTGGATTATTTCCAAAATAGAACGAAAGAGCGGCGTGGGTTGGAAAGACTGGTCATGGTTGATGTTCTGGGGGTTATTTACGCATCCTATTCTCGATTCTTTTACAACCTGGGGCACTCAGTTGTTCTGGCCGCTGGACATCCGTCTGGCCTTTAAGAGCATTTTCGTAATTGATCCCCTGTACACGCTCCCGTTCCTGGTCTTCCTGATCCTTGCCATGCGGCGGAAAAAAGAAGATCCAAAAAGGGCAAAATTCAACCGTATCGGTTTGACAGTTAGTACCCTGTACCTGATGCTTACGCTGGTCCTGAAGTTTATTGCGCACCAGCAGTTTGTGGAAGACCTGGAGCAGCAGGGAATTTTTTATTCAAGAATCGATACACGTCCAACGCCGCTAAACTCCATACTTTGGTCGGCCAATGTGGAGGCGGAAGAAGATTTCCTCATAGGATATTATTCTTTTTTTGATGAGGAGATGGTAAGGTTTGAAGCCGTCCCCAAGAATCATCACTACCTGGGAGGTCTCAAAAATGACAAAAACGTGCAGCGTTTAATTGACATTACCAATGGTTGGTACAGCATTTCCGAAAGAGATGGTTTCCTTTATTTTAATGACCTGCGCTTCGGAAAGCTGAATCCTTCAGATGAAGATTCTAACTTTGCCTTCAGCTATAAGCTGATCCCTGAAGATGGAACCGTGAGAGCCGAAGAACAGCCCAAGAGGCCTGAAGATGGGAAACAGATCCTCATTGATCTTTGGGAGCGGATCAAAGGAAATTAACTTCAGGAAAATTTAGAGCGAGAAATTATATATTTAAGCACATTCAAAAATCTGATCATGAAATACCCTTTTTGGACCCTCACATTTCTTCTCTTTATAAGTTTCCCCGTACAGAGCCAGAATCCTTCCGAAGCATTGAAGCAGGTAATAGAAAAGGTGGATGAGCACAAAGGCTATGATCGTAAGGCCAATCCGCTGGGCCTGTATACCGAAGAGCTGTACAGGCAAGAGGCAGAATTCGCGCGGGAGCGGCTAAAGGAGCTGGAAAAGATCAATAAAGAGAAACTTTCTGAAACCGAGAAGATCTCTGCGGAACTGTTGCGATATGATCTGCAGGAAACGGTCGATTTTTATGAGTATGAGGCATATCTGAATCCGTTGCTCTCAGATGCCGGATTTCATGTGAGTCTGCCGTACCATGTTCGGGATTTCAGCAATTATAAACAGGTAAAGGAATACCTGAACAAGCTCAACGCGATTCCCGCCTATGTGGATCAACACCTGGTGCTACTGCGGAAAGGGATCCAAAAAGGCAATTTACAACCCGCGGTTATTTTTGAGGGATATGAGGCTACTTATAACGATCAGATCGTTGATGATCCTAAACAGAGCTATTACTATTCGCCATTTTTGAAGCTTCCGCCTATTTTGAGTCAGCAGCAAAAGGATTCAGTTCTGGCAGCGGCTGAAATGGCAGTGGCTAAAAATGTCATTCCGCAATTCAGGCGTGTAAAAAGCTTTTTTGAGAAGGAATATCTTCCGGCGGCGAGGAAGAGCATCGGAGTTTCAGAAATTCCGGGAGGCAGGGAATATTACCAGAACCGGCTGAATTACTATACGACCCTGGACCTTTCCGCAGAAGAGATCCATCAAAAGGGACTGGAAGAGGTGGCGAGGATCAATTCTGAAATGAAGAAGATCATTGCAGAAGTAGGTTTTGAAGGCAGTTTTGAAGACTTCATACATTTTTTACGGACAGACGAGCAGTTCTATGCTGAAACAGGTGAGGAGCTTTTGAAAGAGGCGAGGGATATTTCCAAGCGTATCGATGCCGAGCTTCCGAAATTTTTTAAAACCCTTCCGCGAAAACCTTATGGCGTGGCTCCCGTACCCGATGCTATCGCGCCTAAATACACCACCGGCAGGTACGTGGGTGCGAATGATGATACACAGCCCGGATATTACTGGGTGAACACTTATAACCTGTCTAACCGCCCCCTTTACGTGCTTCCGGCACTAACTGCCCACGAAGCAGTTCCCGGGCACCACCTGCAGATCTCTTTAAATGGGGAGCTGGGGGACAGTATTCCAAAGTTCAGAAGGAACTTCTATTTGTCGGCTTTTGGAGAAGGCTGGGGCTTGTATTCTGAAACCTTGGCCGAAGAGATGGGCATCTACAGGACTCCCTACGAACGTTTTGGAAAACTGACGTATGAACAATGGCGCGCCGGCCGACTTGTAGTGGATACCGGAATACACGCCATGGGCTGGACCAGAGAACAGGCAGTTGAATTCCTGCGGTCTAATACGGCACTTTCCATGCACAACATCAATACTGAGGTTGACCGCTATATCTCCTGGCCGGGGCAGGCAGTCTCTTATAAGATCGGAGAAATGAAGATCCGCGAACTTCGTAAAAAGGCCGAAGCAGCTTTAGGAACAGATTTCGATATTCGCGAATTCCATGAGGTGATCCTGGAACAGGGAACAGTAACGCTACCTATCCTGGAGCAAAGGGTGGAAGCGTATATTGAGAGGAGCAGGAAAAAGTAATTTAAACCTGACCGACCTGCAAGGTTTCCAAAACCTTGTAGGTCTTCAATACAAATATTAAACCTACAAGGTCAAAAAAAGACCTTGCAGGTTTGTAAGTGGTTCAGGTCTGCGGATAAATACGATTTTAAAGATTAAATTCGCCCCAAACAAAACCTCCCATGAGCCTCGAACAAGACTTATTTCAAAGAAGCGGATCCCAGTGTGAACTTTGCGGTTCCAAAGAAGACTTACAGATTTTTGCTGTGCCCGATTCCCCTTCAGATGTAGAAAACCATATCCTCATTTGCGGCACCTGCAAGGAACAGATCGAAGATCCCG
>CAYLZB010000136.1:0-6105 GCA_964388165.1 uncultured Flavobacteriaceae bacterium | reverse complement strand
GTCGACGCCCGCGAGACCCTCGTGTCCGCGGACGCCGACGCGGTCGGCGGGACCGGCACCCTGGCGTACGCGACCGTCGATGCGGAAGAAACCCCAGCCGAAGCACTGGAGGCGCTCGAAGCGCGCGTCCGGGGGGTCCTATGAGGCGAGCAACGATCCGGACCGACGTGGCGACCCCGGAGGTCGTCGCGGCCGCGGTCCGGCCCGATAACACGCCCCAGATGTCGACCCGCGTCGAGGACGGGAGCGTCGTCACCACCCTGGAGCGGGAGTCCACGAGCGGCCTGCGTTCCACGGCCGACGACTACGTCGTCAACGTCACCGTCGCAGCAGAAGTTGTACAGCGTACGACCAACCAAGATACCAACAATCATGAGTGAACGATCAGTTTCGAAGCGAAGCCAGCAGAAGCGGTGGTACACCGTGCTCGCGCCCGAGCAGTTCGACCGGGCCGAACTCGGTGAGACCGTCGCAGACGAACCGGAGAAGGTGCTCGACCGCACCATCGAAACCACCCTCGGCGACATCCGCGACGAGGGCGGCGAGAACAACCTCAAGCTCACCTTCCAGGTGACCGACGTCGGCGGCGACAGCGCCTCGACGGAGTTCGTGAAGGCCGAACTCGCCCGCGACTACCAGCGCAGCCTGGTCCGCCGCGGGTCCTCGAAGATCTCCGCGGTCATCACCGTCCGCACGACGGACGACTACCGCGTGAAGCTCCAGCCCGTCGCGTACACGACGAAGAAGGCCGACCACAGCCAGGAGCACGCGATCCGCCGGACGATGATCGACATCGTCGAGGAGGCGGGCCGCGACCGCACGTTCGAGGGCCTCATCGACAGCATCGTCGAGGGCCGCCTGTCCTCCGCGATCTACAACGAGGCGAAGACCATCTACCCGCTCCGCCGCGTCGAGATCGAGAAGACCACCCTCGAGGCCCGCCCCGAGGAGGTCCACGAGGAGGAGGAGACCGCAGCGGACCTCGCCGAGGAAGACGTCGACCTCGACGACGAGTAACCCGTTCGTTCGATTCTCTCCTGTTTCGCATCCGCCAGCGCGCCACGCCTCCAGCGACGCGTCGAGACGTGCATTTAGCGGTGACTGTTCGAACTCGGTGTGGAGGCAGCGTGGTGACCGGGGTGAATCCCTCGATTATTCCGTCACGACGACCGTCCCGATCATGCCTGCTGGCTCGTGGGGGATGCAGAAGTAGGGGTACTTCCCGGGCGCCTCGAAGGTGTGGCTGTAGGTGTCGCTGGGCCGCAGGGTGCCGCCGCCCTCGACCTGTTTCGACCAGGAGTCGCGGGCTTCCTGTTCGGAGGTGTAGTCACCGGACGCGAAGTATTCGGCGCCGTCCGGCAGGCCGTCCTCGTACGCGGTGACGGTGTGGTTCCGGCTCCCCGTGTTCTCCCAGATGACCTCCTCGCCCACGGCGATCTCGATGGTGTCGGGGACGAACGCGTTCGACTGCATGCCGACGTCGTAGTCCCGTGCGTCGGTCAGGCAGCCGGCGGTGGAGATGGCGACCGCGAGACCGGTCGTGGACGTGGCCGTGCGGAGGAAGGCCCGACGCTTCATACACGCCGTTCGCATGCCGGGGGATATAGGCGCCGCGGTCCATCCCGGCGGGCGAGAACCGCGTCTCGGCTGTCGCGTCGCGTCCCGCGAACGGCATCGGGCGACGGGGAAGGATAACACGTAAACCCCCACTCGTCCATTCACGCGACATGCGCCCCAGGTTCAAGGGCCACCTGAGCGTGGCCGACGTCGTCACGACGACGAACGCCGGCCTGGGATTCGTCGCCGCTGCGGTCGCCTCCCTCGACGTCCAGCTCGCCGCCCGCCTCATCCTCCTCGGCGCCGTCCTCGACGCCATCGACGGCCTCCTCGCCAGGCGGTACGGCGGGACGCCGACCGGCGAGTCCCTGGATTCGCTCGCCGACGTCGCGTCCTTCGGCGTCGCCCCCGCGCTCCTCATCGCCGTGCTCGCACGGAACGAGCTCTCGCTCTCCGAGCCGTGGGCGTTCATCGTCACGTACGGCATCCCGTCGGCGTTCGTGATGATGGCGGTCGTTCGACTCGGCATGTACACCGCCTACGACACGGAGAGTACGGCCACGGAGGGCGTGCAGACGACGCTCGCCGCGACCATCATCGCCGTCGCGGTGCTCGCCGGCGTCCCCGCGTCGGTCCTCGTCGCGGCTAGCGGACTGTTCACCGTATTGATGGTCTCCCGCATCCAGTACCCCGACCTCCTCCCCCGAGACGCCCTCGTGATGGGCGTCGTCCAGCTACTCGCCATCCTCCGGCCGAACGCGTTCGACTCCCTCTTCCCGAAAGTTCTACTCGTGACGGCGCTCGGGTACCTCGTCCTCGCACCACGGTTCTACTGGCGACGCGAAGGGAAACGCTCATAGGCGTTCTGGGGAAAGCGATTGGTATGAGCGACGGGGACGAGGAACCTGAACAGACGGAGGCGGACTCGACGTCCGAGGTCGAGGCGCTCGACACCGACACCCTCGAGTCACGGCTCGACGAGGCCGAGGAGACGCTCGAGACCGCCGAGACGGAATCGCAGCTCGACGACGTCGAGGCGGAGCTCGACGCCATCGAGGCCGACATCGAGGCCGCGGACCTCCCCGAACCCGAGGACGAGGACGAGGAGGACCCGACGGAGGCGCTCGAATCACGGCTCTCCGACCTCCGCGACGAACTCGAGGAACAGCGCGGCCCGTACGCCTCCGACGTCGTCGACGAACTCGAATCGGCGCAGTCCACCATCGAGGACACCCGCTGGACCGACCAGGGCGTCGAGGAACTCGCCGCCGCGGTGAACACGTACCTCGACGAAGCAGGCGGCATCCTGGCGGAGGACTTCGGGGCCGTGGGAGCCGACACCGACGAGCAGACCGACGCCCTCGCCTCGGTCGCTGACGCTATCGAGGCCGAAGACCTCGACCCGGACGAGGACGCCGACACCATCTCGGCGCTCGTCGAGGCGACTGACGACCTCGTCGAGGGTATCGAGAACAGCCAGGGCTGGGACGACCTCTCGGTCCGCGAGCAGCTCCGCGCGCAGGGCTTCTACGAGCCCATCGAGGGGAAGAAGCACAAGGACTTCCCGCCCGAACTCGCCGCGCTGAAGTCCTGGAAGACCCGGGACAACGCGGAGATGGTCCTCCTCGCGCTCGAGAAACTCGGGGACTCCCAGCAGATGGAACGCGTGTGCCTTGACTTCCTCACGCAGATGGGGAACGAGGCGGCACTCGACACCCTCACCCAGCGCGCCGCGCGCCGGGACATCCCGGCGATCGAGGCGATCGGTGCGATCGGGAGCGAGGACGGCGTCGACGCGATCCTCGATTACACGGAGTCCGACTCGAACCCCGCACTCCAGAAGGCCGCCATCCATTCGCTCGGCCAGATCGGGAGTGCGGAGACGACGCAGGCGGTCGCTGACCAGCTCGCCGCCGAGAACAGCGAGGTCCGGAGTCAGGCCGCTCGCTCCCTGGGCCTCATCGGGGACACGCGTGCGATCGACCCCCTGACGGATTTGCTCGCGGACGACGATGACGACAGCGTCCGGACGAGCGCCGCGTGGGCGCTCCGCCAGATCGGGACCGAGGACGCACTCGAGGCCGCGGCCGACCACGCCGACGACCGGTCGTTCATCGTCCAGGAGGAGGCGCAGAAGGCGGCTGACTCCCTGGAGTCCGACGAAGAAGCAGCCACGGCCTGAACCCGATACAAGGACCTCGGCCACGTGGCCGGGAACTGACTCGTTATCCGAGGAACGCGGTGAGGAACTGGACGACGAAGGCGAGCGCGATGAGGAGCACGCCGATCCGCCCGATCCACGTGTACTCCTGGGCGTCGTCGGGCGAGATGTCGACGCTGTAGCTCTCGAAGTCGGTGTCGTACCGGAAGTAGCTCGGCAGCTGGAAGAACTCGATGAACAGCAGGGCGGCACCGACGGCGCCGATCGCGGGGCCGGCGAGCCGGAGGGTCTCGACGAGCGTAGCCATACCCCACTGGTCCCTGCCCGGGTGCAAAAACCCACCGGGCTGTCGCAGACGCCGGACAGCCACCCGCGATGGCTGCCCGGCCAGCGTCGACGGTCGTCGACCGTACCCTCAAGTACCATCGGGCGGCGAGTAGTTGCGTGCCGATTCGAGCCGTCGTCGCCGTCCTCCTGCTCTCGATAGCCGGCTGGCCACCCGTCGGTCCGCCGCCCGACCTGTCGGCAGCGTACCCGAATCCGGTACTCCCCCAGGACGACGGCGAGTTCGTCGTCATCGACGTGCCGGACGGAACCGACCTCGAGGCCTACGAACTCGCGGACGGCGAAGACGTGGTGAGGCTGCCCGCAGTGAACGTAACAGGCGAGGTCGCACTCGCGGTGAACACGACCCCCGCCGAGCTCGCTAGCTTCCGGGTGGTCCGGGTCGACTCCCTCCTCTCGTTGTCGAACGCAGGCGAACGGATCGAACTCCGCCGGGCGAGCGATGGCCGCGTCGTCGACTCGCTGACCTACGAGGACGCCCGGGAGGCGGAACTCCAGACCGATGCGGGCCCGGTCCCGCTCGGCGCGACAGCCCACCAGCCCACGACGGTCCGGGACGCCGACGTCACCACGTTCGTGCTCCCGGACGACCCTCGACCGATCCACGCCGAACTCGCGTCGGCAGACGACCGACTCTACCTCGCCGGGTACACGCTCACGTCGGCACGCGTGCGGGCGTCCCTCGTCGATGCCGCGTCGCGGGGCGTCGACGTCCGCGTTCTGCTCGACGGGTCGCCGGTGGGTGGCGATTCACCCGCCCAGGTCGACACACTCGACGCCCTGGCGGCTGCTGGCATCGACGTGCGGATGGTCGGCGGACCCCGCGCCCGATACGCGTTCCACCACGCCAAGTACGCCGTCGTCGACGACACCGCGCTCGTCCTCACCGAGAACTGGAAGGCGTCTGGGACCGGCGGCCACAGCAACCGTGGCTGGGGCATCCTGGTCGACGACTCGCGGTTCGCGTCGGAACTCGCAGCCATCTTCGAGAGCGACCGGCGCTGGCTTGGAACGAAGAACTGGACCGCCGTCCGGGAGCCGGCGAGCCGGGACGCGCATCCGGCGGCCAACGACACGTACCCAGTGCGATTCCCGGCACGGGAGAGTCGCGCAGAATCGGTGACCCTGGCAGTGACACCTGACAACGCGGAGGCTGTCGTCAGGGAGTTCGTGCGGACTGCGAACGAGACGCTCCGCGTCCAGCAGGTCCGACTCGACGACTGGCGACTGGAGCGAGACCTGATCGCGGCAGCACAACGGGGAGTGGACGTCGAGGTACTGCTCTCCGGAAGGTGGTACGTCCGCGACGAGAACCAGCGTCTCGCTCGCTGCCTCACCGGGTACGCCGAGCGCGCCGGACTCCCGCTCACGGTCCGGGTGGTGGAGCCACGCTCCCGGTTCGGGAAGGTGCACGCGAAGGTCGCCGTCGCGGACGGCGAGCGCGTCCTCCTCGGGAGCCTGAACTGGAACCGGAACGCGCTGGAACGGAACCGCGAAGTCATCGTCGTCTCCGAGGGACCCGACGTGGCGTCCTACTACGAGCGCGTCTTCCGCGCGGACTGGCGTGGTGGCGCCTGGCGGCTCCCGTGGAGTCTCCTGGCTACGACCGTCCTCGCGATGCTCGGTGCAGGCTGGTGGCTCCACCGCACAGTCGCGTTCGACGGTGGTTCAGCGGCTGCTGGGCTGGACGATTCGAATCGCGTGTGGGTCGACGAACCAGAGGAAGACGCCGGGCGGACCGGTGGGTGAGGCTGCCTATCGCTTCGGGGCGCTGTGGAGGTCTTCGTCGAGTTCGGCGTCGGCCATCTTCTCGACGAGGGCGTCGAGGACCTCCTCACGCATCCCCTTGACGAACCGGATGCTGCCGACGACGAGGTGGCCGCCGCCGGAGACACCGCCGCCGGGAATCTCGTCGTTGAGCTGCTGGACCATCTCGGGGATGTCGAGACGGACGCCGTCACTACGGAGGACCGCGAAGTCCGGGCCGTAGCCGACGGTGATGACGGGTGCGCCGGTCTCGGCGACCTGCGGGTCGTGGATCT
>CAYLZB010000135.1:2488-6169 GCA_964388165.1 uncultured Flavobacteriaceae bacterium | reverse complement strand
AAATCGTACTTCTAACTTCCATTTCGTAATTCTAACTTCATTGTTTATCTTGGGAATCTTAAAAATTCCATTTTACCCATGATAAAAAAGTTACCGATGTACGGGCTGTTGCTGGCCGTTGGGTTTGGTTGTCAAACCCCCAAAGCAGCGTCTGATGCTAAGAAAGATTCCGCCCAGGCCCCGGCGCAAAAAACAAAGGGCGACATTAAACCTTATTCTGAGGTCATCACGGCCGAAGCCAAGAGCGATGAAGGCCTTTTTAACACCCATTTTGTGGGCGACAAGCTGTATTTCGAAATTCCGCTTGAGCTGCTGGAGAAAGATATGCTGCTGGTGAGCCGTATAGCAGGGGTACCTGCCAGCTACGGCGGCGGTTACGTCAATGCCGGCTCCAAGGTGAATGAGCAGGTGGTGCGCTGGACGCGCCGCGGCAATCATATCGACATGAAGGTGATAAGCTTTGAGAATGAAAGTGAAGAAGGATCTCCGATCTATCAATCGGTGCAGGCGAACAACTTCTTTCCTATCCTCTTCAGCTCAAAGATCGTTGCTTTTAATGATGATAAGACTTCCGCAGTGATTGAAGCAAGTGACCTTTTTAAAGAAGATGTAGATGCGATCAATGCCGTTTCCCCGTCTCTTAAAAAGCGTTACAAGGTGAAGCGGTTAGACAAGGGTCGTTCTTATATTGAATCGGCTCATGCATATCCAAAGAATATTGAAGTGAAGCATGTGATGACCTATGAGGCCGAAGAACCACCCGAAAGGGACCAGGCCGGAACTATTTCCATGCTCATGAACCAGTCTATGATCCTGCTGCCGGAAGATAAGATGCAGCCACGCCTGGCCGATCATCGTGTGGGCTGGTTCACTACCCGTAAATACGATTATAATTCTGAAGAGCTTAAAGCCGATGATTACCAGATCATCAATCGCTGGAAGCTGGTGCCAAAGGATATTGAGGCCTATAAAAGAGGGGAGCTGGTAGAACCGGTAAAGCCGATAGTATGGTATCTTGATCCCGCTACTCCCGAAAAATGGAGACCTTATTTCAAGCAGGGAATTGAGGATTGGAATGTTGCATTTGAGGCTGCCGGTTTCAAAAATGCCGTTATTGCCAAAGATCCTCCAACAAAAGAAGAAGATCCGGAATTCAGTCCGGAGGATGTACGCTACTCTGTAGTCCGGTATGTGGCGAGTACCACGAGGAATGCAATGGGGCCATCGGTGACCGATCCGCGTACAGGGGAGATCATTGAAAGTGACATTGTTTGGTATCACAATCACTTGCGTTCCTATAGAAACCGTTACATGATCGAGGCGGGTGCTCAGCTGGAATCTGCCCGAACATTAAACACACCCGAAGAGGAGATAGGAGAGATGATGCGTATGGTGATAGCTCACGAGGTGGGCCATGCCCTCGGTTTGCCGCACAATATGAAAGCTAGTGCTGCTTATCCTACAGATTCGCTAAGATCTAAAGAATTCACCCAAAAATACGGTCTTACCCCTTCTATTATGGATTATGCCCGCGTGAACTATGTAGCACAGCCGGAAGATGAGGGAGTTCGCTACATCAGGATGATGGGACCATACGATCTTTATGCCATCAACTGGGGCTATCGATATATTCCGGATGCTACTACACAGGAAGAAAAGCAGATCCTTAGCAACTGGATCCTTGAAAAAGCAGGGGATCCTGTTTATGAATTCGGAAGCGGTTATGGCGGAATTGATCCGCAATCTCAAAGGGAGAGCCTAGGTGCCGACCAGATCAAAGCCAGTGAATACGGACTTGCAAATCTGAAAAAGGTAGTGCCGAATCTTGTGAAATGGACCAAAAAAGATAATCAGAATTATGATGACCTTGAGGAAGTATACCGTGAGCTTAACGGCATGTGGAGAGGCTATATCAATCATGTTGTAGCCAATGTCGGAGGGATCTATGAGACCCGAAAAACTGCCGACCAGGCCGGAACTGTTTATACCCACGTGCCAGCCGAAAAGCAGAAGGCTGCAATTGCCTTTTTGAATGAGCATGCTTTTACGACTCCGCACTGGCTCCTCAATGAAGATCTGCTAGGAAGAATAGAATCTTCGGGAACAATTGAGAGGGTACAAAGTCTCCAGGGAAGATCCCTGGCTAACCTGCTGGATGAGGATCGCCTGCAGCGTATGTTCACCAATGAACAGCTGAACGGCAAAAAAGCTTATACCCCGGTAGAAATGATGAATGACCTTAGAAGAGGTATTTTCAGTGAGCTTTACAGGGGCAATGAAGTAGACGCTTACAGAAGGAATATTCAGCGCGCCTACGTGGATGCTGCGACAGGATTTGTGCAGCAACTGGAAGCCGAAGGCACTAATAATATTTCCCGAAGTGATATCATCGCCTTGATGAGGGGAGAGATCGAACAACTTAAAAGGGACCTGCGAGCAAGAAGATCCCGCACCAATGATAAGCTTACAGTTTACCACTGGAACGATCTTATTGCCCGGATCGATAGGGCATTAGATGTAGATGCCTAAAAAATAAACCTGCTTTACCTAAGCCGTGCATTCAGCATGACTTAATTTGAATCATATTTACGCCCCGCTCCATGCGGGGCTTTTTTCTTCCCCAGGTTTCACTAAATACTAAATTATCTTATGCTGTAACATTTAATAATTTATATCGTTATTATTTGAAAAATAAATAAGCTATGTCTATATATCTTAAAAAAGGCCTTAAAATTTTAGGATTAGCCCTTTTAGGGATTATTGGGGTTTTCCTGTTGTTGTTCTTCACCGGAGTGATCTGGAGGTCTCCCGGGTATTATTCGGTTCAGGCCCAGAGGGAATTCAGGCAGCCTGTAATGAGCATGGAAGAATACAGGAATTCGGGAGGTCATGTGCGCCCCTACATCTATAGATTGAAAAACGCCAAGGGTGCGGTGTATGTATTGGGCATCGATCACACCATAGATCCTGAAGACCGGCAAATAGACAGTGTAGAAAAGGCATGGGAAGAATTTAAGCCCGATGTACTGCTGGTGGAAGGCAGGTTGGGATTTCTCTTCGGCGGACTTCAGGACCCTGTAAAAACTTACGGTGAGGGTGGAAAAGCAGTGTTTCTGGCAAAGCGGGATAATGTTGAATTCTACACCTGGGAACCACAAAAACAGGATGAGGTGAATATGATGCTGCAAAGATTTCCGGCAAAACAGGTAGCGATGTTTTATTCTCTGCGACCTTACCTGAGCAACTTCCGGTTTGGAAAACCCGATGATCCCGATGCTACGCTAAAGTCTTACATTGAAAGCCGTACTGACTACGATGGACTTCGAGGTGAAATAACTTCTGTTGCCGAAGTTGACAGCATCTGGAAAACGGACTTTCCGCAGGAAAAAGATTGGCGTGACTCCACAGATGAGTATGGCTGGCCCAAAGGCTATCTTGCAGATATGGCAGCATATTCCAATGAACTCCGGAATATTCACATGGTAAACGCTATCCTTGACCTCATGGAGGAGAGGAAAAAAGTCTTTATTACCATGGGCTCCAGTCATGCCTATAGAATTGAAGAGACTTTAAAAGGAGAAATTATGAAAGATTAAATAATTTTTTAACCGGCTCATTTTTTATGACGGTTTTAATTTTATAGGTATGAAAAATAGTTTTTTAGTCGTTCTTTTTATGATA
>CAYLZB010000135.1:0-2388 GCA_964388165.1 uncultured Flavobacteriaceae bacterium | reverse complement strand
GGTTTGAATTTGATCTGGATTTCGGGAATTTATTGCCTTCTGCAGGTGTGACCGTTTTTTACCGGCTTTAGTGATCCTTCTTTCCCCACAAAAATCTATCTTTTATTCCTCAATAGGTATAGCAAGTAAAGGAATGTCTGCCTTCTTTAAAAGCTCCAGCGAAACACTCTCCTGCAACAGGTTGTGCAGAAAGCTATGCTTATGTGTGCCGACGATCAACAGGTCAGAGTTGAGCTTTTGGGCTTCATCTAAGACTGCTTCCACGGTGGAACCCTGGATAAGCAAAGCTTCTTTTTCAATATCTTCACTTAGAAAGGTGTCGCAGTACATTTGCAGGTTGCGATGTTCTTCACGAAATTCCTCAGCCTTAAAGTCCCTGATGTATTGTGGCCCCGGTTCATAACCCACAAAATCGGGATCGGGTTCGGCTACATGCAGCACCCAGACTTTAGCTCCGAATTTCTCGGCCAGGCCTTCTGCGTATCCCAAAAGTTCCCCCACGGCATCATTAAAATCTACGGCTACCAGTATGTTTTTTAGTTCGTTCATGATCTTAGTTTATAATTTATAGTTCGTGGTTTTCCGTTTGTTTGATATCTGCTATGGGTTGCGACTTCCATTCTCTTTCAATTTCCTGCCGGCCGTAAGGCAGACCCTGGGATGGAACTTTTATTAGCCCACTGACCACCGACCTCAGAACATTAATATTCTTTCTCTCTCGAAACCACATTCTCCAATTTTTTTCCCTCCTTCATTCTGCGGTAGTTGTCCAGAATTTGCGGAACCACAGTTTTTGGAAGTGTAACACTGGCAATGTGTGGGGTGATCCTGATCCTCTCATTGCTCCAAAAGGGATGATCTTTCGGCAACGGCTCCTTCCTGAACACATCTAAAGCTGCCCCAGACAAATGTCCTTTTTTGATCGTCTCCAGCAGGTCATCCTCGACGAGATGGGGGCCACGGGCAACGTTGATCACATACGCACCCTGAGGTAGCTTCTCAAAAAGGTCTTTATTCAGGATGTTTTTTGTTTCGGAAGTGAGCGGCAGTAAATTTACCAGCACCCGACTGTCTTCTAAAAAATCCTGCAGTTGCTCATCTCCGTGAAAAGTGGTTACACCCAGGATCTCCTTCTTGGTGCGGGACCAGCCGGTCACATTGAACTTGTTCTGGATAAGTTTTTCGGCAACGCCCACTCCCAGAATTCCCATTCCCATGATTCCCACCTGCACCTCTTCGGGCCTCAGATATTTTTGAGGATTCCATTCTTTATTGCAGTAGTGGAAGGAAAGGTTTCGTAGGTGGTCCAGAATGAGGGAGAGCACAAAGACGCTCATGTCCTTTGTGAGCTGCTCGTCGATCACGCGGGTAATCTGTATGTGTTCCGGGATCTCGGGATCTTCAATGATATGATCTATCCCTGCTCCCATGGAAGCAATGACCTTGAGGTTTGGATAATCTTTATAGATCCCGTGAGGATGTTTCCAGGAGAGAACGAATTCAATTTTTGAAGGATCTTTGACCTCCGGATACACCTCCAGGTCGAGATCGGGCGCTTCAGCTTTTAGGGCCTCTACCCAGTCTTTTGGATCTCTTTGGGAACTTACTATTAGAAATGACATTGTCTTAGTCTTTAGTCTGTAGTTGATAGTTAATAGTTAATAGAAGGTATTCTTATTTTAGTATCTCTTAAAATTCCAAATTCCAAATTTCACACTTCAGCTCCGAACTCCGAACTCTTGTCTCCGAACTAGTTCACAAATGCACTGTAGCCCGTGATCGCTCTTCCCACAATAAGAGAGTTGATCTCCTTAGTGCCTTCATAGCTGTAAATAGCTTCGGCATCGGCGACAAATCGGGCTACGTCATATTCGAGCAGGATTCCGTTTCCACCCATTACTTCTCTTGCCCTGCTTACTACATCCCGCATCCTCATGCTTGTATAGACCTTGGCAAGGGAGGCGTGTTCATCTTTGAGCAGGTCCTGGTCCTGGAGTTCAGAAAGTCGGAAACACAATGTCTGCATAGAAGTGAGGTTGGCGATCATCTCTACCAGGTGATTCTGGATCAGCTGATAGGAAGCGATAGGCCTTCCAAACTGCTCTCTTTTTTTAGTATACTTCAAAGCACTTTCATAAGCACCTCTTGCACAACCCACCGCCTGCCAGGCTACTCCGGCACGGGTCATTCTCAGTACCTTGGCAGTGTCTCTGAAAGTTTCGGCTTTTTGGAGCCGGTCGCTTTCCGGAACTCTGCAGTCGGTAAGGGTGATAAGGGCATTCTGCACAATTCGCAGTGCCATTTTATCTTCCATTTTTTCAGCTGTAAAGCCGGGATTGTCCTTTCGCACCAGGAAACCTTTTACCTGATTGGAATCTTCATCCCTGG
>CAYLZB010000134.1:0-6247 GCA_964388165.1 uncultured Flavobacteriaceae bacterium | reverse complement strand
TCGAATTAAATTTTAAAGAGCCGAATCCAAGAAATTGAAGGAGAGGTATCCTTGGTTGATTATTAAAAATTCACCTGTTTTTCGGCTATTCTTCAAAATTTGAACGGGGAAGAATACAATATGTACAACGAATTTGTGGCCGCTATCAAAGAGCTGTACAGGCAGGACCTGGGTGTGGACCGGGATGAGAGGCTTTTGAGAGCACAGGGGGCAATGTTCTCTCTCATGAGAAATAATGCGCAGCTTAGAGTAATGCTAATTTCTGAATATGAAAAAAGAAAGGATTATTTACCTTTTGTTATAGATCATTCAGAAGGAAATAAAAAGATCTGATTTTTTTATCCGGCATAAAACTTTCAAGTACAGTATCTTAATAATCTTCTTCAGAAGAAATTCTCCTTTTCTATGGTTTGAGCAGCAGCTGTGGCAGGTTCTTTGATGATTTCGTAAAAAATTATCATAAAAAACCTAGTGCTGCTTAAAAACTACACAATTTGAAAACAAAACTACACTTTTTAGCCCTCAGCCTCCTTGCGCTCGTTTATCTTTCCTGTAAAGATGAACAGAAGCAAGATCAGATATCCGAAAAGCCAAACCGGGTTGTACTTATCTTTCAGGACATGCCGGTAAATACCCGGTATAAATGGGAGGATGGCCATACCTCCGGATTAACTCCAAGTCATGAGATCTGTTATATTGATGACCATTCTATTATTCGTCATCTTACTCCCGATTACGCTCCTGAAAGCGATACTATAACTCTTGAACTCAACCGGGATGTCATTGAAATTCTACACACTTATAAAGGAACAGATCACCTGAGCTACCGGTTTGAGAAAGGAGATAGTGTACTGTTTACCTATGAAGGTAGAAAGCCCTTTGCCAAAATTCTTAATAGGGAGGTCAGCGATGCTGAAGTGAACTATAGTATTAGACGAAGGGAAAAACTAAGCGATGACTATTTTCCCGGCTTGCAGCGTACTCACCGCAGTTTTGCCTTGACCAAAGAGTTTGACAGCATTCCCTGGAGTAGGAAAGCAGAGGCTGCGTTGCAAGTGGGAATTAAAGCTGCTCTTGAAGAATTTGATGCCGAAGCCGAATTGCTGGACTCCCTCTATGATAGTAAATCCCTGTCTAAACAAGCTTATGACTTTTACCATACTAACAGGACCATGGATATGGCCAATGCCCGTTTTGATGTAGATTTTGGGTTCGATCACAACCCAGTAGATGGAATTAGTGAAGTGCCTACGCCTGAGCAGTTAGTTGCTATCAACCTTGATTCTGCTTCCACGCGCTTTTATTATCATAAGCTCCTGGAGGAAAAACGCAGAGCTCTATTTACTTCAAAAACGGTTCTCATTAAACTCCCGAACGGCAGCCATCGCGACAGCCGGCAGGCTTACGATCTCATAGCGCAAAGTGATTCTATAAGCACCCTTGAGAAGGATCTCATGCTGGTAAAGACCATCGGGCTTATCTATGATCAATTTGATCTCGAGGATAGACAGGAGTATTGGGAGAAATTCCGCCGGGATGTTTCAGATCCTGTTTATCTGGAATATGTTGAAAAGAAGTACGAGTTTGATAAACCGGTGGTAGATGAGGTGCGGTTAACGACCTATGATGGGGAACAATTGACCATGTCTCAGGCTTTGGAAAAACACAAAGGAAAAGTGATCTATGTAGATTTTTGGGCCAGCTGGTGTGCTCCATGCATCAGGACGATTCCGGATGCCAAAAAGCTCCAACAGGAATATGCAGGCGAGGATATTGTTTTCATGTACCTCTCCATCGATGAAAAAGCAGACAACTGGAAGAATGCGTCTCAAAAACATGCCCTGAATGGTGAGACCCCTAATTACATTATCACCAATAAAATGAGATCCCGAAATATGGATTATCTCAATGTTACCAGTATTCCCCGCTATATGATCTATGATAGAAACGGAGAACTTGTAGAGGGTGATGCACCACGCCCCGATACCCCGGAGGTGAGGAAGAAGCTGGATCAATATCTTGCCAAGACTTAGGACTTAAAATATCAAAGATCTTAATGATCAGGTTCTGGTTCTGAAATTTTTGATGATCCAGACTTCTATGCTGAGGAATGTGGAAACATAGTCAGGCTTTCGCTTAAAAACTGGATCACTCCCCGGGTATAAGGGCAATAATCCTGAGTGGCCCGCCACTTCCGCCTTTGATCTTCATAGGCAAGGCTATGATATAGAAATATTTGGCCGGTAATTTCTCCAGGGCAGTCAGGTTCTCAAAAATGGGAATATTCTCAGAAAGCAGCACTACGTGGCTTTGGAACAGCTGCGACTGGCCATAATCAATACTTGGGGTGTCGATGCCTATGGATTTGATATTTCTGTTATTTACCAGCCATTTTGCAGCTTCCGGGGAGAGACCGGGAAAATGAAGCAATTTCACGGCTTCTTCGCCACGCTCATCGGTGCCTAGATATTTCTCCTTATCAGGATAGAATTTTGAATAACCGGTTTGGAGCAGGACGATACTGCCTTCGGGTATTTTGCCGTGTTGCTTTTCCCAGGCAAGGAGATCATCTACAGAGATCTGATAATCTTTGTTCTTCAAGGCGCTCTCCGAAACATCGATCTTCACGGCTGCACCAATAAGATTTTTAAGCGGAATTTGTTCCACAGATTGTCTGCCTTTGGAAAAATGAATAGGTGCATCAAGATGAGTGCCGCCATGTTCGGCTGTGGAAAAATCATAGGCCGTATAGTAATAACCCTTTTCTGTATCTCCCATGAAAACGGTATCCAGATCAAATTCCCTGGCGGTAACCCAGTATACTGTTTCTTCTGAAAATTCATGGGTAAGATCTACGACCCGGGAATTGGAAAGTTGAGCAAAGCCTTGGGTCATACTTAATGACAAGAGCAGGAAACTATAAACAGAAAAATTGAGAACATCTTTCATATTAGAGCAATTTGTGAAGTATGTTAAGTATCCCGGGGACTGACAGCACAATAGAAGGAGGCAGCAACTAAATTTAGGAAAAAAATAAGTCCCGGAGCTAAACCTGATAATTGTCATGTAATAAATTCATCTTTTTTCCGAATTTTATGGATCCCGGCAGCCCTGAGCTTTACAAACTAATGGAATACAAGATTTACATAGCAGGAGGGATTTTGACGATCTTGATCGTCGCCTTATACTTGATCATTCTTAACAGGAACAGTAAATGATCCTGCCTTCCAAAAAGTTTGTTGGAAATCACCTTTTCTTGCCCTTATCCTATCCTTTGATCTTTTTAATTCCCGAACAATAGATAAAACAGTGATCTAATGCCTTTTTTAAGGGAAGTACTTTATGAGGACTTTTCGTATTTTGAGATCCTTTGGAAACCATAATAACTATTGTATGAAAAAATTACTGCCTTTATTCCTGTTCCTCTTTGCAGGTACTATCGTGTCTGCCCAGAAGACGCCCATAGAACTTACAGATTTTTTTGACCTGGAATTTGTTTCAGACCCTCAGATCTCTCCGGATGGTGAAAAGATCATTTACGTGAGGAACTTTAAGGACATAATGACCGATAGTAATTATTCAAATCTCTGGATAATCAATGCCGATGGTTCTCAAAACCGGCCTTTGACCTCGGGAAATCAAAACGATATGTCACCTCGCTGGTCCCCCGATGGAAAAAAGATCGTTTTCCTTTCGAACATGCAGAACGAAAAAATGAAGTTGTTCCTAATGTTCATGGACACCCGTGAAACTTTTCCGCTTACCAATACTTCCCAAACACCCAAAAACATAAGTTGGTCCCGAAAAGGAGATCACCTCGCATTCAATATGTTTGTGCCAAAAAAGCAGGAATCGATCATTAAGCTTCCTCCTAAACCTGAAGGTGCAAAATGGAATGAAGCTCCCATTTACATTGATGAGCTAAAGTATAGGGGTGACGGGCAGGGTTATCTAAGAGCGGGCAACGACCAGATCTTTATTTTATCTACAGATGGCGGTACCCCAAGACAACTCACTTCCAAAGATGAAGATATGGGAGCTCCTGAATGGTCTGCAGATGATACTAAGCTATACTTTTCGGCTAATCTTCATGAGGAGGCAGATCTGGAACCGAATAATTCTGAAGTTTATGAACTTGAGATCGCATCAGGTGAAATAAATGCCCTCACCTCCAGACTTGGCCCTGATAATAGTCCTAAGCCCTCTCCTAAAGGTGACCTCCTGGCCTTTACAGGCTATGACGATGAGTACCTGGGTTACCAGATAAATGAGCTATATGTCATGGATCCCGACGGGACTAACATCAGGAAACTATCAGGGGAATTTGACAGGGATATTGAGAATATTCAGTGGGATGGAAAGGGGAAAGGCCTCTACTTCAATTTTAACGATCATGGAAAGACGAAGATCGGCTACCTGGATCTCAAAGGAAACTTAAAAACAGTTGCAGGGGATCTTGGCGGATTATCTTTAGGAAGGCCTTATAATGCTGCAGCTTTTTCAGTTTCGAACTCCGGTGAGTTGGCCTACACCCTGGGAACGCCATTGCATCCGGCAGATCTTGCTGTAAAGGACGGGAGTAACGTAAAGCGACTTACCAGGCTTAATGATGACCTTTTCTCTTACCGCCAACTGGGCAAGGTAGAAGAGATCACCTGGGAATCTTCCTATGACGGCAGGGAAATTCAGGGATGGATAGTCACTCCGCCAAATTTTGACCCCAATAAGAAATACCCTTTTATTCTGGAGATCCATGGAGGACCTTTTGCGAGCTATGGATCTGTTTTTTCAGCAGAGATCCAGGCATTTGCTGCAGCCGGTTATGTGGTACTCTATTCCAACCCGCGGGGGAGCAGTGGGTATGGTGCAGAGTTTGGGAACCTTATTCACCACGATTACCCGAACCACGATTATGAAGATCTCATGAGTGGCGTAGACGCAGTTATTGAAAAAGGATTTATTGATGAAAAAAATCTTTTTGTGACCGGTGGCAGCGGGGGCGGAGTTCTCACGGCCTGGATCATTGGAAAGAACAACAGGTTTAGTGCTGCTGTAGTGGCCAAGCCTGTGATCAACTGGTACAGTTTTGTGCTCTATGCAGATAACCCTGCTTTTTTCAGTAAGTACTGGTTCCCAAACAAACCCTGGGAAGATCCTGAGCCCTATCTCAAACGCTCCCCAATTTCATATGTCGCAAATATTACCACGCCCACAATGCTGCTAACGGGAGAAGAAGATTATCGCACCCCTATAGCCGAATCTGAACAATTCTATACTGCCCTAAAACTTGAAGGTGTAGATGCCGCCATGGTTCGCATCCCCGGGGCCTCACATGGAATAGCCAATAAACCCAGTAATCTCGTGGCCAAGGTTGCAGCTATCCTGGCCTGGTTCGAAAAATACAGGGAATAATTGCCATTTTTGAGAGGTAATGATTCGGTTTACATTTCAACAAAAGATCCCGCTACAGGCGGGATCTTTTAATTAGCATCTGCAACTTCATCCTCTAATAAAGGCTTAATTCAAATATATATCTCCGGTTACTGTGCTTAGAGTAAGTTTATTCCCCGAATTGTTCAACTCCTTTATCATTTCCTGGCCTACAAAGCCTTTCTTTTTTTCAGCTTCGGGATCATTGCCGTGAATGTTACCCATCACGGTCTTTGCAGAATAGGAGCTGTCTTTCACCGGCAGGTGTAGTTTTCCGGTAACTGAGTTCAACTCGAGCTCACCCCGGAACTTTTTAATATCCACATTTCCCACCACCAGGTCTATCTTGAAGTCCCCTTCCAGTGACTCTGAAGTAACATTTCCGGTAACACTGGACAATTCCAGTTCCACCCCTTTAGGGATAAAAAGAGTGTAATAAATATCCTGCTTTAGATCATTTCTTTGACCATATTGGTCGTGATAAGCCTTTAAAAGCTCCTTCATGTTCGAACTGATCTCGATCTTTGAATCGCTGCTGTTGATCTGCAGCTCGTATTGTTCGGTATATTTCCTGTCCTCTGTGTTTACGGAAGCCTGGATCTTTATAGAAGATCGGTTCCAGGTCTTCAATTGAATATCTGAAGCAAAAGCAAATTCTACCGTTACAGGCTGGCCTTTATAAGTGACTTCTTTTTCAACATTCCTTTGTGCCTGTGCATTGAGTCCGAGAAATACGAATAAGATTAATGCGAGTTTTTTCATTGTTCTGTTTTTTGATTGATTGATGATCTCTTTCTTTAAAGACGAGAGGCAATTT
>CAYLZB010000133.1:0-6301 GCA_964388165.1 uncultured Flavobacteriaceae bacterium | reverse complement strand
TAATTATGAAGAAAAATGTAGCCATAGCCATGGGCGGCTTCTCCAGTGAATACCGTATCTCTATCAACAGCGGTAACGTTGTTTACAAAAATCTTGACCGCAGCAAATATAATCCATACAGGGTTCACATTCTGCAAAAAGAGTGGTTTGTTATTGGCGAGAACGACGCACCATATCCTATAAACCGAAGCAATTTTACCGTCACTATTGATGGGCAACTCATCACTTTTGACTGCGTCTTCAATACCATTCACGGTACACCGGGAGAAAACGGTCTACTCCAGGCTTACCTCGAGCTGCTGGATATTCCACAGACCTCCTGTGATTTTTACCAGTCGGCCCTTACATTTAATAAACGTGATCTTATTAGTGTGCTGAAGCCTTATGGAGTTAAAACTGCCGTGAATTATTTCGTGGACAGGGATGACGATATTGATCCCGATGACATCATCAAAAAAGTAGGATTACCCTGCTTCGTTAAAGCTAATAAGGCAGGAAGCAGTTTTGGGATCACGAAGGTTAAAACACGGGAAGGGATAATTCCGGCTACAAGGCACGCCTTTAAAGAGGATGACGAAATTATCGTAGAATCCTTCCTTGACGGCACCGAAGTCTCTGTGGGGGTAATAATGCATAAAGGAGAAGTACTGGCCTTACCCGTTACCGAAATTGTTTCTGAAAATGAATTTTTTGACTACGAAGCAAAATATTTAGGAAAATCTCAGGAGATCACACCCGCACGAATTTCTGAAGAGCAGACAAAAGAGGTACAGGAGATAGCCAAATTGATCTACCGGAAGCTGAAGATGAAAGGGTTTTCGCGTTCTGAATTTATCTTTCATAACAACGAACCTCATTTTATTGAGATGAACACCAACCCGGGATTAAGCGAAGCCAGTATACTTCCCCAACAGGCAGAGGCTGCCGGAATATCTCTTGAAGAACTCTTTGGAAGTGCCATCGAGGCTGCCCTTGCACACTAGGTTCTCAAAAATGCCTATTTTAGAGTAAATTTTCTGCAATGAAGAAAGCTGTCTTCCCCGGTTCCTTTGATCCCATTACATTAGGACATGTGGATATTATTACCCGCGGACTCCCTCTTTTTGATGAGATCATCCTCGCTATTGGTGTCAATTCTGATAAGAAATACATGTTCTCCCTGGAAGACCGGGTGAGATTCCTGAAAGAAACCTTTACGGACGAACCCAAGATCAAAGTGGAAACCTATAAAGGCATGACAGTGGATTTTTGCAAGAGACAAAAGGCCGGATTCATCTTACGCGGACTTCGAAACGGAATTGACCTTGAATTTGAAAAGACGATTGGGCAGACGAACTTCAAACTGTCGGGAGTAGAGACCGTCTTCTTCATTACTTCCTCCGGAAAAAGCCATATTTCTTCAACTGTTGTTCGGGATGTGATACGCAATGGAGGGGATTACCATTTCATGGTGCCAGATGTTGTTAGGAAATAGAGATTAGTTAACTGGTTAATCGGTTAATTGGGAATAAGCCTTTTCCTGTCAATTATCCTCCTATACTAAGAGTTAAACTGAAAAATGATAGGTTGATTTTACTTGGAACTACCTTTTTTAGTCCCCTCAGTGGGAGGGGTGCCTTTAGGCGGGGTGGGTCTTCTCTTTCTAAAATTTATATCCAACTCCCAAACCTCCATAGTAATTCCGCGGCATTCCCGGATAAAAATAACGCGGTTCTGAACCTCCAAAACCTACAGCATTAGGAATTACCGAAGCTGCATAATGCTCATCAAGTACATTATTCACCCCTCCAAAAATTTGAATTTCCCAGCCATTCATAAAGCGGGGTTTCCAGATATCCAGGGGTTTTAAAGAAGCTTTGAGGTGGACAAGATTGTAGAAATCCCTAAATTCTGTATTAGCATCGTTCAGCGGCATTTCCCCTTCAAACTGGTAGGTAGAGCGCAGGGTAAAGCCAAAGCTTGTTATGAGATCCAGGCCTGCATTCACAGTCTCCTTTGGAACAGCAGGAAGATCATTGCCAGAAAAGTCCTCTTCATCATCAATGAACTCCTCAAATTTAAATGAGTTGTATGCTGCATTTACAAAGGTGCGGGCGCGAAGAGCAGAAAATATTGGGAAGTTGTAGTTCAGTAAGAGTTCCACACCATTATGATCGGTTTTACCGGCATTGCGGCCAATATATTGATCTTCGGCAACACGTTCGGCCACCAGTAAATTTTCAACCTGGATAGAAAAAGCTGCAACTTCGGCATAAAGCCGGTTATTCAGAAAATTCCCCTTAAAGCCTATTTCGTAATTTATGCCGGTTTCCGGTTGCAGGCTGGTGTTGATCAACCCATCGGGAGTAAGCGTTTCAGCAACTGTGGGAGTTGAGAAGCCATGACTGACAGTGGCATAAAAATTCTTCCCCGGCACCACACTGTACACCATCCCTATTCGCGGAGAGATCACATGATCAAATGTGTAATCCCCCGACTGGTCAATATTATCTTCCTCGTAAAGATCGGTTAGTTCATATGAGGTGGAGTTAAGATTCACACCTGCTTCAAGCTGTAAGCGTTCGAGAAGCTGAAGGTTCCATTGCAGGAATATATTGTAATATAAACGGTCCTGCTCGTTATGACTAAGATTAAAACCCGGTACGCTTCCGGCATTATTAAAACGTTCATACAGGTTTTCATACGTTGCGATGTCGTACCATTCATTGTAGAGCTCCATCCCAAAACTAAGCTGCGAAGGCCGGTCCATAAATTCACTCTCCAGGTAAAATTTTGTCCTGGCTCCCAAAGCTGTTTGACCTTCGTTGAGAATATCAAAAGGCCTGGGTTCATAGGCGTCTCTGAAGGTGCCGTACAGACTTGTGGTATTGGTAAATTCTTCTGAAAACTTATACGTATAAGAAAAGCCCAGCAAACCTTTGTCATAGGATTCATAGCCTTTTGCCGCCGCCCAGGTAAAGGCAGCCGAAGAAGGATCGGTGAGAAAGTCTGTCCTGTTGAGCGAACTCGGAATAAAAGCTTTAAGCCGCACGAAATGTCCTAAAACCGAAAGTTCATGTTTTTCTCCCCCGGTGACTTGCCCGTAAAGGGAAAAGGAGTCACGATTATAACCGGAATTATCGCGCCAACCATCGGTTTGAACATGGTTGTAGGTCGCTACAAGGTTAGTAGCTCCCGAAGCATGGGCAGCCTGGGCCGTTCCCCGAATCAGGTTATAACTTCCATAGGTGCCTTTTACCTCAGCTCGTGTTCCCTGCTCCTGTGCTTTGGCCGGATATAAAGTTATTACACCCCCCAAACCTGCTCCATAAACACTTGAAGTAGGCCCTTTTATAATTTCGGCACGTTCAACAATTGCCGGATCCAGATCATCTAACGTAGTTTCTCCTTCGGCACTGCTAATAGGGATCTCCATGAAATAGGCCTTTACCCTGTTGGTGCTGTACTGGGATCGGGCACCCACACCCCGAATGCTGAGTTTATTCGTATTTAGGGCTCCCTGCTGCACATTTACGCCGGCAACTGTGCTAAAGTTCTGCATGATGTTCGTCTCGTCAAATCTTTCCAGCTCCTCCCCACTCAGAACAGAAACGGCTGATGGAGTTTCCAGCAGTTCCTGCGGAATAATAGTACTGCGAAGTACAACTTCGGAAAGGGAACCTTCAGAAGGAGCAAGAAACACCTGTATCTCCCGGTCGTAATCTTCTACCCTTAATGTTTTGCGGGTATAATTGGGATATTCAAAAATTAGATCTATTGGCAATTCTTCAACAGAAATGGCAAATTCTCCTGAAGGATCGGAAAAAACAGTTTCGGGAAATTTTTCCGAAGTTATCTTTACTCCTTCCAGAGGTTTATTTGTAAAATCGTCTAAAACTACGCCTCGTAGAGCCTGGGCAGAAAGATCTCCAAAGAAAAAGAAGGTAAACAGCAGAAACAGATAATTTCTCAAGATTCAGTTTGGTTTTCGGTTAGAAAGAGGTCTCAAAAATGGCATTTTTAGCACCTGATCTTTTCGCAAGCAGAAGCCTTAGCTAAAATAAGCTTTTTTTAAAGGTTTGGAAAAACTGCTTTCTTCTTAGCACTTCTTTATGCTTTTGAAGTTTTTCTTTATGTTTACGGCTGCTAAACGTCCCTGCATGAAAAAGATACTGGTTCTGGCAATTTTCGCGATTGGCCTTAGCTCCTGTGATTTCTCGAATTATATACTGGAGCAGGATTACGATTTCACCACTGTCTTTGAAAAATCGGGTGGAACCGAAACCGCTACCTACCGCGAGGTGATCGACTTCTATGAAGATCTGGCGGCCGTCTACTCTACAATAAACCTGCAACGAATAGGGGAAACTGACAGTGGGGAGCCACTACACCTGGTAACCTATAGCCGTAACAAAAATTTTGATTTTGAGGAACTAAGGCGTGACCACAGCATTGTTTTGATCAACAATGGGATACACCCAGGGGAAAGTGATGGTATCGACGCCACTATGATGTTGCTTAGGGATCTGGCCAGGGATTCTATCGTGCTTCCGGAAAATACTGTGATCGCTGCAATCCCGGTTTACAACGTGGGCGGAGCTTTGAACAGGAACTCCTTTACCCGCACCAATCAGAATGGACCAAAATCTTATGGCTTCCGCGGAAATGCAAGAAATTATGATCTCAACCGCGATTTTATAAAAGCTGACACCAGGAACACCCGGAGTTTCTACGAAATTTTCCACCTGCTCGATCCGGATGTTTTTATCGACACACATGTGAGCAATGGAGCCGATTACCAGTACACACTTACCCATTTATTTACACAGCATGATCAAATGGGTGGAGCTCTTGGAAACTACATCAAAACCGATCTGCGACCTGCCCTGGAAAAGGCTCTAAAGAAAAAGGACTGGGATATAACTCCTTACGTGAATGTTTTTGGAGATGTGCCTGAAAAAGGATTTTCCCAATATCTTGATACTCCACGCTACTCTACAGGATATGCTGCTCTTTGGAACACTCTTGGAGTAATGCTTGAAACTCATATGCTTAAGCCATATGATCAACGGGTTCAAGGCACCTATGAGTTCCTGCGATCTATGATCGACATTGCCGACGAGGATACAGAACTTATAAAAAAGTTGCGAAGTCGAGATACAAAGGAGTTTCAGACCAGGAATACGTACCCTTTTGATTTTAACATTGACAGCAGCAAAGTGTCTTCTCTGGAATTCAAAGGTTATGAAGCAGAAAGGCTTCCGAGTGAAGTCACAGGATTTGAAAGATTGAAATATGACACCTCCCGCCCATTTACAAAAACGGTGGATTACTACGATAACTTTTCCCCGGCACGGGAGGTAAAGACCCCACAAGGTTACATCATACCACAAGCCTGGTGGCAGGTGATCGACCTGCTGGAGCTCAACAACGTAAAAATGATCCCTTTTGAAAAAGATACCAGCCTCACAGTAGAGGTCTACAGGATCCAAGATTATAAGACCAGGAGCAATTCTTATGAAGGTCACTACCCTCACTATGATGTAGAAGTAGAGAGCAGCAGACAAAAAGTAAGTATTCGCAAGGGGGATCTGTTCATACCAATAAAACAAAAAGCTGCCAAATATTTAATGGCGACTTTAGAACCCCAGGCTCCGGATTCTTTCTTTAACTGGAATTTCTTTGACAGTATTTTACAACAAAAAGAAGGATTTTCACCTTATGTTTTTGAAGATATTGCAAGAGAATTCCTCGATGATCACCCGGAAATTGAGGAAGAGTTTTTGGCAAAAAAAGAAAAAGAGCCCGAGTTTGCCAGCAATTGGTACGCCCAACTGGATTGGATACATAAAAAGAGTGAACATTACGAAAGATCACATTTGAGATATCCCATTTTTAGAGTGAACCGGTAAGATCTCACTAGGAAATAAGAGCTTTATATTTGCGTAAGATTTCTTTAAGGCTTTTTGAGCCTTCTTCATATCCTTCCATTTCACCTTCATAATGCCTTCGCTTTCTTCAGGGATAAGCTCCCCCACATAATCGGTGGTCATTTCATACCAGTAGGTAACCTTAAGCTTATAGCGCCCTTTCCTTTGAAACACATGATAGGTAGTTTGCAAGAATTTACTGATCTTCAGGTTCTTTACACCTGTCTCCTCCTCGACTTCCCTTATAGCTCCTGCCTCAATACTTTCATTCTTTTCAACCTTACCCTTAGGAAGATCCCAGCGGCCATTTCGATAGATAAAAAGCACCTCATCGTTGGCATTGAGCACTAAACCTCCACCTGCGGTAACAACCGGCAATTTCTTAAAAAGGT
>CAYLZB010000132.1:0-6366 GCA_964388165.1 uncultured Flavobacteriaceae bacterium | reverse complement strand
AACATAAAAAAATCCGCAGCTCTCACTGCGGATTTTGTTTTAAATCTGTCCAAATTCTACGACTCTCCGACTATAGAAACTCTCATTGGCTTAAGAGATTCCCCACTTCGTTCTACTTCCACCTCTACTTTCTGTCCCTTTTTGAGAGCATCAAAAGCTACAGTCTGGCCGTTCTGCATAATTTGAGTGTCATTAGAGAAATAAAGTTCAATGGTAGTTGTATCATTTAATTGAACATAGACTTCCTTTTGTTCAGAATCTACAATAACAGCAGTTCCTGTATAAGTACCTGAATCTACAAGATCTGTGTTTTCCAATTCCTTACTACTGGTAGTTTCCATGGAATTCATGTCATTATCCATGCCTTGCATGTTATCCATGTCTCCCATTGCATTCTCATCGTTCATTTCCATGACCTCGCCATCTTTTTCTTCAGCATCTTTACACGAGATGAAAGAAGAAAATAACATTGACGAAACCGCTAAAATCATTATTGATCTTTTCATAATTTTCCTTTTTTAAATTAATTTGACGAACCCTGTAGTTTGAGGGGGTCCTGTCAAAACAATTGGTGAATATACAACAGGATAAAGCTGTTTTTTTAGATTTTGGCAGACTTTTAGCTCAAAACCCGGAGATTTAACCTCGCTTTAAGGAAAAATAAAGCTTCAATTCTAACTGAGCTTTTTACGAACAATTCCGGAAATTGTCTTCCCATCTGCCTTTCCAGCCAACTCCTGGGAAGCTACTCCCATCACTTTACCCATATCCTGCATTCCGCTTGCACCGGTTTTTTCAATTATTCTGTCAACTTCTTTTTCTATTTCCTCCTCGCTCATCTGCTCAGGCAGGAAATTCTCTATTACTGCTGCCTGATCTAACTCCGGCTGGGCCAGATCATCCCTTCCCTGCTCTTTGTAAATAGCAGCACTTTCCTTACGTTGCTTCACAAGCTTTTGAAGCAATTTAAGCTCCTCTTCCTGGCTCAATCCATCTCTTCCTGCAGTATCTGTCTGAGCTAAAAGAATAGCACTTTTAACGGCCCGCAAAGCCTCCAGCTTATTGCTATCTTTAGCTCTCATAGCCGCTTTCATTTCGGTCATTACTTTTTCCTGTAAACTCATCTCTTTTGGAATTTTGTTAGTCCTGCGAAGATAGGCAGGAAAACTCTGCAGTACAAAACCTACTTGAAATTTGCCCTTTTAAAATGGATATTAAAGCTTGCTCTCTTTGGCCCTCTCACTTATTGGGAGGTGGATCTTGAATGTTGTACCTGTGCCTTCTTCAGTCTCGAACAGAAGTTCACCGCCATGCGTCTTAACAATATCCAACGAGAGAGAGAGCCCCAAACCTGTTCCTTCTCCCGAAGGTTTGGTGCTGAAAAACGGCTGGAAAATCTTATTTCTAATACGCTCCGGTATTCCGGTTCCATTATCACACACACTTACTTCTGCCTTTGTTTCCATAACTCTGGTCTGTACAGACACCCGGGGTTGATAATCTTCCTTATGAAGCTCTCCATTACTTTTTCTCGCCAATACGGCGTGAAAAGCATTACTGAGCAAGTTTATCAGCACCCGTCCCAGATCCTGCGGTACCGCCTGCACTTTTTGCAATTCACTATCGTAATTTGTAGTGATCTTTACCGGAAAATTTTTGTTCTTATTTCTAAACCCGTGGGAAGCCAACCTTAAGGAATCTTCGACTAATTTGTTCAGATCTACCGGCTCTTTTTGTCCTGTACTGGCACGACTATGCTGCAACATCCCTTTTACAATGGAATCGGCCCGTTTTCCATGACTGTTTATTAGCTCCAGGTTCTGCCGAATATCCTGCATTAACAAGTTGGCTTCATCTAAATTCCCTTTGGTGATCTCCTCCTGCACTTCCTCTATTAGATCTTTGCTTACATCAGAAAAATTTGTCACAAAATTGAGTGGATTCTGGATCTCATGTGCTACCCCGGCAGTCAATTCCCCGAACGATGCCATCTTTTCTGCATGGATCAATTGCGCCTGAGTTGCTTTTAATTCCCTGTAAGCTTCTTCGATCTTATGAGCCTGTACTAATTCCCTCTTTATTGCTTTTTGTCGTTCTTGAAACAGCACTCTATTCTTTTGATATCGATCCACGTAATAAAGAAGGACAAGGAATATAAGAACATATAAAACATAAGCGAACCAGGATCTGTACCAGGGTGGCCTCACCTCAAATGAGTAATCTACCGGTTTGCTCCAGAAGCCTTGCGGATTCCTGGTTTTCACCACGAAATTATATTCACCTTCAGGTAGGTTACCGTAGCTAGCCACACTTTTAGTGGTAACAGGAGACCATTTTTCGTCGTATTCCTGAAGTTTATATTGGTACTGCACTAAAGATGGCCGGGAAGTTTCAACTCCCACAAATTCAATTTCTACATCATTCTGGGAATATGGCAGGGAGAGATCTTTAGGTATCGGATAAAATGGAAGAATTCCGGAAAATTTCACTTTCCGAAAATCTGTGATCATGGTATCCCTCTCCTGTTTATCAAGTTCTTTATTGAAGATAAGAAGTTCATTGGTTTTAAAGGCCGTAGCCCCCATATCCTTAACAGGTTTTTCTTCATTTCTCGCCCAGGCCAAACTGTGCCAGCTTATATTTTCATTCTTTATCTTGAGGTTCTCGAGGAATAAAGGGGGCGGAGTGGTGTCTCTTAAAAGTTTGGCATAATCAAAACTTAGAAATTTATCTCCGGTTCCAAGCCAGAATTTGCCTTCCCGATCTTTTATCATACTAAAGTTGTTGCTAACATCTTTAATCGCATAGCCTGTTTTTTCATTGAAGTTTTCAATCCCCTGGTTTCCGATAGGAGACCCGGATTTTATTCCTCCTTTCAGTACTGTAAGTCCAAGATTAGTACCCAGTACAATATTTTTGTCATCGTCTTCCAGGATAGTATATACGACATCATTAGGAAGACCTTGGGTACTGGTAAAATGCTCAAATAAGGAATTGTCATTTTGAAAAGGATCTTCAAATTCGAATTTTTGAAGTCTTTCTGCTCGTATTACCATTAAACCTCCACCCCAACTCCCAATGAGCAAGTTACCCCTGGAGTCCTGGTAGAGCCTCGATAGTTTATTATCTGTAAGACCCTGCTCCTCGTAAAAGTTCTTTAATCGCTTTCCATCATATCGACTAAGTCCGCCGCGGGTAGCTATCCATATGACCCCACTATTGTCCTCCAGAATATCCCAGACAGTTTTATGTGCCAGTCCATCTTCCACTCCAAGGTTTACAAAAGCTTCTCCATCAAATACTGAAACTCCTCCTTCAAAAGTTCCAATCAATAAATTTCCATTCCTGGCTATGGAAAGGGAAGTGATATCGGTATCCGGTAAGCCCTGTTCCTCGGTAAAAGTTGTAAAATATTTCCCGTCATATCTGCAGAGCCCTTTATCACCTGCAAACCATAAATCACCATTATGGTCTTCAGCAATACTTAAAAAGGTATTATCTGGAAGCCCCTGTTTAGTAGTAAATACCGTAAAATAACTTTTTTGACCCGGTTCTATGGCTGGTTCAAACTGTACTATCCCGCCATCTGCAGGGCTAAACCAGAGGTTCGATTTCATGTCTTCCATAACTGCATAAACGGCTTTCCAGGAAGCTCCTCCTTTTCTTTTATACTCCACTACACTCTCACCGCTTAATTTGTTCAATCCCCCACCATAAGTACCAAACCATAGGCTGCCAGCCTTATCAACCGTTATATTTCGAACTGTATTATCTGCCAATCCATTTTCTGTTGTCAGGTTCATGAAAGCACCTGTAACTTTTGAATACTTTGAGGCCCCTCCTTTAGTGCCAAACCAGATATTACCGTTGGAATCTTCGGTACAACTGTAGATATAATTATCAATTAAGCCGTCTCCTGTATCAAAATGACGCACTTCCCCATTCGAAGGATCATATCTGACTATAAAATTTTCAGTAGCTATCCAGATGATCCCTTCTGAATCTTCCAATAGTTCATTTACAATAGTTCCACTTAAGCCAAGTGTATTCGAAAGATCTACAAAGGCTTCGCTCCCAGAAGCATCCACGCCCGGCTCATAACAATAAACTCCTCCTTTTCCCGAAAACCAGAGTTCTCCTTCTGCGGTTTCCATAATGTCATCAATAAAAATATTTGTAAGTCCGGCAGTCTGATCATAATTTTCGAATTGAAGTTCTTCGGGGTCATATTTGCTTATTCCTTTAATGGTGGCAAACCATAAATTTCCCCGGGAATCTTCAAGTATCTCATGGACATCATTATCTATGAGTCCATCATCGGTAGTATAATTATAAAAATGAGTGCCATCATACTTGCTAACACCCCCATAGGTGCCAAACCAAATATTTCCCAGGTTATCCTCGGTGACGGTATGAATGTAATTATGAATGAGACCAAAACCGGAGGAGAAAGTGGTAAAAGATTTGCCGTTGTACATACTAACTCCGTTACCATTGGTTCCAAACCACAAATTACCCTTGCTGTCCTTAAAGCCGCACAACAAACTACTCATTGCAAGCCCATCAGCAGTATTAAAGTTTTTCATGCTGAAGAAATGATCAGCCTCGGTTCTTTCCGGGGCAGGTGTTGCAGAAATAAGAACTGATCGTGGAGGTGGGAATTCAGCTAAAGGATTAACTTCAAATTCCCCGGGATAGACAATTTCGGGAGCTGCTACAGGAATGGTTTCCTCAAATTCGCGGTATTTTTCTTCCTGAACTGCTTCACAAGCCAGCAGGAAATAAAATAATAGTACAATTAGATATATTACGCCCCCCTGTTTCATACGCTACACAATTATCCTTCTTCAGGTAATTGAGGTTTTTTAGACCAGTTATTCAATATTGCCAGATCCATAGGTCCCAGGGGCGATTGGGACAGGTATTTACCAGATCCGGAAAAATACGTGGTGCGCGATTTTTGCTGAATCAGTTCTCACATCAAACTGTCAAGGGGCTACAATAACAATTATCTAAAATACTGAATTTGAATGTGATAACACATTTTACCTGATATTTTGTTTTCGATTTTTTTATCCGGCTTTTAAAAATGGTTTTAGAAAAATAAAAAACCCGAAACCGGGGGGCTGGCTTCGGGTTAAAAAATAGTTGGGGGACTATTTAATCTACATTATCGTGTAAAAAGGAATTATTTGTTCTGAACCTTATCTCATCATCCTCGCCGGAACCCAGCGTGGTACGTGATAATTTTTCCTCTCCCGGTTTAGAGTTATCAAGATCTATTCCCTGTCTCTTATAGGCCGGCTGTCTTTCGTACTCGTCAACCTTCGTTAGGTTATTTCTAAACTTATAGTTGAATTCCTTCATTTTGGCTCTCCTTTCAGCCGTTCTTTTTACCAGGCTTTCATTGATCGGGATATTGAAAGGATCAACTTCCTCGTCTGGTGTTTGTTTAGATTCTTCAGGCCTGGGAGCGACTTTTGAAACAGGAGGTTGTACAGGCTCGGGAGATTTCTTCAGCTCCGGCTCGATCTCAGCTTTAGGCTTTTGAGTGGGCTCAGATGATCTTAGCATCTCTTCCACCTGCATATAATCATCCAAAGAATAACGGGTGATTCCGTTATGAGTGTTCTTCATTTGTGCTGAAAGTTCCTTTTTAACAGCAGATTTCTCCTCCATTTCATCTGTAAGGGTATGAACTATCCTCTTTTCTGTCGTAGGCTCCTCTTGCCCTTCTACCCGGTTTTGTGGGTGCTCTATCTTTGGCTCCTCTTTTTCCTTCGGTACATTATTCTTAGGCATGTCGAAGGTAAACATGAATTGCTGCTCCTGTGGCTCGGGCTTTACAACCTCAGGCTCAGAAACTTCAATATCCTTTACCCTATCGGTTATAATGAATTCAGGTTCTTTGTCAGCTTTCACTTCTTCAAACTGCACTTCCATATCCCTAACGGCTGCCGAAGGTCTATTGTTCTCCGGCTCCTCCTCTACATCTTCTTCCTCTAAAGAAAGTGTGTGAACGATCTTCTTTTCTTCTTTTGGTGCAGGAGCAGGACCGTCATAAGCCGAAGAGGTCTTCTTTGGTGAAAGTTCGTGCTCTGCTTTTTGCTCATCCTCAAGGGTGTGAATGATCTTTTTTGCCTCGGTGTTTACAATTTCATTTTGTTGCTCTACGTCAAAACCTGTAGCAATAATAGTAACTGAAATTGCATCGTCAAGACCTTCATCTTCACCTACACCCATAATAATGTTTGCACTGTGACCGGCCTCAGCCTGGATGTGATCTGAGATCTCCCCGATCTCATCAATAGTAATTTCTTCGGAACCGGAAATGATAAGCAGCAACACATTTTTGGCACCTGTAAT
>CAYLZB010000131.1:0-6500 GCA_964388165.1 uncultured Flavobacteriaceae bacterium | reverse complement strand
AGTGAATCCTCAATCTTCTGAACCCTTCCCACTTCTCCGGTTTCCAGCCGAACCTTGATTCCGTGGGGATGCATGGGGGATTTGGTGAGTATATCTGCCACATAGCCATAAGTAAGTCGGCCGGAACGCTGATCCTGCTTCTGCACTATGGCCACTCTCGTTCCCGGGCCAATATCTTTCCTCGTAGGTTTCATAATCTTAAAGATCTAAAGTCTAAAGTCTAAAGTCTAAGGTCTACCGTCTAAAGTCTACCGTCTACCGTCTATCGACTACAGACTAATTTTACCCTCTACTCAATTCTATCATAGCCGACTTGATCGGCTCTTCTCCTTCTATGGCCTCAAAGGTCATGTTCTTTACCAGCGGGTCTGCCAGGGACATGATGAGAAGGAATGCAACATCATCGCGGGGAATTTCTCCTGTGCTATCCAGTTTTTCTGCTAGTTGCACTTTTCCGGTTCCCATATCATCGGTTAGTGCTCCTGGCCGAATAATGGTGTAGTCAAGACCACTGTCCCGCAGGTGCTGGTCTGCTGCTGCCTTGGCTTCAAGGTAGTGCTCCAGCTTTTTGTGTGCTGAGGGTTCATCGGCTCCCATGGAACTCAACATGATGAACTTTTTGACCTTTGCTTTTTTTGCGGCATCAATGATCTTTATGGCACCTTTTTCATCAACTTCGGTAGTCTTTTCAGGTCCCGTATCTCCGCCAGATCCTGCGCAGAAGATCACCTTTTTTATTCCTTTTAAGGCAGGGCTCAGGTCTTTCTGTTCAAGATCGGCATGTACCCACTTCACCTCCATGTCGTCAAAGATCTGCTTCTGCTCTTCTTTTCTAATCATGGCCACCGGTTCAAAGCTCTGGCTGTTGTTCAGGATCTCAATGATCCTTTTTCCTGTACTTCCGGTAGCTCCAACAATCAATATCTTTTCCATTTCTTCTTTTTTTATTCCTGAAAAGGCAAGTTAAGCATCAAAAAAGGTATATCCAACTGCAGGCTTTTTGTATGGCAGATGGTTTTATTTAGGGAATTCCCCGTTTTTGCGCATTTCGGTAACCTTGCGCTCCAGTTCCTGCTGAAATTCTTCCATCACAGGGCGTACTGTACTTTCAGGCAGATCGGCAATTTTGATATACATCAAACCGTCAACTGCATCATTGAACAATGGATCCACATTGAACGCAACTACCTTGGCATTCTGCTTTATATATTTCTTTATTAATACCGGAAGTCTCATGCTGCCCGGCTCCACCTCGTCAATGATCCTGTCAAACTTGTTGAGGTCGGCCTGGGTTTCGTCAAAAATGAAATCCTTGTCGTCGTCCTTCAGCTTGACCTTGAACTCTTTTTTGGGGCGTACATACTGCGCCACGTATGGGTCGTAATAATGCGAACGCATAAATTCGATCATAAGAGACTTGGAGAAATTAGAGAATTTATTGCTGATGCTCACTCCTCCAATGAGGTATTTGTGCTTCGGAAATCTCAACGTACAATGCACGATCCCTTTCCAAAGCAGGAACAGGGGCATTGGCCGCTGTTGATATTCCTTTACAATGAATGCCCGACCCATCTCAATGGATTCGCTCATCATTTTATGCAACTCGGGTTCAAACCTGAAGAGGTCCTGCAGGTAGAAGCCATTAATGCCATACTGTTCATAGATCTCGGCGCCCATGCCCATGCGGTAAGCTCCGGCAATCTTGTTGGCTTCGTTGTCCCACAAAAACATGTGGTAATAATAATCATCAAACTTGTCGAGATCTGTAGACATGTTCGTGCCTTCCCCAATAGCCCTGAAAGTGATCTCCCGCAGCCGACCTATTTCCTTCAGAATGTTTGGAATAATTTCTTTTTTCGCCAGAAACACCTCGTAGTTCTTGCTCTCCAGCAAGCGCTTATCCAGTTTACGGCATAATTCCACCTCTTCGATCATAAGATCACATTGGGTTTCCTCAATGATCTTCTTTGGAGGTTTTGCAATTTTAAAGTTCTTGGGGATACCTTTCAAAAATGGCTTTTTCTCAAAGGCATTTGCCAGCATATAGGTCTTTCGGCGTAAAAAAGCAGTAAGGGATTCCACTGTTGAGATATCTGCAACATCCTGTGGATTGATTGCATTCCCTATCCTCACCTTGATCTTCCTTTTCTTTTGGGACAGCATCTCGCTGGGCAGTTTGGCAGTGCGTAAAATATCACTTACTGATGCTAACCTGTAAAAGAAGGTGCTGTTCTTCGCATGAAAGTAAATGGGGATCACCGGCACCTTTGCCTTTTGTATGAGCTTCATGGCAGCAGGGTCCCAAGGTCGGTCAACTATTCTTCGCTGATCGCGATAAGTAGATACTTCTCCTGCAGGGAATATGCCCAGTGGTTTCCCATCCCGTAAATGCATGATGGCTTCCTTTATTCCTTTGGTGCTGGACTGTGCCTCCTTGTGATCTTCGAAAGGATTGACAGGCATAATATAAGGTTGAACCGGCTCGATCCTCTGGAGTAGAAAATTAGCGATCACCTTGTAGTCTTCGCGTTGTGAAAGCAAGAGCTTTAAAAGGATCATACCATCGATCCCTCCCAGCGGGTGATTCGAAATGGTAATGAAAGGACCTGTTTTTGGAATACGCTTCAGGTCATCTTCAGGGATCTCAAAATCGATCTCAAATGCCTTCAGGATAGAATCAATGAATTGGGGGGCGGTCATGTGCTTCCGCTTATCATATTCCTTATTAATAACAGAAAGTTTTGTGGTCTTTAGCACCACCCAACCCATTGAAGTACCTAGAAATCCGAACTTGTCCAAATTCATGACCTTGGCAACTTCCTTTGCACTAACTATTCCCATCAAGTAAAAATTTTATAAGCTAAAAAATTAGGGTATCGCAACTATCTGGACCGTCTCCCGGGTTGTTTGCTTTAAAAGCACCTTTTTTTCTTTTTCCAGCTCCTGTACTGCCTTTTCGTCAAAATGCCTGATCGTGTACAGGGAGACTCCCGTGTTATAACTTATCCTGAATGTTGCCTTTAAATGACTTATCAACTTTTCTAAGTTATTAAATTTATTGTCAATACAAACTGAAAAGCTAATGGCCGAATTCTGAATAAGGTCAACTTTTATTTGATATTTATGGAATAAGCTGAAGATCTCGCTGATGTTCTTTTCCAGTATAAATGAAAAATCGAGGGACGATAAGGAGATCAATACCTGATCTTTTTTGACGATAAAACATGGGATCTTCGGAAGTATGGGCTGTCCCTTTCTCACTGCCGTTCCCGGATTCACCGGATTCAGAAAAGACTTTACATACAAAGGAATTTCTTTTCGCTGCAACGGCTGCAGGGTCTTGGGGTGAATTACTGAAGCCCCGTAAAAAGCAAGCTCGATGGCCTCTTCATAAGAGATCTGCTCCAGGAGTTGATAGTTTTCAAAGACCCTGGGATCTGCATTCAATACCCCCGGCACATCTTTCCAGATGGTCACGCTGTGAGCATTGAGACAGTAAGCAAAGATTCCTGCGGTATAATCACTTCCTTCCCTCCCTAAGGTGGTTGAAAAGTTGTTGGGATCGGCTCCTATGAACCCCTGAGTGATGGTAAGGTTTTCAGGATTGACTTTCAATTTGATCTGTGACTGGGTTTCCTCCCACTGTACCTGGGCATCACGATAGGTATTATCTGTGCGAATGCAAAGGCGAGCGTCTAAAAAGTCATTTTTGACACCTTTATTAGAAAGATAAGCGCTAACGATGGTGGTGGAGAGGAGTTCACCATAGATCACTACCTGGTCATAAACGAAGTCATAATTCGTGGAGCGGTTGTGGTTCAGGAAATTCTCTAACTCCTGAAACAATTCTCTCACAGCATGAAAAGCCGAATGATCTTTATTCTCAAACAGGTCCAGCATGATCTCCCGGTGAAATTCCCTTACCGGTTGAAGTGCATCTTTAAATTCCCCTTTTTGAAGGTAATCCTTGACGACTTCTTCAAGTGCATTGGTAGTCTTACCCATGGCGGAAATGACCACCAGTTTTTCGCCGGTTCCCTCTCCCTGCAATACCCGAAGCACATTCTTCACCCCGTCGGCATCTTTTACAGATGCACCTCCAAACTTAAAGACTTTCATGAATTTGTTTCTACATATTTAGTGATCCCGTTCTCATCCATCTGCACGGTGTACCAGTCTTTAAGAATAGTAGCTCCGCTGCGTTCATAAAAATCAATGGCGTGGTGATTCCAATCCAGTACCACCCATTCTACTCTTTTCAGACCCTGGGATTTGGCATACTCAATAACCTTTTTGTAGAGGGCATTTCCCAATCCCGTACCGCGTTTTTCCTCCCTGACTATGAGATCTTCAAGGTGCAGGGTACGTCCTTTCCAGGTGGAAAAACGATAGTATACCAAAGCCATTCCCTCTATTGTGCCGTCGACTTCAGCAACAAAAACATGGAAAAGGGGATGCTTCCCAAACCCTTCTTTTTCTAATGTTTCCACTGTAGTGATGACCGCTTCGGGTTCTTTTTCAAAGGCTGCAAGTTCCTTAATGAGCTCCAGCACAGCCGGCATGTCTTCTTTGGTGGCGTCGCGAATAATAGTTTTCATAGCTGCGGTTTAGGAGCAAAAATAGAGAATTGATTTTAAGATTAAATTACGAAAACGTTGTAGTGGCTTAATATTATTTGCTTTAGTTTTGTCTCGTAAAGCATACTTACTACTTCAATGGTCAAGAAAAATCAGACATTAGGCGAATTTATTATTGAAAACCAGGCAGAATTTGCCTATTCTTCGGGGGAACTTTCAAGATTGATCAACTCGATACGGCTTGCTGCAAAAGTAGTGAACCATGAAGTGAATCAGGCCGGACTGGTGGATATTACAGGGGCAGCAGGAGAAACCAATGTACAGGGGGAAGACCAGCAAAAGCTTGACGTGTACGCGAACGAAAAATTCATTCAAACCCTTACCAACAGGGAGATCGTTTGCGGGATCGCTTCCGAAGAAAATGACGATTTTATAACTATTGCGGGTTCCAAAAATGACCATAAGAACAAGTATGTGGTTCTTATAGATCCTCTTGACGGCAGCTCAAATATTGACGTAAACGTTTCGGTAGGAACTATTTTTTCCATTTACAGGCGTGTCACTCCTATTGGAACTCCGGTACAACTTGAAGATTTTCTTCAACCCGGGATCAAACAAGTCGCTGCAGGATACGTGGTATATGGCACTTCTACGATGCTTGTTTACACCACCGGTCATGGCGTGAATGGCTTTACGCTTAACCCCGCACTGGGCTCATGGTATCTGTCCCACCCCGATATGAAGTTTCCCGAAAAAGGAAGCATCTATTCGGTGAACGAAGGTAATTATGTGCATTTTCCACGGGGTGTAAAGAACTATATTAAATACTGCCAGGAGGAGAAAGAAGACAGGCCTTACACTTCAAGATATATCGGTTCCCTGGTTTCAGACTTTCACCGGAATATGATCAAAGGCGGAATCTATTTCTATCCTACGACGGCCAGTGCTCCTAATGGAAAGTTAAGACTGCTCTACGAATGCAATCCTATGGCCTTTATTGCCGAACAGGCAGGAGGTAAAGCCAGTGATGGTTTCAGACGAATTCTCGATATAGAACCTACAGAACTACATCAAAGAGCTCCTTTCTTCTGCGGAAACAGGGAGATGGTGGAAAAAGCCGAAGAATTTATGGCTAAAAATCCTGAATAAACGGAGTTCCGAAAAGGGCATTTTTGAAAGGAATTCGAGACTTTAAATGTCTTGTCTTTTATCTCTTGTTTCTTAAGTCTGAAGAGGATTACTTCTCCTTATTCAGCAAGTAGCGATAGTCTTCAAAGCTCATGCCGCTAAAGATCTGCATTGAGCGTTTAATGATATCTTCTGAAATTTTTGGAGAGAACCCAAGACCAATGGCATACTTCCGCAGCAATTCTTCTTCTTCCTCTTCAATGTCATGATCTGAATAGATGATCCTGAACAGGTCATAAAGTCGCTCCAGTCGGCCTTCAACCGAATTGTTTGGGTGAATTGGAAAAGCAGTAGGATTCTTCAGCACCTTCATATATTCCTCTTCTTCTATATCCAGTTTCATTGCAAAGCGTTTTAACTGCGCCTCTTCCCTATCATTGATGGGCCCATCGGCCGCAGCAAGATTTACAATGGCAGCGAAATGCCCTAAGTTTCTAAGATGTTCCCCGGTTCCAAAAAGATCTGAAAATGACATATTGAAGTATTTTACTCAAATATAGCAAATCGCGGACTATTATTTTATGATGATTTCGGGGTTTCCCCCGCCTCGCCGACAGGTTAATCGCCAGGCATTCAAAAAAGCTATTTTGAGTTTTAATTTTTTCCTAATGCCTCAGCTGCCCTGCACAAATATTCCTAACTTGAAATCATGCCGCTCAAAAAGAGAAAAAAACCCCTGCTTTGTTTTGATGATAAAGGGATCTTCTGCGAACCCGCAGGAGTCTATCTCGATCC
>CAYLZB010000130.1:0-6505 GCA_964388165.1 uncultured Flavobacteriaceae bacterium | reverse complement strand
ATCCCATTTAATTAATTATTCATATTCCGGTTCTTCCAAAAGCCTGCTTATCTCATCAAGTTTTGGAGTAAGAATGACTTCGATCCTTCGGTTTTTAGCCCTTCCTTCGGCAGTATCATTGGAAGCCACAGGAGCGAATTCCCCTCTCCCCGCAGCCGTGAGGTTCTGTGGATCGATCCCCGGATTTTCCTTTAGTAAATGAACTATTGCCGTAGCTCTTTTGGTAGAGAGATCCCAGTTATCGGTAAGCTGGCCGCTGCCGTTATAAGGGACGTTATCTGTATGCCCTTCAATAAGAACGGCAATGTCGGGATTTTCTGCCAGGACAGATGCCAGTTGCTGTACCGCTCTCTTCCCTTCAGGCCCTACCGCCCAGCTTCCGGAGTTAAAAAGAAGTTTATTCTCCATAGAGACATAGACCTTGCCTTCACGCTGCTCTACCGTTAATCCTTTACCTTCAAAATTTACCAGGGCCTTGGAAATGGCATTTTTGAGAGCGTTCATTTTTGCATCCTTCGCAGCTATCATACTCTCAAGTTCATCTACACGTTTTGACCTCGCTGCGAGATCTTGCTGAAGTTTTTCCAGTCTTTCTTTTTCCGTTAGCAAGGCTTTTTCCTTAGCGTCAAGCTCGGCCAAAAGTTCCCTGTTCCTCTTTGAATTTTCGGCCAAAGCAGAAGAGCTGTTTGCTTCGAGAGCATCATAAGAAGTTTTCAATTTCTCATAGCTCGCTCTAGTGGTATTATACTCTTCCTGAAGGCGATCTCTTTCAGCTTTAGTTCTCTCATATTCGGCTTTTAAAGCAGTGAGTTCTGCTTCGTTCCTGCGATTGGCAGCTTGCAGATCATCAAATTCCCGTGAGAGCTCTCTGTTTTCTTCCTGAAGTTGAGCATGGCGACCTTCAAGATCTTTATAAACCTTGGAAGAAACACATGAAGTGAGCAAAACAGAACTGCTCAAAAAAGCTAAAAAAAGGTGTCGTTTCATAAATGTGGTTAAAATTGAGTTAGGATATTTCGAGGAGAACGGGACAATGGTCACTATGTTGTGCTTCGGGCAAAATAAGTGCTCTTTCTATCCTTTCGCGCAATGGCTCGCTCACCATGTGGTAATCGATCCTCCAGCCTTTGTTATTCCCGCGGGCACCTGCACGGTAGCTCCACCAGGAATAGTTATGAGGCTCAGAATTTAAATGACGGAAGGAATCTACAAATCCGCTTTTGATGAAATTACCTATCCATTCCCTTTCCACAGGGAGGAATCCGGAAGTATTCTTAAGTCTTACAGGATCGTGAATATCTATTTCTTCATGGCAAATATTGTAATCTCCACAGATCACCAAATGTGGAATTTCCTGCTTTAACTCATCTACATATTTCTGAAAATCGGCCATGTACTGAAGCTTGTGATCGAGGCGGGCGATGTTGGTACCAGATGGCAGATACATGCTCATCACCGAAAGATCTTCGAAATCGGCCCTGATATTCCGGCCTTCGAAATCCATATAATCGATTCCGGTGCCAAAAACTACATTTTTCGGCTCCACTTTACTCAGGATCGCTACGCCACTGTAGCCTTTCTTAACCGCGGGGAACCACGAATTGTATTTATACCCGAGATCTTCAAAAGGTTCCTGATCGAATTGCTCGGGGGTTGCTTTTATTTCCTGCAGGCAAACCACATCGGCATTGGTCTTTTCCAACCAGTCTATAAAACCTTTTTTTATTGCTGCTCTTATTCCGTTAACGTTATAGGAGATGATCTTCATGCTTCTGATTTTATTACTGCTCAAAAATAGTATTTTTGGCAGGCCTTTAAGAAGGAATGAAGCCGGACTTTTCCCGAATTAATGAACAATTATTTGCTTTATCTTACCTTCTTCCCGGGTTCCCATTCTCACCAGATAAACTCCGGGAGCAGCGTAAGACATGTCAAGAGTATAGGTGTAGCTTAGATCGTTCTTCCTGATCATGCTTTCCACAAGTTTCTGGCCCAGCATATCGTGGACGGTCACCCATAAAGGGCCCTGGTAGAGGCTTACAAACTTAAGTTCAAAAATATCTTCTCTTGAAGAGCTAATGATCAATTCCCCTTTTTGTATCTCGGAATCTTCAATTCCATCTACGAGTACCACAGTGTAATCATCTGTAGTTCCAAATTCCATAACGCTGCAGGGGTCATTAATATCTCCCGCAAACCGTGGATCTCCCGCTCTTGCCCGCAAAATGTGTTCTCCAAGAGGAGCATTCTCGGGAAGCTGAAATTCAAAAACAGTTGGCCTGGATGAGGAGACTATGTCGCCGGATCTCACAAGTTGCTCCTCAGGTTCAAAAACAGCGTTATCGTTAAAATCTATCCACATGGCAAATTCACTGCTGGTACTGGAGGATACACCTACATAAAAGGTTTCCCTGTTCACATCAAGCCTTGTAGAAATTCCCAAAAAGTTGTTATAGCCATCATCGCAATAGATATTTACATTCTCTATCTCTTCGAGATAAAAGCTATTAATGCCGTCACCAAAAGCGCAGGAGGAACCTTCGGGTATACAATCAAGGTTAGCCACAGTATCATTCACACCGTCATTTAATATGTTGCTGTCGTTTTCCAAATAAGTAGCGGCCTCTATAAAGTATTTGCCATTGGAAGAAAAGTCGTAGGGCATTTTAAAAGTGTAAGTGAGTTCCTCACCAACCTCCAATGTTTCATTCACTGTTTCCTGGAAGAGAATTCCATTATTGACTCTGTATCCTACTCTAAAACCAGTTTGAGGTTCACCCCCAAAGTTTTCAATAGTAACTACAATATTTTCAATTCCAAGGTTATTACCGGTTTCAGGATGCACTATTTGCGTCACCCCAATATCATTAGGCGGAAGATTCTCCACTTCAATTGAAAGAGAATCATTTTCAGCATTCATGTCTCCCTCCAATGCTGTAGAGACCATAATGTCATATATTTCTCCACGCGTTGCGAGGTTGACCTCTTGAGAAAAAGTAAAGTCTTCATAACCGGTAGAAGGTATCGTACCGGTAAAGGTTTCTGTCACAACTTCACCATTGTTCACCCGAAAGGAAACAGGAAAATTGCTTTGCGGCAGACTTCCGAAATTTCTTATTCGAACAGTTATATTTTCGTTAGAACCCAAAGTTGAAGAAACAGGCGCCATAATATCTGAAATGCCTACATCTGTAGAAAAGCGGGGCGCGATTTGAAAAGTAGCGACATGATTCACCTGGTTGTCATCCGGCTCAAAATATTCCCCCACGTACCAGAAGGTTTCGTTATCTACAGGGTCTATGCTGGTATGGGCATAATCTCCATACCTGTTGCCGTCATTGGGGACACTACTTTCTACAATAGTTACCTCTCTTAGGGTCATCAAGTTCAAAGGATCATTAGCGTACCTCCCGGTAAACTTAAGGGTTGGGAAAATTGGGGAATTGGGACTGTCATTCATGACTGTAAATCCCATTCCAATATTTCCATGCCTGTCTATGTTTATGCTTCCACACCATCTATCGCTCAGATCGGGTGCGTAGGTTCCTTCCTGATAGATATACCAGGGACCTGCATCTGCATTTTGCCGCAGCTCGTACCACCTTATTCCCGCGTGCTCTGCCCGGGTAGGATCGACATCGACAACAAAATTAAATACTACTGAATTATGAGTTCCAAACCTTCTGTACGATGTAGGATACATCAAGGCCCCCTGTAGAGCATCAAGTTCTGCATTACCAAAAGGTTGAGGCAAATTGGAAAATCCCCCTCCGTCGAAAGTAGAATTGAAAGGCGTGAGCCCTTCAGAAGGAGTGATCTCCTGCATCTCTCTTATTGTTGAATTCTGAAGATTATTCCAATCAACGTTGACCGACCACATTTTCAAGTGGTCAACATTCACACCACTCCAGGCATCATCCTGAAAATAGATTATCGGCATATTCCCCGGCGGGGGCGGTATTGTGCCGGTAGCATTAAATGCTGCAGGACTGTAAAAACCATTGTTTTGCACTCCCGGTAATGGAAAACCTACGTGTCTTGCGGCTTCTCCCACCAACATTTGATCCCGTTCAAGCACAAAGACCGTTTCATGAATTAAAGGGTTATCCTGATCCTGATTTGTAGTGACATAATAACCATCGCTCCAAATAAAATATTTTGGATAATCGGGAAAAGTCCCTGTGGCAAATCTGTAAGTATACCAGCCATCATTAACCGGATCGGGTCCGCGGGATATGGCTACAAGCAATGCATTGGAAGGATCCTGTTTATTAGAACAGGAACTGGGAGGAAGTGCCGGACAACCGGCGAATTGCGTTATAAGAAACCTGTCTGCAAATTGATCATAAAGAACTATAGGATCTCCTAATCTCTCGCCAACGAACTCTCCGCCCAGAGATTCCAGGTCTGTGGGTGGGACTAAAACATTCCCATTTTTATCAAATATTGCAAAACCCGAATTAAAAGCATGAACATAGTGATTAGGTCCTGCAGCACCTGTAGGATCTGTAGGATCAACATTGCGGCGGGTGGCATCAAAGGAAATGATTGCTTGTTTCATGGGAACAGCTCCCGGCTTTTCCTGTAAAGCTGCGTCAATACCTTTTGGATATCCTTTTCCCGGCACTACCCGATTGGCAGTCCTGTTCTTGGGATTTACTTCTTTCTTTGGATTTCCTGCCGGTATTAATTCCTTTTGGGATAAAGGCTCTGAAAATGAAGGTGTAGATATTCCCTGAGATAAAGGACCTAATATTTCTTTGGTCTGGGCAAAAGCACCCAGGTTAAAAAACAGAACAACAAGAAATAAATAATAGTTCTTTGACATGTAGGGAGCTTTAACCCTTAAAATTAAAAGATTTAGCATGAGCAGAAACAAAAAAAAGAACAATTCGGCGGGAATTGTTCTTTTTTAACTCAATTTAAACAGAAAAAAGCTACTTCTTCATCCAATGTTTAAACTCTGTTTCTTCAGCTATAACTTTAGCGAGGTCATTTATATGAATTCGCTTCTGTTCCATCGTATCCCTGTACCGAATAGTTACTGTACGATCCTCAAGGGAATCATGGTCTACGGTGATACATAATGGGGTTCCCGCAGCATCCTGGCGGCGGTACCTGCGCCCAATGGCATCTTTCTCGTCATATTGAACATTGAAATCCCATTTCAATTCTTCAATGATCTCCTGAGCCAATTCGGGTAAACCGTCTTTCTTCACCAGAGGCAGAACTGCAGCTTTATACGGTGCAAGAATTGCAGGTAATTTAAGAACAGTTCGGGAACTGCCATCTTCCAACTCTTCTTCCTTAAGTGAAGCTGAAAGCACGGCAAGGAACATCCTGTCAAGACCTATAGAGGTTTCTATAACGTAAGGCACATAATTCTCCTGAAGTTCTGGATCATAGAACCTCAGTTTTCTACCTGAAAATTCTTCATGTGCTTTTAGATCGAAATCTGTACGGGAGTGAATACCTTCCAGTTCCTTGAACCCGAATGGGAAGTTGAATTCAATATCTGTAGCTGCGTTAGCATAATGTGCCAGTTTCTCATGATCGTGGAAGCGGTAATTCTCTTCTCCAAGACCCAGTGAAAAATGCCATTTTTGACGCACCTCTTTCCAGTGCTCATACCACTTAAGCTCTTCTCCCGGACGCACAAAATATTGCATCTCCATTTGCTCAAACTCCCGCATCCTAAAGATGAATTGTCTGGCCACGATCTCATTCCTAAAGGCTTTTCCTGTCTGCGCTATTCCAAAGGGAATTTTCATCCTCCCTGTCTTCTGGACATTCGAGAAATTCACAAATATTCCCTGGGCAGTCTCTGGCCTTAGGTACAGATTGGAAGCTGTCTCAGATGACGCCCCAAGCTTAGTACCAAACATGAGGTTAAACTGCCTCACATCTGTCCAATTCCTGGAACCGGTCTCAGGATCGGCAATCCCTAACTCTTCAATAAGAGCTTTTACATCCTTTAAATCTTCATTCGTTAGTGACCTCCCGAGACGTTCAAGGATCTCTTTTCTTTCAGTTAAATACCGCTGAACTCGATCGTTCGTATTGACAAATTGCTCCTCGTCAAATGCATCTCCAAAGCGCTTGCGGGCTTTTTCGATCTCTTTCTGCGCTTTTTGCAGGATCTTTTCAGCATGGTCTTCCACCAATACATCGGCCCTGTACCTCTTTTTTGAGTCCTTATTGTCGATAAGCGGATCATTGAAAGCATCCACATGCCCCGAAGCTTTCCAGGTCGTAGGATGCATAAGGATAGCGGCGTCTATACCCACAATTTCCTGGTGCAACTGCACCATGCTTTTCCACCAGTAATCCCTGATGTTTTTCTTTAGCTCTGCTCCATTCTGCCCATAATCATAAACGGCACTTAGCCCGTCATAAATTTCAGATGAAGCAAAAATATACCCATACTCTTTAGCATGGGAAATAACATTTTTAAAAAGATCTTCTTGTTTTGCCATAGCGCAAAAATAAAAAAACCGCCCCGATT
>CAYLZB010000129.1:0-6539 GCA_964388165.1 uncultured Flavobacteriaceae bacterium | reverse complement strand
TTCATATCTCCCCCGGCGGAGTGAAAGGTTAAATTCACAAGTCCCCTTCTCTTGTACCACAATGGCTGACTAACTGAAACCGCTTGTAATCTGAACATTTCCAGATATTCCTCCTTTTGAAGCCATACGCCCGAATGCTTGACCAGGAAATTCTTTGACACTCCCATTTTTAATTTTCTAAAGTAGAAGTAGTTATACGTGCTAACCAAAAGAATATATAATGAGGCAATAGCTGCAAACCAGGTGATGGTAATGAGCTGAGCGTAAAAGAATAGAAAACCGGAAATGATTACCAGAGGGATCATCGCTCTCGAGATCTTGCGCCATAACAGGAACTTGCTTGGAAGAATGAAAAAGTCCTCTTCTATTGTGGTTTTGTAAAAATAGGATTTGACCTGGGAAACAACATCTGGAGGTAAACCTACAACTTTGATCTGATTCTTTTCCAGGTCATTTTCACTACTGGCCAAAGAGATCTTCACCTGGTACAGATCCATTTTTTTCTGAATAGGATTCGTTAGCACCTGCAATAACTGGATCCTGCTTGCGCGAAGGTTCACCCTGGTGTTATTTCTTAATCCCATTTCTACCTGCAGGTTATCCCTGTACTTCTTTAAGTGCAGATCGAAATATTTAATTATGGTTTCTCCAACAGTAATGATCATTCCCACTAAAAGAAGAAAGATAATAAGCATAAACTTTCCCTGTGCCCAGAACATCTCCGGCTCCTGGAGTTGGGCAGAAAGTTCCTCATTGAACATAAACTGCTCCCTGAGGGTAAAATAAAAGGCTATGATGATCCCTACTCCCCTGAGGTAGTTAGAGGTTAAGCCGAGTTTAAAAAGGGTAAAAAGACTAACCTTGTGCTCCCAATCAGGAATGGCCTTAGAAGTTTCCGCGCTCTCAACTTCATGAAGAACATCTTCCTCCTCCAGCCCCTCCTTTTTCTCTTCTTCGGCATGAGCCATTAGTTTCTCAGCAAGAGAATTTGCCTTTTCCTGACTAAGAGCTTTTATCTCCACTTCTTTTTCCTGACTTCCGGCAGTTTCTACAACTACACTGTAAACCCCGATTATCCTTTGTAGAATGTTTCTTTTAAAGTTAACCTGTTGGATCTTCCGGAATGGAAGGTTAATAGTATCGGTTGAAAAAACGCCTTTTTGAAGAACAAACTCCTCATTCTTTTCATCAATGTGAAATTTGAAATTGAGAAAGTAAATAATACTGTAGGCGAGACTTATTAATAAAATTAGGATCAATGCTGCACCCGCCAAAAAGATGGTTCTGGGACTAAATTCTCCAATAGCAAAGTAGATCACTACCACCCAAAGGTTTCTGGCAATGTTATAAAGAGAGGTTGTAAAGATAAGGACCAACCCTACTACAGATTGCCGTTGCGGCTGTGCAAAATTGTAATCAGGCATGGTTATAGATTCGGGACGAAATTTCCTCTTTTACAGAGGTGGCGGTAGCAGGATCTAAGCCGGGAACGCTGATATCACTCCCCGATCCCCCGGCGGTAAATACTTTCACTGTGGCAATGTTCAGCATTTTATCCAAAAAGGAACGTTCAACCGAAACATGTTGTATCCTGTTAAAAGGTACCACAGTTGTGCGCTCAAATAGAAAGCCTCTCTTAAAGATGATATCCTTTTCCCTTAATCCATAACCACTTCTCCTAATATACATAACGTTATTAAAAAAAGACCAGGAAAGGATAATAACCAGGAACACTACTCCGCCCCACAGCCATGAATGGACCTGAGGTGGAGAGAAATAAAATGCTACAACGATACCAACTGCGAAAAACAGGAAAGAAGTAAGCGTTCCGATCTGCAATTTCACCAGGTATTTCCCTGATATCGGCTCCAGCTTTACTTCCTCAAACTGGGGAAGGGAACTCACCTCCAGTTGAAAATTGGAAAATCGCTCTGCCTCTACGGAATCCATTTTTTATCAAAGTTTGGTTTTCTTTTTTCAAGAAAGGCATTTCGTCCTTCTTTTGCTTCATCGGTCATGTACGCTAAACGGGTAGCTTCACCGGCGAACACCTGTTGTCCTACCATGCCGTCATCTGTGAGGTTCATTGCGAACTTCAGCATTTTAATTGATGTTGGGGACTTGGCCAGGATCTCCTGAGCCCACTCGTAAGCAGTGTCTTCCAGTTCCTCATGCGGAATAACAGCGTTGACCATTCCCATTTCATAAGCTTCCTGGGCCGAATAATTCCTTCCTAAAAAGAAGATCTCCCTGGCTCTTTTTTGTCCCACCATTTTGGCCAGATAAGCCGACCCATATCCTCCGTCAAAACTCGTGACATCGGCATCTGTCTGCTTAAAGATCGCATGTTCTTTACTCGCAAGGGTAAGATCACAAACTACATGAAGGCTGTGACCTCCTCCAACGGCCCAGCCGGGAACAACTGCAATAACAGCTTTAGGCATAAATCGGATCAATCGTTGTACTTCGAGAATATTCAACCGATGCATTCCGTCTTCTCCAACATATCCCTGGTGCCCTCTGGCCTTTTGATCTCCCCCGCTGCAAAAACTGTAGACCCCGTCTTTTGGCGACGGACCTTCCGCAGAAAGTAATACAACCCCAATAGAAGTGTCCTCCTGGGCATCGTAAAATGCATCATAGAGTTCACTGGTGGTCCTGGGCCTGAAAGCGTTACGCACCTCAGGTCGGTTGAAAGCAATTCGGGCCACCCCATTGCATTTTTTATAAGTTATGTCTTCGTATTCTTTAGCTGTTTTATATTCGGGTTTGGTCATATGCATCAAATTTTACTCAAAAATAAGGCTTTTATATTTTCCTGATAGCATAAAACGCTACTGTCGGAAAAGCTTTATCTTTCGGTTCCATAAAATTTTGTACGGTTTTTGATTCTTAGACGACAAACAGGAAGCATGAAAAAACTCCTTCTTCTTATTTTCCTCATTTTAAGCGTAGGCGGCTATTCTCAGGAATTTTCCGGTAATAACAATAGTGAGATATTTAAACCATTAGAGTTGGCCCCACTTGAAGATATCCTTACAGGCTCAAGAGAGGTACGGCCGAGTCTGTCTATGCCTGTACCCCAGCTTCCTGAAAGAAAATTTACTATTACTGAAGTAGACTTTAGTAAGAAGGAGGTGAAAAGGCAGGTCAACCTCATTGCGATGATGGAAAGAAAGCGGTACGAAAAAGAGAAGGCTTCAGTTGATCTTGATTCTCCAATGCCCGATGTGAGCACCGGGGAAAAGGCGCTGATCGAGATCACCAACGACATAAGGATGCGCGATCGCAGTTCGAACTTCGATATTTATACCGGACAAAAGAAAATTCCGGCGTATGAAGAAATGCAAACACCGCTATTCCGTCGCAATTACTCTCCTTATTCAGGGAGAGGATACATTTCCCCAAACAGCTATTACAACCCTTACTTGAGGTAAATTCCGTTTTCCTTTATATCAACCTTGCGCTGCTTATAAAGGTTCCCTAAAGCCCGCTTAAAGCTCTTCTTACTCATTTGCACCTCTTTCTGGATCTCCTGGGGAGAAGATTTATCTGTAAGTGGTAAAAAACCACCCTTTATTTCCAGCAGAGATAGAAGTTCCTCGGCATTAGGTTCTATACTGCGATATCCCGGCCGCTGCAGAGTGATATCGATCTTTCCATCGGGCCTGGTCTTTTTTACAAAACCTTTAAGCCTGTCGCCCACATGCAGTTTTTGAAATACATCATCCTTATAGAGAAGTCCTTTATGTATCTCGTTAACGATCACATTCCAGCCTAACTCCGTCGGATTTGCAATAATGAGATCCACCTCCTCAAAAGGTTCCACAGTGAGCTGAGAATTATCCAGGAAAGCATCTACTTTACTCGATCCAACCAGTCTGTCTGTAAGTTCATCGAGATAACAGAAAATTAGATAACGCTCTCCTTCCCGCATCTTTACAGCCTGCTCTTTAAAGGGTACGAAAAGGTGTTTTTCCAGTCCCCAATCCATAAATGCACCAATTTCACTCACCTCCACACACTTCAGGAATCCAAACTCATCAAGCTTTACAAAAGGTTTAAGCGTAGTTGCCACCGGTCGCTCCTCGTGATCTAGATAAACAAATACGTTGAGCTCATCCCCTATTTCAAAACTCGCAGGTTTATACTTATTAGGTAACAGGACCTCATTCCCATCATCATCTTTAAGAAAAAGTCCCGGTTCGGTGTCACGATCTATTTTAAGAGTATGATATTCTCCAATGGCAAGCATAAAAATATTTTTTTCAAAGATACTCTAAATTTTACCGGTCCATTAAGAGAATGAAAAATCAGTACCCTTCCTAACTTTAATTAAAGATCGCTTCTTTTTTGTAAAATTTGGTGAGCAGATAATATACAACAGCCCTGTATTTGTTGCGATTTGATTTCCCGTACTTTTCAATGATCAATTCAAGACCTGCATCCAGATTCTTATCATCCTTAAGGCCCAGTTTTTTGATCATAAAGTTCTGCTTTACCGTCTCAAGCTCACTTGGGGTAGTACTGGATATTGTTTCAGAGTCACTTTGGAAAATACTGGGTCCGCAAGCTTTGGTTACTTTCCTAAGAAGATCAATATCGGGATCCTCCCCAATTTTTTCTTTAATGTCCTGAACGTACTTTTCTACTTTTTCTTCAGTTTTGCTCATTTTCTTTAATTTTTATGGTTTTCTAAAAGTTAAAAAAAATGCAGTAGGAATTTGAAAAGAAAATCTTAAGATTTCATAAAACTGAAGTATTCCAGTAAAACTTCGTCGTTTACTTTCCTGGGTGTAAAGATTTCCAGAACTTTTGGTTTTTCTGAAGTGTCAAAAAAGGCATTTAACTGCTGCTCTATTTCTTCGGAAGTTTTGGCTGAAGCATATTCCAATCCGTAAAGATCACAAACAGGTTTTGCGTTGAGATCATGTACCGTCTCGAAATATTTATCAAAGGTTTCAGTATTCTTATCTCCCGGAAGGATCCTGAAGATCCCTCCTCCCTGATTGTTCAGAATAATGATCCTGAAGTTCTTCGGAAGATAGTTATTCCACAAGCCGTTGCTGTCATAGAAAAAGCTGAGATCCCCTGTGATCATCAACACCGGCTCTTCTGAGATCATCGCAGCTCCCACCGCAGTCGAAATACTGCCATCAATGCCGCTTGTTCCCCTGTTACAATAGATCTTTAAGCTCTCTTTCCACCTAAACAACTGGGCATACCGAATCGTAGAACTATTCGCCAGGTGCACGATATAATTCTCCGGTACCGCCGGACAAACCAACTGCATAGCCTTTAGATCTGAATAAGGGATCCTTCCCATGTAATCTTCATGCTTCACTTTTCTCCTGCTCCGCACCTCCTGCCAGTATTCGGCGTAATTGCTTTCGGGAGTTTCCGTAAGCGGAAAGAACTGGCTGAAGAACGAATTCACAGAAGTCTCGAAATGCTTGTTCAGGCAAAAGAAGGTGTTATATGCCTTTTTTGGATCCACATGCCAGTGCTGTTTCGGCTGGTAATTCCGAAGAAAGGCCTTGATCTTTTTGGAAACGATCATTCCGCCGAAGGTGAGGAGGATCTCCGGCTGCAGGTTGTCGAATAGTTGATCCTTATTATCATCCTTTTCAATTGGACCTATAATGGTATCAATGCGTGTGAAAAATTTCTCCTGCTGCACATTGGAAGTGGTTTCGGTAAAAACAATGACCGAAGGATCATTGGCCAACCGGTCAAGGAACTCCTGCTCCACTGCATTTGGTGCCGAAACCCCCACGATCACCATCTTCCTCTTTGCCTTGTTCCAGAGATCGGCGTAAGCCTGCAGTTGATTTCTCGAATAGGTCCTTTCAATGATCTCCGGAAGGATCTGAATGGGGTTCACTTCCACATCTTCTACCGTCCCGTACAAGGGTTCGTAAAACGGAACATTGATGTGCACCGGACCTTTCTGCTCAATGGCTTTATTCAGCGCCAGATTGATCTCCCGCTCATTGTGCTTCTGAGATTCGAATTGTTTCTGCTGAAGTTTTTTATCTGTCGCCTCATTTTCCAGCACTAATTCTGAATGCAGGTTAGCCGAATATAAAATATGGTTCTCAAAAACGTTCTTTTGCCGAATTGTTTGTCCGTCGCCGATGTCGATCCGCTCTATAGGCCTGTCCGCAGAGATCACCACCAGCGGAATGTCGCTGTAAAAGGCCTCAGCCACCGCAGGATAATAATTAAGCAATGCCGATCCCGAGGTACAAACCACTGCAACGGGTTTTTGAAGTTGCTGTGCCATTCCTATGGCGACAAAAGCAGCGCAGCGTTCGTCAACCACGCTGTATGTTTTTATGTTTGGGTGATATGCAAAACCATTGGTAAGGGGTGCATTCCGGGAACCGGGAGAGATCACCACGTGGTGAATTCCCTTGGCTTCGCAGAGTGCGACAATAGATCTTGCAACAGGTATTTTTGGGTATTTCATTTTATATTTTTTGTCAGACCTGCAAAGTTTCCAAAACCTTGTAGGTCTAAAAATTCTATTTCAACAA
>CAYLZB010000128.1:0-6566 GCA_964388165.1 uncultured Flavobacteriaceae bacterium | reverse complement strand
TTACTCCGGCGGCAAACCTGTCGGTATGCCGGGTGGCCATCCATGCAGTGGCATATCCACCATAAGACCCTCCGGTGACTCCTACTTTATCTTTATCTACATTATGATTGGCAATAAGATAATCCACCCCATCAATAATGTCATCAAATTCTTTCCCTCCGGGATCACCCTGACTGGATTTAGCGAATTCTACTCCCCGACCTGTACTTCCGCGGTAATTAGGATAGAAGACAGCATAACCTTCACCTGCACCCATTTGGCCGGGCATGCTGTATGAAGTTAACCATCCGTTGTCATAGTGAGCTTCGGGTCCACCGTGAACCACTGTGATAAGGGGTTTTGTGCCCTGTTCTGAAACGGGATGAATTAAGATCCCCTCGATTTCCAATCCGTCTTTGGCCTTATAGGTAATGACTTCCTGCTTTCCTAACTTTTCTTGATCCAGCCATGGGTTTGAATTGGTAACTCTGTTGGCCCCGGAACCTTTTGCGTCTAAAGTGAAAAGCTCTCCCGGATGTTTAGCTGTGTTACCCACAAGGGCCATGGAACCATTGTCGGCCATGGAAAAGCCGGATATACTAAGATTATCATCTCTGAACATTCTGTTCATTTTTCCGTTACGACCTATAGTTCCTATACTGCTGTAAACGCCTTCGCTAGCCAGATAGGTGAGGGTATTATTGTCTTTCCAGGCGATATCTTCAAACTGACCTTCAAAACCCGGATTAAGATTAGAAGGTGCTCCCCCCGTTGCATCAACAATGAATAATCTTCCGTCTATTGGATCATTTTGGTCTTCACCTGCTATAAATCCAATTTTCTTACTATCGGGACTCCATTTTAGAACTCCCAGTTTAGCTTTATGATCTACCTGTGCAACTACATTTCTTGAATTGGCATCCAGAATGTATATCTTTTGTCCTGTATAGAAATCGTCAATCAAAGATGAAGGTGCTGCGCTCACTGCCATTTTTTGTCCATCGGGACTCCACCAGGCACCGGTTACATGTCCTTCCATTTGTACAGCTTTAGGAGCAGGATTGGAAAGGTCCATGAGATAAAGTGAGGAGCTGCGAAGCCCCTCTTCGTAAATTTCCGGTTTGTAGGGAAGTTGAGCGTCTGAGCTTTCTTGCGGCTCATGGGAAATAAAAACTAATTTGCTTCCATCCGGATGCCAGTCATAGGAAGAAATGGAGCTCTTAAATTCATACAGTTTCTGAGCTTCACCTCCACCAAAGCCAATTTCGTAAAGTGATGCATTTTTGTCATTTCCTTTTTTGGCAGTGAAAGTAATACTGTTGTGCTTGGGTCGGAATTTCACATTGGAAACGCTGTATCCGGTAACAAAAGGCATGGTCTTATTTGTTGCTTTGTCGTAGACATACAGATGTATATCTGCGGGTGCGTTCTCTTCCTGAGGGGGTCGGGGCTTTAAGTGCTGATACACTACCTTATCGCCCGACCTGGAAATAACGGCATTAGTAATATATTCCATTTTCGCAACGTCCTCGGGAGTGAGGACGTTCTCCTGCGCAAAGAAGGAATTTGCAACGAGAAACAATAATAACGTCAGAGTTCTTTTCATGATGGCTATATTTAAATTAGATCAGAAATTTCGAACCTTAAAATACAGCAAAATAGGGAGTATTACAAGTAGAGAATTTTTGCCGGAAGAAGCTTGTGGTGTGGTGGAATTCTGATGGATCTGCCATGGAAATCCAATCGACAACAAGACTTTTTCTATGAGGTGCATTTTCTTCGAATACAGTCGAACTTTAATAATATAGGCCTCCTACAATGGCAATTAACATGAGTAACAGCAGGACCCAAAAAAGCAGGCCAAAGACAGCGGTCGTCTTGTTGGCACCCGATGTAATCCTGGTTTTTGTGTCGGGCTCATAATCTACGGTTCTGTCGTTCTTTTCCGGCGGAGTTGCCAGGGCAATGAGGAGCCCAAAGATAAACACCCAGAACACAACAGATAACCATCCGAAGCCCCACAAGGCAGGGCCTGCCGGGGTAAGCCATAATCTTCCTGCCCAGGAAGCCAGGACCAGGAACAGAAGAAATATCCAGAAGGCATTCCATGGACCACGCTGCCGGAATCCGTAGAATAGTACTGTGGCTATAACTAAAGCAATTAGAAAACCAATAATAAATTCAAGTAGTTCCATAAGACTAATATTTATTTGAAGTCGAAAGCTTCTTTAAATATAAGACTTTTAACTCTTAAATTAAAACGATTGCCATTTTATGCTTTTTTTGGAGATTAACAGGTTTAGGGCATGCTGGTGATTAGCTTCTCCTCTCCAGCTATCTTTTGTTTGAACTTTAAGCTTGAATTAATATAGTCTCCAACATTTCCTCCCTGTACTGCACCTTCTTCGACCGCGGCCCGGTAATGTATTCCGCCATAAAGCCGGCTAATTGCAGCCTCCTGAGCAGCAGCATTAAAAGAAGGAAATTTTCTTACCGGTAGACCATAAGGGATTTCTGTATTATCTTCAAAATTAAAATCCTCTCCGAAAATTGAGGTTAAGGCTCTGGCTGCAGAAGTTGAAACTACAGAGTGTCCACTGGAGTATTCTGGGAAGGGGGGAGTTTGGAGAATTGGCTTCCAGTCTTTATCAATATGTTTTGCTATTAGGGTTTCAGGCCTTATGAGGTTGGAACGATATTTTTCGTCCCAGCAGCTTATAAAAGCGTCAAAAATAGCAATTGAGGTTTTGGTATAGGCGTAAACCGTGAACTCAAAATCGGCATCAGATTGTAAGGCAGCAATTTTGCAGATACCCATCCAATGGGCACCCGGGGTGATCTTCTTCTCTGCAAACATATAGTGGCCTTTAGTAATAGAGACATACGGGTTACAATCCCAAAACCTTGCGATCTCAATTTCGTGGGAGTCATTCTCTTTTGCTCTTATTGCCTCACTGATCTCATAGACTTCAACCAGCTGCCGGTAAAACTCGCTATTTTTCTCCAGAGAAAAAGCCGGTGGAGGAAGGGGTTTGAATTGAGAGGCAGAATCAAGTACCATGGGTCTGATCTTGTTCCAGTGCGGCTCAATACCCTTCATGTAAGCCGGTGGAGTAGGTTCCCAGCGATATGGTTGATCATCAAAAAAGTCATAATCGGGCATACTTCTGGTCTCACTGTATCTATCGGTATCCATCCAGGCTATCACATTTGAAGCTACCCTGTCTGCGTAGAGGTTTGCCTGTCTAAGGCTTTCAGGATTTATTTTTTCCCAACGTGCAAAAAGACTGTCCCTGTACCTTACAATTTCATTTTCCGAAAAAACCAATTGCTCTGCAACTTTTAGATAAGCGATCAATGCCGAGAGTCTCAGGTTCGTTCCGGGCTCCGGCTTTGCAGTTCCAAACTTTTTAAACTCATTTAACTGGGGTGCAAGGGAGACATAGTCCTTTGAGTTGGCATTGAGTACCTCATAAGCTGCAATATTTGGATACACATACACCCTGCTTGCCTGGGGAGGTGAAAAGATATCATTTACCATAATAGCAGTGACCTTGTCCACCACGTCATGATATTGTTGGGGCGTTAGCTCGATCTCCTGCTTTGGTCCACAACTGGTAAAGATCAAAATGGAGAGGCTCCAAAAATGGTATTTTAGAAAAGCTTTAATTTTCATAGCGATACATTTTTAATGGTGCATCATTATTAAGAATTAGAAGTAGCTTATTATCTTTTAATGCTATTTCCTCTATGGCTCTTACTTCTTCTTTAATTGGGTCTATCCCAAGATCACTTACGGGAATGACAGAATTTATATTCCTTATCAAATATCCCTGTAGAGCTGAATAGGTACCCTGGTAATTATTACTTCGGAAGGTGTTACCACCAACCAAAATACCCTGTTCCTTATTAAGCTCTACCTGTTTAAAGCTGTTAATGGGAGCAAGCTGAAGGGAGTAAGGGAATTTTACAAACCTGTCAAATTTCCCACCGTTGTTTTCCAGGTATCCTGAAGCTAATGAGTGCACCTCGTTCAATTGAGCCTGGCCCAGGGTATATGGAGTGAAGATCTCTTCCATGGTCTTCATTGCATAATCTGAGTGCCGTACATAACGTTTTTTAATTACTGTGAGCTGTCCGGCCAATTCATCTTTGGAGTGAACAGGGTAGTAGGAGTCTCCCTTCTTATAGGCTAATACGGTTTCAGTTTTCTTGTTTTTGTCAAAATCGAGATAATACATTCTTAATGGTGCTTCGGGGGTAGGTTTGAACTTTGAATTTTCTCCCCAGTTACCCAGTAGAATATCTTCATCTCCATCCCCATCTATATCATAAACAGATACGCTTTGCCACAGGCCATTTAAACCTGCAGGCAATTCCTGTAATTTAAAACCAGATCTGGTATTGAGGTATAATTTTGGAGCATCCCACTCAGTAGCTATTAGAAGATCGGCTCTTCCGTCTTTATTGATATCTTTCCAGATCGCATCATTGACCTTAGTCTGCAGCTTAAAGTTCCGGTTTTTGGTAAATTTTCCCTTTCCGTCGTTTTCCAGAAGATAAGAATCAACCGAGGCACCAAAATGCTGAGGTGCCGTGAGGTTTCCAATAAAGAGATCTATATCGCCATCCAGGTCGTAATCATTGGCAGTAACTACAGAAGTGACATGTCCGTTGGCCGGTATAGCACCTGCTGCAGCTTCAAACGTGCCATTTTGGTTAATATAGAGTCTGTCGCTGAAATTCGTGGTGGAATTTTGGCTAATCCCACTCCCCACATACAGGTCGAGATCAAGATCTCCGTCGGCATCAAAGAAGACGGCCGTATTGTCTTCGTATGCACTGTCCCGGATAAAAGCTTCTACCGGAGTAGCTACCAGTTCATTTCCCATGTTAAGGTAAAAACTTGCTGCAATACCCGATGCCCCTCCAATGAAAATATCATTAAAACCATTAGCATCTACATCCCCCACTGCCACAGCAGGCCCAAGCGTGGATACCTTATATGGTATGAGTTTTTCATTTAGAAAATCGTTGTAACCGTCTTCTTTATGAACAAATTCCAATTCTTTAGCTTTTGAAAAGACAGGTCTTGGTCCTGTTCCATTTTTAAACTCATACTTTGAAAGATTTTCCTGGTAAGTGAGAAGGTGGCGTTCATTGGATGCTATTTCCCGTAGCACCTGCTTTTTCAGGTTTGGCCATATTATAACAACAGAATCTACTTCAGCTTGCTGTCCAAGCCCAAAATGAAGGTCGCCTGTCATCGCAGATAAGAATCCGCGGGACTTATAAAGGCTGCGCGTTTGCATTTTTTGACCCGAATAAACGTTAACAGTGGCTCCAATACCTTCCGGGTTGGCAGGCAAATAGGAAAGTTGAAAGCTTATATAATTATGACCCTTGTTTTTGTTCTTGTAAATGGAAGCAGGGGCATTCAAATTGTTTACCACAAGATCAAGATTGCCATCCAGGTCCAGGTCCACATAAATAGCTCCATTGGAAAGTCCTGCTTCGTCGGTTATCCATTCTCCCGTCTTATTGCTGAAGGAGGTGGAATTTCCGCTGAATAATTTATTGGCAACTTTACCTCCCGGCATGCTGTCGATGGACTTGTAAAGCCACTGCAAACCTTCATCCTGGCTGCGCCCTCTAAAAGCACTTGCGACATATTTTCTAAAATCGAGGTTATTTGGACGTCGTAAAATTCCGTTGGAAATGAACAGGTCCTGGTGACTATCGTTATCAAAATCTGCAAATAAGGCTGCCCAGCTCCAGTCAGAGTCTGCTACGCCATCCAAAAGTGCCTTTTCTGTGAAGTGTTTTCCATTGTTGTTATTGATCTGAAGCATATTTCTCGCAAACTGATCCTTATACCCCAGCTTTCTTAACCTTTGCTGAATGTAATACATGGCGTCATCGCCTTCGGTCTCTTTTAGAACGCGCTCATCTTCAGGTAGCATGTCGAGGGTAATAATATCGGGCAGGCCATCTCCATTGATGTCGGCTGCATCGCTACCCATGGAAAAATTGCTGATTATGCTGAATGCCTCATCAATCTTTTCAGAAAAAGTCCCATCCTGATTATTGATATAGTAATAGTCGTTTTCGTGAAAATCATTGCATACATAGATGTCTGTCCATCCATCATTATTAAAATCGGCAAGGCTGGCGCTTAACCCGTAATTATTGGCACCTCCGTATATTTTTGCAGCTTCACTTACATCCTCGAATTTTCCACCGTTATTCCTTAAGAGTAAGTCCCCCACCAGAGGCTGCCGGTCATTGCGGGTTTCAGCAGGGCCGTAAGAATAGGTAGTATGCACCGCATGATTTACAATATAAACATCCAGATCATCATCTTTATCGTAATCAAAAAAGTAGGCTTGGGTGGCATAGGATCTTATGTCAAGTCCATAATCTTTTGAAGCCTCTGTAAAGGTGCCATCCTGGTTGTTGATGTAAAGCTCATTATGGCCTGTGAAATCCAGTAGACCTGAAACTGCAGATACATATATATCCAGCCAGCCATCTTCATTAATATCGACCATCGTCACTCCGGTTTGCCAGCTCGCATTACCACTTAC
>CAYLZB010000127.1:0-6678 GCA_964388165.1 uncultured Flavobacteriaceae bacterium | reverse complement strand
CTGAAAAGCAAAAATGGTGAGTGCATTCATTTTATTTTCTGAATTTTGATAAAGCTTGTTTGGTAAAATTGGAAAGCACCAGCTCTCCTGATATTGCAGCTCTTTCCTCAAGCAGGGAACTCCATTTTTCAGTCCCTTCCCACAGTACCTTCTTCATCTCATAAAGTGCCGCCGGGTTATAGGAAGCCAGTTTTTCTGAAAAGAACTCCAGCTCTTTATCCATTTCACCCGTAGAGTCAAAAACTCTTGCGTATAGTCCTTTTTCCTGGGCCCAGTAAGCATTTTTCCAGTCCTGCGCTGCCAGGGTAAGTTCGGCTAAGGCCGCCACTCCCATTTTTCGCTCAACTGCCGGGGCAATGACAAATGGTCCAATGCCTATACTTAACTCTGATAGTTTTATCGCTGCCTGCTCGGTGGCAAAGCAGTAGTCGCAGGCTGCAGCCAGTCCTACTCCGCCGCCAACAGTCTTCCCGTGAATACGACCAATGATCAATTTCTTACAGCTACGCATGGCGTTGATCACATTGGCAAAACCAGAAAAGAAGACCTTCCCCTGTTGCATATTCTCTACCGCCAACAGCTCATCAAATGAAGCACCCGCACAAAAGGCTTTTTCACCTTCAGATCTCAGGATAATTACTTTAACCTCGTCATCTTCAGATAGCTTTTTAAGTTCTTTCGTTAGCCGCTCAAGTAAAACTCCCGGGAAGGAGTTGCTTGCAGGATGGCCAAACTCGAGCGTGGCAATTCCGTTGATAACTTTGGTAAATAGGCTTCCGTTTTCCCTGTTCGTGGTCATTATTAAGATCTCTTTACTGTAAAGTTACATTTTATTTTAAGCCTTTAAGGCTTTACACCTCTCTATGGAGATATTTTCTGCGGAATTTTATCACCAGCGCACTACTGCGAATAAGCATCCATACGAAAAATGCGATCCAGATGGCATAAAGTTCAAGCCCGAAATAATCCCCGATGAGCAGTGCCGGAGTGAATCCCATGAAGGTCGCTACAAGTAAAACATTCCGAAGATATTTTGCTTCCCCAAGACCTTTAAAGATCCCGTCAAACATAAAAGCAATTGCGTTGACCGGCTGCATGAAGAGCACCATCCAAAAAACGGTGGAGAAGAGAGCCAGCACCTGCGTTTCCTTACTAAAGATGAGACCTATTTGTTCGTAGAATAAGGAACAGATGCCTATTAGAACAACGGCAATGATCACAGAATATTTGGAGATCTTTTTGCTCAGAGTCCATAAGCCGCTATAATCTCTAGCTCCTAAAAGTCGGCCGCCCATGGCATTCCCGGCATTGGCATAACCGTCGATAAAGAAGCTGAAGAACAACCAGATGTTCATCAGAATACTTTGGGCTGCTATAAAGTTCTTACCGTATCCCGTGGCGTAGGCGTTGGCCAGATAGATGGCGAAGTTAAGAGCAGCTGTACGAACGAAAAGATTACCGCTCATCAACAGGAGAATTTTCATCTGCGGATTGATCCTGCGGCTAAGCCCCAGGTGAAAGGGTGTCTTTTTAAAGAAGAAGTAAAGCGCCATGGCTAACATCACCAGCTGAGCGACCACACTTGCATAGGCTGCTCCTTCGAGGTGCATGGGAGGGATCCAACCTTCTATCCCATAGACCAGCGCAAAATCCAGCCCCACATTGAGCACAGCACCCGTGAGGCTGCATTTCATTGCCCATAGGGTGTTCTGCAACCCCCTAAAGACCCCAAAAAGAGCAAAAGTCACCAGGGTCAAAGGATAACCTAAAGCCCGGATCTGATAATAATCGGCAGCGTAATTTAGCACCTTACCTTCAGCATTGTAGGCACTAAAAATAGCTGCTGCAAAATAGGCTGTTACAGCGTAGATGAGAATGCTGAGCAAAAAGTTGAAAAATATAGCCTGTGGCACTAAAGTTTTCACTGCATGTATCCGTCGGGCTCCGAGGTGCTGTGAAACTAAAGCAGAAATCGCCGTCTTTGTCTGCGCCACGATCCAAATAATCGCCGAAAGAAAGGAACCTACGATCCCGGCTGCTGCCAAAGCTTCTACAGGATCCTGCTCCACATTTCCTATAATGGCGATATCTGTAAGAGAGATCAATGGTTCGGCAATACCGGCAATAATGGCGGGAATGGCGAGACGGTTGATATTTTTAAAGTTTACTGCTGTATTCACCGGGAAATGAAAAAAACAAAGTTAAGATAAGCAGCAGAGTTGCCCGGGAAAATAATGAGGAAATCCCTTACATCTGGATTAAAATTCTATTTTTGAGAAATTGGATTTCTACCGGTATTCCCGGGAATGCTTTAAAAACCTTCTTAAACAAATGAAAAACGATCTATTATTTCTTCTTGCAGCGGTATTTCTTGGATTTCTTCCGGCCGCTGCTCAGGATGATTATCCCACAAACAAAGAAGTCGCTCAAAGGCTGCAGCAAATAGCTTCCTCCCGTGATGCAAAGCTAATATCCCTTACTAAGACAGAGGGTGGTCAGGATGTTTGGGCACTACAAATAGGAAGAGGGAATCTGGAAAATAAACCTGCCATTGCAATAACAGGTGGCGTGGAAGGTCACCATGTGCTAAGTGTCGAACTTGCCTTAAAAGTAGCTGAAAAGATCGTGAAGGATCACAATGAGCTACTGGAGACCACGACCTTCTATGTATTTCCAAATATGTCACCAGATGCATATGCCCAATACCATGACAATTTAAAATACGAGCGCAGAGGTAATGCTGTAATGATCGATCATGACAGGGATGGGGAAACTTCAGAAGATGGTTATGAAGATCTGAACCGTGATGGAATGATCACGGAAATAAGAGTAGAAAGCCCTCTCGGAAAATATATTGCTCATGAAGATTATCCGCAGATCCTTATTGAAGCTGAAGGAGCAAATGCTGCAGACAAAACCAGATATCTTAAATTTTCTGAAGGTATTGACAACGACAAGGATAAAAAATATAATGAAGATCTTACTGAAGGGATCGCCTTTAATAAAAGCCTTACCTATCAATTTCCGGTCTTTGAAGCTTTAGCAGGTGACTTTCCTGTTTCACAGAAAGAAACCCGCGCCCTTCTGGATTATCTTTTTGAGAGGTGGAACATATTCGCTTTTGTAACCTTTGCTCCCGAGAATAATTTATCAGCACCCCTCAAGTACAATAAGCAAGGAGCCGATAAGCGAGTGGTCACCTCGATCCTGGAAAAGGATGCGGAGTTGAATAAAATGATATCAGACATTTACAACGAGACCGTGCCTTTAAAAGCATATAATCAGGAAAACCAGGGAAAAGGCGGAGATTTCTTTCAATGGGCTTACTTCCACTTTGGCAGACTCAGCTTTAGTACTCCTGGCTGGTGGGTCCCGGAGGTGAAGGAAGAAAAGAAGGATTCTATACCTTCCAAAAAGGGTAAGATCACTCCCGAAACAAATTTCCTTGCCTGGGCTGAAAAAGAAGGAGTTAAGGACATATTCGTGAATTGGACAGAAGTTGATCACCCCGATTTCCCCAATCGCAAAGTGGAAGTAGGGGGAATACGTCCTTTTGTAATGATGAATCCGCCGCACAAGATGGTTGACAGCATCGCTGAACAGCATACAGATTTTGTAGTAAAACTCGCCGAAATGAAGCCTAAGCTTGAGTTCCACAACCTGGAAACAGAAAAATTAAGCGGTGGACTTACAAGAATTACTGTGGATCTCTTCAATAATTCCCCTTTGCCAACTCATTCCGAAATGGGTGAAAGATCAAGATGGCTCCAAAAGTTACAGATCACGGTGGATAAAGACAAAGAAGATATTTTGGCGGGAAATACCATCAAACTTTCAGGCAAACTGGGAGCTTATGAGAAAGAGACCATCTCGTGGATAGTCAAAGGCAATGGTACAGCTACAGTGAAGGCCGGGGCCCCGCATACAGGATATGCTACAATGAATGTAAAACTTTAATTTTTAGAAGATGAAGCCGAATAAGATAAAAACCATAGTCATTCTGGGAATTCTAAGTTTTCTCCTGAACATCCCGGTACTTCAGGGACAGGAAAAATTCTTCCGTGCAATTGGAACCCCACATAAACCGGAGGTGGAAGTAAGTTGGAACAGGTACTATACCTATGAGGGAATAGTGGACGTCATGCAAAAGATCGCAAAAGCACATCCCGATCTGGCCAAAATGGAAAGCATTGGAAAATCCTTTGAAGGAAAAGACATCTATTTATTGACCATTTCTGATTTTAAAACAGGGGATCCCGATAAAAAACCGGCGATGTACATTGACGGAAATATCCACTCCAACGAGATACAGGGAGCCGAATTCTCTCTTTACACTGCCTGGTATCTTACCGAAATGTTTGATGAGCTGGATTTCATCAAAGAGTTGCTGCAGGATAAAACCTTTTATATTAATCCCACCATTAATCCCGATGCACGTAATAACTATATGAACAAGCCTAACACTCCACACTCTCCGAGATCGGGCATGATCGTGTTGGACAATGACAAGGATGGAAAGGCCGGAGAAGATGGATTTGATGATCTTAATGGTGATAATGACATCACGATGATGATACGAAGATCTCCTACCGGGCGATATATTAAAGATCCGCAGGATCCAAGAAGGTTGATAAGAGTTGAGCCGGAGGAAAAAGGAGAATATGAGATGCTTGGCTATGAGGGTAAGGATTCAGATGGTGATGGAGAAGTAAATGAAGATGGGATAGGATACTACGATCCCAACCGGGATTGGGGCTGGAACTGGCAGCCGGATTATATTCAACGGGGAGCCTATAAATACCCTTTTAGCTTGCCGGAGTCGAGAAGCGTCATGAATTTTGTGATGGACCACCCAAATATTGCAGGGGCTCAAAGTTACCACAACTATGGTGGAATGATCCTGCGCGGCCCGGGTGCAGAGGAGGATAAGGAAACATATAATGCCGAAGATGTGAAGATCTATGATGCCATTGGCAAAAAAGGAGAGGAAATGATTCCCGGTTACCGCTACCTGGTGGTTTACAAAGATCTTTATTCGGTATTTGGAGGAGAGCTCGACTGGTTCTACGGCGGTAGAGGGATCTATACTTACACTAATGAGCTCATGAATTCATATCAATATTTCCACAAGAACGAAGGCAGGGGAAACCAGGAGGAGGAGCTAAAGGTAGACAGGTTCTTAACTTTTGGAGATGCTTTTGTGCCGTGGGAGGAATTCGACCATCCGCAATACGGAAAGATACAGATCGGCGGATTTAAAAAGAACTTCGGAAGGGCGCACCCCGGATTCCTGCTGGAACAGGATGCTCACCGGAACATGGCTTTTACGATCTATCATGCCTACCATACCCCAAAGCTCAGTATCACCGAAGTAAAAGAAAAGAATCTTGGCGGCGGATTAAAACAGATCACTGCCACCATTTATAATGAAAGGCTCATGCCGACACATTCCGGTCAGGATCTAAAGCACAACATTGAAAGACCTGATTATATAACAATTTCAGGAGCAAATGTCATTACCGGAATGGTAGTGAATGACGAAGATTTCAATAAGGTGGAGGAACAAAAGCACAATCCGGAGAAAATAAAGGTCAGGAACATCCCTGGAATGGAATCCGTAAAAGTACGCTGGATCGTTTCCGGAAATGGGAACTACCGCATCAAGGTCGATTCAGCTAAAGGCGGAACGGCAGAATGGAGTAAATAAGGCTTCTCAAAAAGGGCATTTTTGAGGCTGTCTAAAAAGATCATAGTTCGGTCAAGTTGAACTTGTTTAAGCTTCTGCTTAATTAGACTTCAGATAACTTAGATCCTGAAATCAATTCAGGATGACGCTTACCATCTTTTTAGGCAGTCTCTTTTTTTAGAGAAAGTGCATTTCTAATCCAGTACCAGCTCGTAGCAATAGAAAGGATGCTCACTTTGCTTCGGAAAATAGATGTTCCCGAGCCTCTTGTAGCCCCTGATTTCATAAAATCGCTGATTCCGTTCATTCTGACTGAAGGTATCCAGTCGCACTGAGGTATAGCCATTGCTTCGGGCAAAGTCTTCGGCAAAATCCATCAATTTTCTGCCGTTCCCACTGCCCCATTGCTTTGGACTGGTAGCCAGGCGATGCACATAAAGGTTATTCTCATTAGGAGTAAGCCATTCAATTGGTACGTATTCTTCATCCATGTGAGGAGTGAGTACAATTATTCCCTGTAGCTCCTCATCTTCCTCAAGTAGGTATAATTCTCCTATCGTGATATCTTCCCGTAATCTTTCCATTGAAGGATAATTCTCATTCCACTGAAAAATGTCATTTTCCCGCATGCTTTGGGCGCAGGATTCGGTGAGGCTCTTAACTAAGGCTAAGTCTGTTAATTCGGCTTTTCTGATCATGAGGGCATCGCTTCCTCCGCAAAAATAATTTTATAGAAAGAATTAAAGCCTTTATACATTAAAATATATTTCCTAAATTTGCCCCGTTGAATCCGGTTCAACAATATGGGGGATTAGCTCAGCTGGCTAGAGCGTTTGGCTGGCAGCCAAAAGGTCATCGGTTCGACTCCGATATTCTCCACGAAAAACCACTGCGGAAGCGGTGGTTTTTTTGTTTGATCATCGTCTCCATTCAAAGACATCCAAAAATGCCATTCCCGGCAGATTATCTTTTAACGAATTCCGTAGCTTTTT
>CAYLZB010000126.1:0-6744 GCA_964388165.1 uncultured Flavobacteriaceae bacterium | reverse complement strand
ACTACCGCAAATTATACCAAAAGCACCAGCTTCTGGAAGAGGAAATACCAAAGAACCCTTTTGAACTTTTTCACTATTGGCTTCAGGAAATAGAAGCAAACCGGGAAGTGGAAGAGGTAAATACAATGAATCTGTCCACGATCGGCCTGGATGGATTTCCCGCAACCAGGGTAGTGCTGCTTAAAGAATATGACAATGAAGGTTTTGTGTTCTACACCAACTATGAATCTGACAAAGGGAAAGCCATAGCTAAAGATCCAAAGGTTTGCCTCTCTTTCTTCTGGCCTGCTTCAGAGCGACAGGTGATCATAAAAGGGCTGGCACAGAAGACATCTGTGGAAGATTCTGAAACTTACTTCCATTCGCGTCCAAAGGGCAGTCAGCTGGGAGCCTGGGCTTCACAACAGAGCTCTGTAGTACCTTCCCGGGAGTATCTTCAGGAGAAATTGAACCTGCTGGAGGAGCAATATTCAGGAAAAGAAATTCCAAAACCCGTATATTGGGGTGGATATAAAGTGATTCCATCTCAATTCGAATTCTGGCAGGGTAGACCTAACCGCCTGCATGATCGCATTTACTTCAGCAAGGAAGGAAAAGAGTGGAAGATTGACAGATTAGCACCGTAGATATGAAGAAATTGATCCTGGTAAGGCATGGGAAATCCTCCTGGGAGGAAGATCTGCCCGATGATGAACGCCCCTTAAAGAAGAGAGCATATAAAGACGCTGCCCTGGTGTTGAATGCATTTTCCGGATTCCACCGCAAGCCTCTAAAATTGTGGAGTAGTTATGCTACCCGCGCATTGACCACCGCAGAGATATTTAAAGAAAGGCTGGAGGTGGATGACTCCAATTTTTTAGTTAAAGATGAACTCTATACGTTTGACAGTAAAGAACTCCTAAAAATTATTCAAACCTGTGACGACCGGGTTGAAACTTTAATGGTCTTTGGACATAATCCCGCTATTACGGGAGTGGTGAATCAACTGGGAGATCAGCATTTTTCAAATGTCCCTACTACAGGACTAATTGTGATCGAATTTGATGTTGAAAAATGGCAGGAGATTGAGAAGGGAAAAACTTTACTTCATCTATTCCCAAAGAACTTAAGGTAAATGGAAGAGAACCAATACATCAACAGAGAGTTGAGTTGGCTACAGTTTAATGCGCGTGTTTTGCAGGAAGCTGCAGATAAAACAGTGCCGCTTATTGAGAGACTCAGGTTTCTTGGTATATTCTCTAACAACCTGGACGAGTTCTTTAAGGTGCGTTATGCCACTATTAAACGAATTGATCTTGCAGGCAAGGGAGGAAAAAGTGTGCTTGGAGGCATTAAAGCAAATAAACTCCTGGAGGAGATCACGCAGATCGTGATCGATCAGCAAAGCGAAAGCCTTAAGATCCTGGATTCAATTCAGAACAAACTTAAGGAGCACAAAATTTTTATCATCAATGAAAAACAGGTTACTAAGGCTCAACAACCTTTTTTAAAGAACTTTTTTCTTCAGAAAGTGAGTCCGGCGCTGGTCACTATTATACTTAATGATCTTGCAGAACTCCCAAGGCTTAAGGATAGTGCGGCATACCTGGCAGTAAAAATGGTGATGAAGGAACCTGCTCCAAAAAGGGCAAATTCCAATGTCGTTTCCCGGCAGCTTAAGGAAAAGAAGTATGTGCTTATCGAAATTCCCAGGAGCATTGAACGATTTGTAGTGCTTCCTAAGGAAGGCGATAAACAGCATGTCATCTTACTTGATGATCTCATTCGTTATCATTTGCATTCTATTTTTAACATTTTTGAATACGAAAGTGTTACGGCTCATATGATAAAGATCACCAGGGATGCCGAACTGGACATTGATAGTGATCTTAGTAAGTCTTTTATTGAAAAGATATCGGCAAGTGTAAAAGATCGTATCGAGGGGGAACCGGTGCGATTCGTCTATGATATGAATATCGATCAGGATACCCTGCAATATCTTATGAACAAAATGGGAATCGATGCTACAGACAGTATCATTCCCGGCGGTCGTTATCACAACAGGAGGGATTACCGAAATTTTCCCAGCCTGGGGGGAGAAGAACTGCAGTACAAACCTTATGAGCCTCTGCCTGTTCCCGGGCTTGTTCTGCAGGGAAGTCTGTTCAAGGAAATTGCAAAAAAAGATTACTTGTTGCATACCCCTTACCAAACCTTTTCCTATACCGTAAAATTCCTGCGGGAGGCAGCCCTGGATCCTGCGGTAAAATCTATAAGAATCACCATTTACAGGTTGGCAAAGATCTCTCACATTGCGAGTTCACTTATCAACGCGGTCAAGAATGGTAAGAAGGTAACAGTACAAATTGAATTAAGGGCGCGATTTGACGAGGTGGCCAATATCAATTATGCCGAACAAATGCAGCAGGAAGGAGTGAACCTCATTTTTGGAGTTAAAGGTTTGAAAGTGCATTCCAAAGCGTGCGTAGTGGAAAGGCTTGAGAATGGCAAGACCAAACGGTATGGCTTCGTTAGCACCGGAAACCTCAATGAATCTACTGCCCGGGTGTATTCAGATCTCACCCTTTTTACCAGTAACCAAAGTGTCTTAAAAGAAGTGAATAAGGTATTTGACTTCTTTGAAGTTAACTATAAGGTAAGCCGGTATAAGCATCTACTGGTTTCTCCTCATTACACAAGAAGCGGTCTGGTAAAACTTATTCAGACAGAAATAGACAATGCCAAAGAAGGAAAACCGGCAGGTATAAGGCTTAAGCTAAACAGTCTTTCCGATTATCCTTTGATCGATAAATTGTATGAAGCAAGCCGGGCCGGAGTGAAGATGAAGCTTATCGTTCGCGGAATTTGTTGTCTGGTTCCCGGGGTGGAAGGGATGAGTGAAAACATTCAGGTTATAAGTATAGTCGATAAGTACCTTGAGCATCCAAGGATCTTCATCTTTGAAAATGGAGGTACTCCTAAAGTTTATATCTCCTCGGCCGACTGGATGACAAGAAACCTGGATTACAGGGTGGAAATAAGTTGTCCTATTTATGACGAAGACATCCAGAAGGAGCTCATAGAGACTTTTGAGATATGTTGGAGCGATAATGTGAAGGCGAGGGTAATTTCGCTGAAACAGGATAATGCTTACCGCCGCAATAACAAGCCGCCACTCCGGTCTCAATTTGCCTTGTATGATTACTATCTAAAAAAACTGGAACCAGAAAAAGAAAAGGTTTGATCGAACAAAAAAAATATGCCGCTATAGATATAGGATCCAACGCCGTAAGGTTGTTGATCATGACAATTACAGAGCAGGAGGGAAGAGAAGCCCATTTTAAAAAGACCTCCCTTGTGAGGGTCCCGATAAGGTTGGGTGCAGACGTGTTCTTAACGGGGAATGTTTCAGAAGAGAACATCAACAGGATGGTAGACACCATGCAGGCCTTCAAGTTACTCATGAGGTCCCATAGGATCGAAAGATTCAAAGCCTGTGCTACTTCTGCAATGAGAGAGTCCCGCAATGGCGAGCAGGTTGCGCAGTTGATCAAAGAAAGAACGGGGTTGGAAATCAACATTATTGATGGTAATGATGAAGCCGCTATCATTGCTGCAACAGATCTTCATGCCTTGATCCAGACAGACAAAACTTACCTGTATGTAGATGTGGGAGGTGGTAGCACAGAATTTACCCTTTATTCCAAAGGTCAAACTGTGGCTTCCCGTTCTTTTAAACTGGGGACTGTAAGGCTGCTGGAAAATATGGTCTCTCAGGATGTTTGGGACGAGGTAGAGGAATGGATCAAAAAAGTAACCAAAGACTATTCAAAGATCGACCTGATTGGTTCCGGTGGAAACATCAATAATATCTTCAAGAGCAGTGGCAAGGCAAACGGTAAGCCGCTGAGTTTCCTTTATCTCAGTTCCTATTACCAGTTGCTTCAGTCTTTCACTTACGAAGAACGTATTACGCAACTAAACCTCAATCAAGACCGGGCAGACGTTATTGTGCCTGCTGCAAAGATCTATCTTTCTGCAATGAAATGGACTAAGGCCCGACGCATCTATGTGCCAAAAATTGGACTTTCAGATGGGATCATTAAATCTCTTTACCAGGAGAGCCTGGAAACTAGCCGTGCATAGTTTCCTTCTTGCCGAGATCTTTCATGATCTGCGCCTCAAATTCAAGTAGATCCTGCCATTTTTGGTCTACCTCCTTGCGATCGCCATATTTTCTCGCAAAGTTGAGGAACATGGTGTAATGATTAGCTTCGCTTACCATTAAGCTCCTGTAAAATTCCGCTAATTCTTTATCCTCAAGATTTTCAGAGAGCAACCTGAAGCGTTCACAACTACGGGCCTCGATCAGGGCAGCATAAAGCAGCCTGTGGATCAAACTCGTGAGTCGGCTACCACCTTTTGGAAAGAAGGTCATTAGTTTTATTACATATTCATCTTTTCGGTCCCTTCCCAGGCTAAGTCCTCTCTCAAGGATACGATCATGCACCATTCTAAAATGCCCCATTTCTTCGCGGGCCAGGGCAGTCATGGCAGTGACGAGTTCAGAGTATTCAGGATGGGTCACGATAAGTGAAATGGCCGTTGAGGCAGCTTTTTGTTCGCAATAGGCGTGATCTGTAAGGATCTCCTCAATATTTTTCTCAACAATATTGACCCAGCGGGGGTCTGTGGGTAACTTCAAACCTAACATTATACATCCAGATCAAAGGTGGAACGTAACTTCTCAATAAGGGGATTTTTCTCCTTCAATTTTTCAAATTTTTCGATCGCTGTAAAAGCAAATTTCTTTTCTGCCTTCTCATTTACCGTAACCTTGAGCTGTATATGGGTGTTCTGCAATTTTTCTTTGAGAAACCCCATGAGGTGATACTGAACTTTCTCAAGCTCCAGCTTCATAGTTTCATTGGGCAATTCCACACAGATGTTTTTTCCCATCAATGCGGGAGTATCTGTTTGCATAATGGAGGCAAGGATCTTTTCACCTTTTTCATTCTGCTCTTCACTGAATGCCTGCCAGGCGGCCTGCATTTGTTCTTCACTGAATTTGCCATTTTTCACCACCTCTACTTCAGCCTGTGCTTCCCGCTTTTGTGCTTCCAGTTCTTTTTTCTTCTGAATGCTCTTCAGGGAAAGACCTGAAACCTTTCTATTGGCCGGTTCTGTCTCTGCTTCTGCCTGCTTAACAGGTTCTTCCTCCTGGACCAAAGTGCTGACATCAGATTCTTTCTGAACTGCCACAGCCGCATTAGTATTCTCTTCTGAAAGCTGTTGTGCTTCTGAAGGTTTTTGTGCTTCGGGTTCTGCAACCACTTCATTTGGAGAGCAATCGGGCGAAGGGTTAGCAGATGGTTTTGGCAGCTGCGCCCCGGCCGGGGCGGCCGAATCTCCCTTGGCGTATTCATTATTGACGATTACTTCTTTTTCTTTTGAAGTAAGCTTAAGTGCCGGTGCCGGAATTGGAGTTCCGGTGAAATGGTTCGGCGGGATTATGTAGCTGCTATCCTTTTTTTTTTCGTCGCTAAAGGTGACCGAAGCCAATTGCATCAGGCATAGCTCCACGAGCAATCGTTGATTTCGGCTGCTCTTGTACTGCAGGTCACATTCGTTGGCCAGCTCGATCCCTTTCAAGAGAAAGGCTGAGGAAGCTTGTTGCGACTGCTTGTAATATAATGCTTTGGTGTTATCACCTACTTCGAGCAGGTTGATCGTCTTTGAATCCTTACAAACCAAAAGATCCCTGAAGTGTGATGCCAAACCTGCAATGAAATGATGACCGTCAAAGCCGTGGCTCAGGATCTCATTGAACAACAATAACAGCTGCGGAATGTCATTTTTGAGGATCAAATCTGTAGCCGAAATGTAGGTGTCGTAATCAAGTACGTTCAGGTTCTCGGTTACTGCCTGCCTGGTAAGGTTCTTTCCGCTAAAGCTTACCACCCTGTCATAGATCGACAAGGCATCGCGCATAGCACCATCGGCCTTTTGGGCAATGATGTGCAGGGCGTCATCTTCGGCTTCCACCCCTTCCTGTTCTGCTATATAAGAAAGGTAATCTTTCGCGTCCTTTACAGTGATCCTTTTAAAGTCAAAGATCTGACAGCGGGAAAGAATGGTGGGGATGATCTTATGCTTTTCGGTGGTCGCGAGAATGAAGATCGCGTGTTTTGGTGGTTCCTCGAGAGTCTTTAGGAAAGCATTAAACGCAGCCTGTGACAACATATGTACCTCATCAATAATATACACCTTGTACTTTCCTACCTGCGGCGGAATTCGCACCTGGTCAATAAGGCTTCTTATATCATCAACAGAGTTGTTGGAAGCGGCATCAAGTTCAAAGATGTTGAAAGCAAAATCTTCATTGGGATCCTGGTTTCCATCCTGGTTGATCTTTTTAGCGAGTATCCGGGCGCAGGTAGTCTTTCCTACTCCCCGGGGACCGGTAAAAAGTAGTGCCTGTGCCAGGTGATTATGTTCAATGGCATTGAGCAGCGTATTGGTGATAGCCTGCTGGCCCACAACGTCTTTGAAAGTTTGAGGGCGGTATTTCCTTGCCGATACTACAAAATGTTCCATTGAAATGCTTTAGAAAGACAAATATAAAAATACAAAACCGAAGCGGGTGATTCTCCCCATGTTTTTATCCACAAAAACCTGTAGACACGAACTTTAGGAGTGACAAACTTACACCCTCTAAAATGGCATTATTGATGTATATTTGCCCGAAGCAGACCGCCTTATCGC
>CAYLZB010000125.1:0-6924 GCA_964388165.1 uncultured Flavobacteriaceae bacterium | reverse complement strand
AAGATGTCGCCTATTTTGAACCGTATTACCTGAAAGATTTCATGGCAGGTTAAAAAATTCAAAGTTGTATGTGTTACACCACTGGCGCAGATTTCTAATCCGTGCCGTTTCCAAAATTCACTTTTGACCACTGACCACTGACCACTGATCACTCCTCTTTACTATGATTAAAGAAATGAACATCGCGTTGTGGGAATGGGATGGAGATACCTACAGCTTCAAGCCTGGTTTTTGCTTCCTCAATAGTGTACCAGTGACGATCCCAGAAAACGTCGTTTTTGGCCCAGAATCTTACAGAAAGATTTACAGAACTATCGGCTAACTCGGTCACTACAACTGCAGGGGCAGGATCTTCTAAAATATCCTCCTGCTCTTTAAGCAATTCCATGAGGGTATCTTTGGCCAGTTTTATATTGCTGTCGTAAGAGATCCCTATGGTAATGGCATCCCTCCTTTTATCTTCGGCGGAATAATTTATGATGTTCTCATTAGAGAGTTCTCCATTGGGAATAATGGCTAACTGATTTCCAAAAGTATTCAGCTTGGTGTAGAACATGGATATATCCTTTACACTCCCAGATATGCCATTGACCTCTATCCAGTCTCCCAGTTTAAAAGGTTTAAGCAAAAGGATAAGCACCCCGCCGGCAAAATTTGATAGCGAACCTTGTAATGCCAGACCAATCGCCAAACCTGCGGCTCCTAAAATGGCAATAAATGATGTGGTTTCTATCCCCAGCATTCCAACCACACTTATAAGGAGCAGCACCAGGAGGATCCCATTGGTAAGGTTTAAAAGGAATTTCGTAAGAGCGGGATCATGATGGCTTTTGGCAAATAACTTTCTCAAGTATCCTATAACAAGTTTTATAAGCCACCAACCTATCACCAGCCATAAAACGGCCCCTAAGAGATCGGGTAAATAGCCAAGGAATTTTTCAAAATATTCTTCAGAAATGTTTTTAATGTCCGTGATATCCTCCATGTAAAATTTTGATTTGGTGCAAAGGTGGAAATTACAGCATTTTTATGTGCCTTATAAAAGTTAAAATAATCTAAAAACCCATGGTTTCAAAGCCATAGAAAAAAAGCTTCCCGAAGGAAGCTTAGTTAACTAATTAAACTATGCCTTTGAGTTAGGCATCTACTTGGAAAGTGATCTTAACGATCACCCGGTAGTCTACAATACTATCGCCTTCAACATTGGCGGTCTGGTCTTTTACATATACAGATTTAATATTCTTCACAGATTTCGCTGCAGTTTTCACTGCATTTTTTACGGCTTCTTCCCAACTTTTGTTAGAATTTGCCATAATCTCTAATACTTTCATTACTGCCATAATTCTTCTTTTTTTTAGTTAGCAATTGTTTTTAATCGATTGATTATCAATTTACAAATTTCTTTATGGAGCTTATAGTAAGGAATTGTTAAACCTTGGGGATCCAAAGGGGTAGCTTCTAAGGAATAAAAAAATTGCCCTCAAAAGATCAAATTCTATTTGAGGGCAATTTTAAAATATTCGATTTTACAGAATATTTCCTTTTTCATCTGTTTTGATCCTTTTAACGTCTTTTCCTTTTTCCAGTTTTAGCTTGTATTGTTTTTCAGCACCTTTGTCATCGTGATAGTTGACAAGATAGACATCCTTGGAAATTGACCAGTCGGGATATTTTTTGTTGACGGCTTTTCGAACGGTTTCAGGAATTCCGGCATTCTTATACCTTTCAATGGTTCTAAGCAGTTTTCCATCTCTATCATAAGCCGCGAGAACGGACCCTTCAGGTATAAAAAAAGTAACTTCATACATATCATAATCATCATGATATACTTCTGAAGATTTGATATCATAGTTGGCGACATGCTGCTCCAGTTTTTTCACCGGGATTGCAACTTCTTGCTTAGTTACGGCGTCAAGATATTTATAGTTGACCGCAACCAGTTTCACTTCTTTCAGTTCCTCAGGTTCAGAAATCTGAGCGAAAGTCGGACTTATTATTCCAAAGAGGAATAACATTAAGAATACTTTTTTCATAGCTCAATTATATTAGTTAGTAATTTTCCTTGTCGAGGGAAGTTATTTACTGTTGTTGAGGGAAATAATATTCTGATGTTGAGGGAAGTTGATCACTAAGATAATCATATAACCTATTGAAAACAAGTTATTTATAAATTATTAATTTTTGAACGCTTCACCTGCCGTAACAGTTATATTCGGGCGTTATCTGGACTTTCTTTAAATAATCCTTATTTTGCAATAGCTAAACCTGCTTTTCTTTATGGAAGATATTTATATCGTAATGCTGGTTGCTCTTTTTGGCCTTGCAATTACCGACCTGGTTGTAGGGGTGAGCAATGATGCCATCAACTTCCTTAGTTCGGCTATTGGATCCCGGGCTTTTCCTATGAAGACGATCCTCATTGTCGCCAGTATTGGTGTGGGAGTGGGGGCCATCTTTTCTAGCGGGATCATGGAGGTAGCCCGAAAAGGCATCTTTATGCCGGGGGAGTTCTATTTTGAGGAGATCATGATAATTTTCATGGCCGTCATGATCACAGATGTATTGCTCCTGGATTTCTTTAATTCCCTTGGTTTACCCACGTCAACAACGGTTTCCATAGTGTTTGAGCTATTAGGTGCTGCAGTGATCATGGCTGTTATCAAGATCTACAATGATACAGGGAATTATGCAGACATTTTTAATTACATCAATACTTCCAAGGCTACCGAGATAATCATAGGGATCCTGCTGGCTGTCGTCATAGCATTTCTCATTGGAGCTATAGTGCAGTATTTTTCGCGGCTCATTTTCTCCTTTCAATTCGAAAAAAAGATCAAGTATGCAGGTGCCATTTTTGGAGGTGTTTCCCTAACCGCTATTCTCTACTTCATCCTTTTGAAAGGGTTGAAGTCGGTAACATTTGTTTCTGAAGACTTTCTGAATTACCTCGACAACAATACTCTTATTATCATCGCTATTGGATTGGTTGTCTTTACAATTATTTCGCAGCTCTTAATGAGCCTGTTTAAGACTCATATCCTCAAGTTCATTATTTTGGTGGGAACCTTTTCTCTTGCCCTCGCTTTTGCGGGAAATGACCTTGTGAACTTTATTGGGGTTCCTATCGCCGCCTGGCAATCTTTTGAATTGTGGCAGGCGGCATACACTTCTGCCGGTACGTTACCTTCAGAATTTTTAATGAGCGGTTTGCAGGGTGAGGTAGCAACACCTGCCTTTCTCTTGTTGGGGGCCGGTGCAGTTATGGTCATTACCCTATGGTTTTCCCGTAAAGCCCGCAATGTGGTAGAAACGGGAGTTAACCTTTCCAGGCAGGGAGAAGTAACCGAACGCTTTGAACCCAACTTTCTTTCCCGCGGAATTGTGCGATACTCTGTTATTTTAGGAAATGTAATGGGTGCCATAACTCCGCAGCTCATTAGCAGAAAGATCGAGGAAAAATTTCAGAAGCCAAGGGCCTTTACAAGAGATTCTGAAGATACGCCTGCTTTTGACCTGGTGCGTGCTTCGGTGAACCTGGTAGTGGCCAGTATTCTTATCTCTATTGGGACCAGCCTTAAATTACCCCTTTCTACAACCTATGTTACTTTTATGGTGGCTATGGGTACTTCCTTAGCCGATAGAGCCTGGGATAGAGAAAGTGCTGTTTACAGAGTAGCCGGGGTAGTAAATGTGATTGGAGGATGGTTTGTTACTGCACTGGTGGCATTTTCGGCAGCTGCCTTATTTGCCGCTATTATTTATTTCGGCGGAATTATAGCCATCACAATTCTAATCGGTCTTGCGATCTTCAGTATAGCCCGCAGCTTTGTACTTCATTCCAGGAAAGAGAAGGAGAAAAAGCTGAAGAAGCCATTCCGAAGGAATGATATTAGCACCATCAATGACATAGTTCTTGAAAGCTCCAAGAATATTTCGAGCATCGTGTGTGGAGTGAACCAAATGTTCTCCAAAACTGTGAAGAATTTGGGGTATTACGATAAGAGTAAGCTCAAAAAGAATAAGAAATCCATCAAGAAACTTGAATCTGAAATTGATGAGCTAAAGCGAAATGTCTTCTACTTTATCAAAACGATCGAAGAAGGTTCCTTGGATTCTAATCGCTTCTATATTCTTATCCTGGATTACCTTCAAGATATAGTGCAGTCCATTGGTTATATTACCAGGAACAGCTACAATCATGTAAATAACAATCACAAAAATCTTAAGTTCAACCAAATAAGGGATCTAAAGAGGGTGGATGATAAGATGCAGGCGTTGTTTGATGAGATCCAGAACATCTTTGATGAGCAGGATTTCGCCAGAATAGATGTAGTTCTGGCAGGAAAACAGGATCTATTAAATGATGTTGGGGAACTGGTAGAGAAGCAGATCAAAAGGATCAGAACCACCGAGAGTAGTCCTAAGAACTCCGAGCTCTACTTCGGGTTGTTATTAGAAACCAGGGATCTTATCACCTCCACTATGAACCTCCTCGAATTATATAGAGAATTCAATGTTGCTGTAGAAACTACCCACTTCCCGGATACCGGAAGGCCCTAAAAATAGCTGCAAAATTTTAATCTATATCGCTTAGCCGGTGTTTGAAAGATGCTCTAAAATGGTAATTATGAGAGGCGCGTGCCAATTATTAGTCAAGGACCTTTTTAATTTTAATTCCGGAAATTCTCCTGATTTTTTCTTGGTGTTGGCCGGTCAGAAAGGCTGAAATACTTAAATTTAAAGGACCCAACAGTAAAAGCACACAAAACGCTATGCCCTATAAAACAACATGGAAAGAAAACGGTATTGTCTGGAAATTCTTCGGATATGTGACTGCCGGGGAAATAGAAGAAGCCAACGAGGAGTTTTACAGAGATGAACGGAGTGATGCCGCGAAATATCAGGTCATCGATGCTCTCGAAGTTTCAAAAGTTGAGTGGAATGAAATTGACATAAAGGAAATGGCCGCCCACGATAAAGGAGCTTCTCTTTACCTTAACCGACTAAAGGTAGCATATATTTCGGATGATGAGAAGGTAATTGGTGTTCTTAAGAAATACATGGAAATATCACGAATTCTTAATTCAAGTTGGAAATTCAAAGGCTTTACCGCAAAGGAACCAGCTATGGAATGGGTGCAGAAAGTTAGTTCTGGCAGGGAAACGAAATCTATTAAATGATGTTGGGGAACTGGTAGAGAAGCAGATCAAAAGGATCAGAACCACCGAGAGTAGTCCTAAGAACTCCGAGCTCTACTTCGGGTTGTTATTAGAAACCAGGGATCTTATCACCTCCACTATGAACCTCCTCGAATTATATAGAGAATTCAATGTTGCTGTAGAAACAACTCGTTTTTCGGCTGGAGTACCTCAAAAGAAATAAGACCGCAAAACCTCATTTTTGGAAAGTTTTGCAGTCTTTACTTTTAATAACTACAGTTAACTTGAAATTTAATTTAACCGACGGTCGATTTCTTTTGTGCTTTTATTAACCAGGGAGTCAATTCTTATGGAAGTCTTACGCACAACAGAATCCAGATTTTTAAGTCTCCTGGTTTTTGCGGAAATGGTAGAATCAAGATCCTCCACTTTATCCAATCCCTGGTTAACGGCAGAATCAAGTTCCTCGGCACGGTCATTTATCCTGTCCAGCTGCTCATCCACTTTGGAATTCATCTCTTGGCAGCCGGTAAAGATTGCTGATACACTAAGGATCAACAACGGAATTTTTACAAATTTGCTTATTTTTTTCATAGCTCAATATATTAGGAAACCTTGATCTTTAACTTTCAGTTTATAAAACCTGAAATTAGCCATTAATTGCCTCTACGCGCTCTACACGTCCCTGGAGCATGTCCTTAAGCATGGTTTCGATCCCGTTCTTTAAAGTAAAAGTGGAGGAGGGGCATCCGCTGCAGGCACCTTGCAGTACCACCTTTACCAGCTTTTGGTCCTCATCATAGCTTTCGAACATGATGTTTCCGCCGTCACTTGCAACTGCAGGCTTAATGTATTCTTCCAGAATAGCGACAATTTCCTTTGAAGTGTCATCAAGCTGCACTTCCGGAACAGGTGCCGAATCTTGCTTTTTTGAAGCCGCAGTATCCTCATGGTCTTCGGTTAGAACTTCTTTCCCCTGTTCAAGAAATTCTCTTATAAATTCGCGCAGCTCCTGGGTGATCTCTTCCCATTCTGCTATGTCAAATTTCATGATGGAAAGGTAATTTTCATCCATAAAAACTTCTTTGACAAATGGGAAATGAAAAAGTGCTTTTGCCAGCGGAGCATTTTTAGCTTCATCTATATTCCTGAATTCTACACTCTGCAGAACGAGCTTCTTGTTAGAAACGAATTTCATTACAGTGGGATTGGGAGTGCTTTCCGCATATACAGTGACAGGGATCTTTTTAGTTTCTTCATCTGAAGGTGTCACTACAACTCCACCGCTGTTGAGGAAAGTCTGAATTTGTTCGGCTATTTCGTGCTGCACATCTTTCCAGTGAACAATGTTGTATTTCTCTATAGCAACAAAGTTCTGGGCGATGTATACAGTCTTTACAAATGGCAAGTGGAAAAGCTGCTGGGCGAGGGGAGAGCGTCCTGCCTCGTCTATGTTCCTGAACTCAAAGCTTTCGTGCTTGGTAAGGAAGATGTTAGCCTCAAACTTTACTATGGTAGGCTTGGTGGTAGGCTGAATATTTATGGTGATATTTTTCATGTCAAAATTTTCGCAAAAATACAATTTTATGTTGGTTTCTTACTTCTTATTTAGAACCATTAAAGGAAGTGAGAAAGACGAAGGTAGAAGTACAAGTTTCTGGATTGAATATTTTATATTTTATATTGAATTTTAGGGATGGCATTGCACCGGGATTTTTTATTTTTTAAACCTTAAACCTTAAACCTTAAACCTTAAACCTTAAAC
>CAYLZB010000124.1:0-6949 GCA_964388165.1 uncultured Flavobacteriaceae bacterium | reverse complement strand
GTGAAACTCCTTAACAAGTATTTTGATATGATGGTAAAAGAGATCATCAATCAAACCGGGATAGTAGATAAATTCATGGGGGATTGTATCATGGCTGTCTTTAAGGGACAGTATCATCTCGACCGTGCTATTGATGCCTGTCTTGCCATTAGGGAAAGACTTCAAAAGGTAGAACTGGACGAAGAGGAGGAGGAAGCCTTCAAACTTAAAATTTCAATCGGGATCAATTCGGGCGAAATGGTTTCCGGAAATATTGGCTCCAGTACATTGAAAAGGCTTGATTACACAGTGATTGGAGATGTGGTTAACGTAGCGGCTCGCTTACAGGCAGCAGCGTCTGTCAACCAGATCCTCATAACAGCTTCAAATTATGAACAAATAAAAGAATCCTTTCAGTGCAAAGAAGTGGGTTTGATAAACTTCAAGAACAAAACAGAAACCATAAAAGCTTATGAAGTCTTAAGCTAGAAATATTAGGAGCCAAAAATGCAACAAAACAAAAGGATCAACTGGAAATCACTTTTCTCACTTCATTCTATAGTGTATTCGATACTGGGGGTATTTTCGGCCATGGTCGCGTTGGAAGGATTTATGCTTCCCAATCATTTTCTTGATGGCGGGGTGACGGGAATTTCGATTCTCGTGGAAGAGATCCTTCAAATACCCTTTACGTATCTTTTGGTAGCCTTTAACCTGCCTTTTCTTTACCTGGGATACAAAAAGATAGGAAAGACCTTTGCTCTTCGAGCCCTTATCTCCATCCTCATGCTTACCATCCTTATGCATTTTATAGAGATCCCTGCAGTAACAGACGACAAAGTACTTATCGCGGTCTTTGGCGGGTTTCTCATTGGACTGGGAATAGGCCTCGTCATAAAAGCAGGAGGGGTATTGGATGGCATTGAGATCATGGCCCTGCACACTACTAAAAGATCGGCCTTTTCTACGGCAGAGATCATTCTTACCTTGAATGCGTTGATCTTTGTTGGAGCAGCATTTGTTTTTGACTTAGAGACTGCGATGTATTCATTTTTAGTATATTTCACTGCGGCCAAGACTACAGATTATGTTGTAGATGGCTTTGAAGAGTTCACGGCCCTAACCATAATATCCCGTGAATGTGAAGAAGTGAAGTCCCTTATCGTGAATGACTTTGGCAAAGCGATCACGGTTTATAAAGGAGAAAGAGGGTATTTACCCGGAGCCTACAATGTCAGGCATGATTGTGACATTGTAATGACCATTGTTACCAGACTGGAAATACATAGAATCAAAGAAGCCACAACCAATATAGATCCTAATGCCTTTTTCTTCGTTCAAAGGATCAAAGAAGTAAAAGGAGGAATTGGAAAACAAACAGCAAAAGACCCTTTTGAAGATCATGTTCACACAAATCTACAGGAAAGTAATGTCGAACCTGGAGAATAACCTTCCTCCCTGGTTATACTATCATTCCCCCGACCACACCAAGTATGTTCTTGAAAAAGCCATTTTTCTTGCAGAACAGGAAGAAGTATCCGGCAGAGAATTGTTTCTCATAAAGGTCGCAGCCCTTTACCACGATCTCGGATTCGTAAAAGGCAGGGAGGAACATGAACGTAAAAGCTGTGAAATGGCTGCTGCCGAACTTCCGGAATTCGATATCACTCCCGAGGAGATCCAACGCATCTGCGGCATGATCATGGCCACCAAAATACCTCAACAGCCAAAGAACCTTTCAGAAAAGATCCTTGCAGATGCCGACCTCGAATACCTGGGAACCGACAGTTTTTACGAGGTTAGTGAGAGATTGTTCATGGAGTTAAGGCATGACCGGCCCCAGCTCTCCCGGCAGGAGTGGAATGAAATCCAGGTCAAATTCCTCTCTATACATTCTTACCACACCAGTTACTGTAAGAAATATTGTGAAGATATCAAGGCTATGCATTTGGCCGATCTAAAGGCCCGGATTGCAAGTTAGTCCTTGATCCTTACAGGCTCCACTTTCCATATTTTCTCACAATAGTCCCTTATAGAGCGATCTGAAGAGAATTTCCCCATCCTTGCCACATTGAGAATGGATTTCTTCGTCCATTCCTTTTCATTGCTCCAAAGTTTAAAGATCTCTTCTTTTTTAGTGCAATAAGAATCGAAATCCTTTAGAAGCTGATAAGGATCCTGCTGCAAGAGATTGTGGTAAAGAGGCTTAAATAATTCGGTATCCCCGTGAGCCAGATCTCCCGATACCAGAAAATCCAATACCCTTTTTAGTTTTTCATTTTCCTGATATATCTGGTAGGGTCTGTAACCCTCTTTTTTAGACTGCTGTACTTCCTCGGTGGTTTGCCCAAAAAGGTAAAAATTGTCTGCCCCTACTTCTTCCCGGATCTCCACATTGGCTCCGTCCAAAGTTCCAATGGTGAGTGCCCCGTTGAGGGCAAATTTCATATTCCCGGTACCCGAAGCCTCTTTTCCGGCCATGGAGATCTGTTCCGAAAGATCGGCTGCAGGATATACTCTCTGTGCCTGTTTTACATTGAAATTCGGCAGAAAGACCACCTTAAGAAGCTTACTCGCCTCTTTATCATTATTTACCAGATCGGCCACTGCAGTCACCAGCCGTATGATGAGCTTGGCCATGAAATATCCCGGCGCAGCTTTTCCTGCAAATATGAAGGTGGAAGGTGCGATATTTTCAGTTTTACCATCCTTTATCCTCAAATAAAGGTCAATGATGTGTAGCAATTTGAGGTGCTGCCTTTTGTATTCGTGGATACGTTTTACCTGAACATCAAATAGCATATGAGGATCCACCTTTACACCCGTACGTTCTTCCAAATGTTGGGCAAGAAATTCTTTATTCTTAAGTTTTACCTCCCGCCATCTCTTCTGAAATGCTTCATCTTCGGCAAATTTTTCCAATTGTGAGAAACTGGTGAGATCTGTCAACCATTTCTTTCCTATCTTTTCTGAAATAAGATCGGCCAGACCGGGATTGGCAACTGCAAGAAATCGTCTGTGAGCAACCCCGTTAGTCACATTCGTGAATTTGTCGGGCCATAGATCGGCAAAATCATTAAGCACCTGGGATTTAAGTAGTCGCGAGTGAAGCTCAGAAACCCCGTTGACCTTAAAACTACCAATAGTAGCAAGGTGGGCCATTCTTATGGAAGGCTCTCCCTGCTCATCGATCAAGGACATACGGGCGATCTGCTCCCCACTGTAACCCTTAACCCGTAGTTCATCGAGAAAACGACTGTTGATCTCATAGATGATCTCCAAATGCCGTGGCAGTAACCTTCCCAGCAAACTTACCGTCCATTTTTCAAGAGCTTCAGGTAGTAAGGTATGATTGGTATAAGCAAAGGTCTCACGGGTGATATCCCAGGCAGACTCCCATTCCATCTTATGCTCATCGACCAACAAGCGCATAAGTTCGGCTACTGCTATAGATGGGTGAGTATCATTGAGCTGAATAGCAAACTTCTCATGAAAATTCTTCAGCTTTCTTCCCTGAACCGTATGTAGATTGATCATGTCCTGCAAAGAACAGGAAACAAAGAAATACTGTTGCTTAAGACGGAGTTCCTTACCGGAAAGATTTTCATCGTTGGGGTAAAGCACTTTTGTGATATTCTCCGACCTCATTTTCTTTTCCACTGCACGGTAGTAATCTCCGAGGTTATATACTGAAAAGTCAAAGGACTCAACAGCTTCAGCTTTCCAGAGCCGCATGATGATCCCGTTGCTTTGATAACCCAGGATTGGAGTATCGTAGGCAGTTCCTTTTATTTCAGATTCCGGAAACCATTCTACCCGGTATTTTCCGTCATCATCTGCCCCGTGTTCTGTCCTTCCTCCAAACTTTACCACATAGGAGATCTCGGGCCTCATAATTTCCCAGGGATTGCCATTATGCAACCATTTATCTGTACCTTCTACTTGCCATCCATCCCGTATATCCTGCTTAAAGATCCCGAATTCGTATCTTATTCCATAACCAATGGAAGGAATTCCCAGAGTGGCAAGGGAATTCATATAACAGGAAGCCAGGCGGCCTAAACCTCCATTTCCCAATCCGGGTTCTACCTCCTGTTCCAGAAGATGGTCCAGATCCAGCCCCAGTTCATTAAGTGCTTCACGGGTCTCTTCAACAACCTCAAGATTAAGAAGGTTATTTCCCAGGTGAGGCCCCGGAAGATATTCGGCTGAAAAATATGCGATCCCGCGGGCATCTTTTTGAGAAAACTCTTCGGTAGAACGTACGAACTGCCTTAAAGCTCTATCCCGAATGGTTAGGGCTAGCGCAGTATAAAGGTCATTATCTGTAGTTACCGCAGGAACCCTACCCAGGTGGTAAAAAAGCTTATGTAGAAAATCCTTTTTTATATCTTCTTTAGCCAGACCTACCTCGCTGGCCCTGCTTCCAATAGAAGCAAAATAGCTCTCTATAGTTTTCTTGTGTTCTTTCATAGTTGCTTTTTGTAAAAAGTAAGAAAAAAATGAAAAAGGCTAATTCAGATGATCATTTTATAAGATTATTTTATGAATTGTAAGTAATACCCCTTCCAATCAGTTTTTTATCAAATTCTCCACAAATTAACAGAAAATTAATCCTTTGGCATGTGGTAAGACAGCAGCTTGTCCTAAATTTATAAGGAACTAAAAATAAAAGATCATGAAAAAGCTATTTTTTACAGGTATAGGATTATTGTTTTCTGCTGCCCTTGTCTTTGCGCAGACAGATACCGGCAAATTACCTCAAAGCTCACAGGATTTTCTGAAAAAACATTTTTCTTCTGAACAGGTGGTAAAAGTGGAGAAGAATGACAACTGGTATAACTGGGATAAGGATGAAATGTATGAGGTGAAATTAGCAAACGGAATAAAACTGGACTTCAATAAAGCCGGGGAAGTGACAGAGATCGACAGTAAAGAAGGGTTTACGATTCCTCCCGAAGCTCTGCCGCAGGCTATAAGAAGCTATTTAGATCAAAACGATCTTAGCTCTGAGGTTGTAAGTTGGGAAAAAGAAGATGACGGGCACGAAGTACAACTTGCAGATGGACGTGAACTTGAATTTGATTCCGCAGGGAAATTTTTAAAGGAAGATTAACTTAAAATGAGGTGTCAAAAATGGTATTTTTGACACCTCTTTAGATCAGGCCTCTGCAGGCATGAACAGGCGTTTTTTCTTGATCATTTCGGTTGTTTTTGGAGGGAGCATATCTTCCCATCCGCTCTTTCCTTCAGAGATCATTTTGTGAACCTCACGGGAATAAATATCGAGTATCTCGGGGTTATAATTGGTGATATCCACTACCCTACCATTGTCTTTAAAGAACTTGAATAGTTCCTTCATGCGGGGATGAACTTTGAGGTTATCACTGGTGATGATCTCCCCGGTTTCAGGGTTTTTTAGTGGATGCAGATATACCTTTAGATCCCTAAAGAAGAGTTTACCAAAAGCTTCCAATATGCCTCCGCTAAGATGACGGTAATACTTTTCGTCAAATAGAGCTATAAAAGTGTTGACGCCCATGGTTAATCCCATTCTCTCTGCAGTGAACTGTGAGAAGTACTCGACCAGCTTATAATACTCCTGGAAATTGGAGATCATCACCATTTGACCCAGGGAACCTAAAAGATCTGCCCTGTCGAGGAAATCTTTTTCATCAATATCTCCTTCAGTTTTTAAATTGGAAAGGGTGATCTCAAAAATAACCCTGGTATTTTCCTCTTTTACTTTTTTCTCTTTTAAAAACAGATCAAGCGACTGCTCATACATGTTCATGTTCACCTTGGTAACAGGCCTGTAGCTACCTCTTAAAGTAAGTATGTTCTTCTTATACAGCTCATTTGCAGGGAGTACATTGTTCCCCGAAGAAGCGAACATTACGGCCTGGGTCATTCCATTTTTTACCAGCTGAAGGCTCATGAGTCGGTTGTCTACCTCTTTAAAGGCAGGACCTGTAAAATTGATCATATCGATCTCAACCTGGTCACTATTGAGGTGGTCATAAAGGTGCTGCAGAAGCACTTTAGGATCATCATACTGGTAGAATGCGCCGTAAATGAGATTGGTGCCCATGGTTCCCAGGCTTATTTGCTGAAGCCCTGCATTATTTTCATGGAACTGAACATGGATAATGATCTCGTTAAAATCCTCATTTGGATCTGTTTGAAATCTAATCCCCAACCAGCCGTGACCCTTATATTTCTTAGCGAAATCTATAGTGGCAACGGTATTGGCGTAACTAAAAAAGAGTTTATCGGGATGTTTTTCCCGGGGGATGCGTTCCTCTAAAAGCCGGGTCTCATATTTGAGCATGCTCTTGAGACGTGCTTCGGTAACATAGCGGGCATCTTTTTCGATTCCGTAGATAGCATCACTAAAGTCCTTGTCATAGGCACTCATGGTCTTTGCTATAGTTCCTGAAGCGCCCCCGGCACGAAAGAAATTCCGCACTGTTTCCTGCCCTGCTCCTATCTCGGCAAAGGTGCCATAGATATTCTCGTTCAAATTGACCCTAAGGGCCTTACTTTTAAGCGAAGGCACAGGATCAAACTCCATGTCGTCTCTATCTCTGAATCTCATTGTTCCAAATTTAGTTACGACTTGAATTTAAGAATTAAATTCGGTCTGTAGCAACTTTCCAGGTAGGATCTTCCAGTATATTCACCTCAATGATCTCGTCGGCGTTCTTAAGCAGCTGCCTGCAATCACGACTTAGGTACCTGAGATGTAATTTTTTACCCTGCTTCAGGTAACGATCGGTCAACCTGTTAACCGCTTCAATTCCGGACATATCGACAATTCTACTTTCAGAAAAATCAATGATCACTTCATCGGGATCTCCTGTGACATCAAATTTTTCATTAAAAGCGGCTACACTTCCGAAGAAAAGAGGACCGTAGATCTCATAATGCTTTACCCCCTTATCGTCTGTATATTTTCTCGCGCGTATCC
>CAYLZB010000123.1:0-6950 GCA_964388165.1 uncultured Flavobacteriaceae bacterium | reverse complement strand
ACTTCGTCACTAAGCAGATCCCAATCATAGATCACCTCTTCGGTTGCTTCGGCAGCCAAAGTATAGCGTTCATAAAGCTGTTTAATTTTTTGGGATTTTTGAACCAGTTCGGTTATCTCTCTTGAATTGGTTACAATTCCTTCTACGTACGGATCATCCATTAAATTGGTAGCCTGAGTTTCGATCCAGCGCCATTTTCCAACACTATCTTTAAAACGGAAGGGTTCTATTTTCACATACTTTTCATCCTGCAGCGCAGAAAAGTCCCTTTTTACCCGTCCTTTGTCCTCGGGATGAATAAAATCAAAAGCATTTTTACCAATAAAGAAATTAGCTTTTATTCCCAAAACATTCTCTGTTGTTTCGCTTACGAATTTATAAATGCCATCTGGATCAAGGATCCCCACGAGATCTGATCCTTCCTGGATCAAAGCCTGGAATTTCTTCTGGCTTCGATAAAGTTCTTTTTCCTTCTCCCGCAAAGGCGTAAAATCCTTCGCAATACCATAAACGCCGGTAATTTCTCCAGCCAATCGAATAGGGACGAGAGAAATTTCAAGGACCAGTTCTCTCCCTTTGGCCGAAATAAAGTCTGCTTCAAATATTTCCTTTTGCCCATTTAGAGCTCTTGAAAAGTGTTTCAAAGTAATTTCCCTGTCATGGGGAGCACAAAAAGGAAGAAAGTTTGAACCTAACAAGTCCTCCTGTGGAACTTCGGCCAGTTGGGCAAGACCTTCATTAAGGCTGGTAAAATTTCCTTCCCTGTCCAGGGAATACAATCCGTCACGGTTTTTTTCAATAAAATGCTGCTGCTTATCAAACTGAACAGCCTGATCCCTTTCAATTTCCTGATCTTTAAGAACATCAGAAGTTTGGTCTGTAGCCAGATTCAACACCTGTATCACTTTTCCCGATTCATCTTTAATGGGAATATTATCCACGCTCCAAAATCCTACTTCAGTTTCCCATTTTTGAGAGGAAGAAAGATTAGTTTTGAGGAATTTGATTTTATCCGGATGTCCGGTTTCAAGAACAGTCTGTACAGAAAAAAGACGCTTTTGGCGAATGTTCTTACATTGTTCTCCTTTTTCTAAAAGATCGGGATACACCCTTCCAACCAACTTTTCTTTTCTTTTACCTAACAATTCACAAATACGCAAATTTGCATCAACAACTACAAATTTCTCCTCTATGGGTTCTAAGAGGAGACAGGGAAAAGGTAAGCTCTTAAAGGCCTGCAAGTAAGTGTTTAACATGTAGGTTTAAATAAGATTATATTATTTACAGATGTGAGGCATCTAAAGGTTAGGCTACTTTTTTTGCTTATGTTACATTTTTTAACACAAAAAATAGTTATTCCATAGTGTTTCCTAATTTAGGAACAAAAAAATTGATATTTTACAAAATACGAATTTTTTTTGGACACTTTTGTCCAAATTTTTAACCCATTTCGCAGAAATCTCAATGGTGTCTATAAAAGCAGCAGAACAAAAGGGTTTTTTATGACTCGGCATTTCCCGAACTTTGAAGAGATTAATTTCAATTGCTATGAACAACATCACCAACATAAAACAATATTCAATTCTAGAGCTCGCCAGTGTTGGAGTGAATTCCTCTGTACAGGAAACCCTTAATAACAGCCTCGACCTGGCCCGGAAAGCTGAAGAAATGGGCTACCATAGATTTTGGCTGGCAGAGCATCATAATATGAAAAGCATTGCGAGTTCGGCTACCTCGGTGCTAATAGGCTACATCGCAGGGGGCACAAAAAAGATAAGGGTGGGAAGCGGAGGTATTATGCTCCCAAACCATTCCCCTCTTATAGTATCGGAACAATTTGGCACTTTGGGTTCTCTTTATCCCGGCAGGATCGATCTGGGACTTGGAAGGGCTCCGGGGACCGACCAGGTGACTGCACATGCCATTCGCAGTGATCGGATGCAGGCAGTGTATAAATTTCCCGAAGAGATCGGTGAGATCCAGCAGTATTTTTCAGCCGAAAATAAGAGTGCAAAAGTAAGGGCTGCAGTAGCTGAAGGGGTTCAGGTCCCCATTTATGTATTAGGATCAAGTACAGACAGTGCACATGTTGCCGCAGAAAAAGGTTTGCCGTACGCTTTTGCCAGTCATTTTGCACCTGCCCAGCTCTTTGAAGCGCTTAACATCTACTACAATAAATTTCAGCCTTCAAAATATCTGGAGGAACCTTATACTATCGGCGGAATAAATGTGATCGCAGCCGATACCGATGAAGAGGCAGAAAAGATCTCCACTACTCTTCTTAGAATGATGCTTGGAGTAATGACCGGCAATATTGACTATATGCAACCGCCTGTTCCTATGGATAATGAACTGAGAGAACTTGCCGCAAATCCTGCGTTTGAGAGAATGTTGAAATATGCCTTTGTTGGCAGCAAGGAAAAAGTGAAGGAGCAAACAGCTCAATTCCTCAAACAGACAGGGGTCAATGAAGTGATGGTTGCTTCCCACATCTACGATCATCGGGACCGGTTGAGATCTTACGAGATCTTCTCTGAAATAATGCAGGAGCTCAACTAAAAGTTAAGGTGTGGTCATAAATGACCCCGAATTTTTAATTTTACAGGATGCAGTTACACCTATACCAGATCAATGCTTTTACAGACCAGTTGTTTAGCGGGAACCCAGCTTGTGTTGTCCCGCTGTCTGAATGGCTACCAGATGAGCTCCTTCTAAAAATAGCAAAAGAGAATGCTGTTGCCGAAACAGCTTTCTTTGTAGATCTGGGTTACAAGTTTCACCTTAGGTGGTTCACGCCCGAAATGGAGATGGATCTCTGCGGTCATGCCACTCTCGCAGCTGCTCATGCCTTGAAAGAGATCAGAAAATATTCCCCCAATACCCTCATTTTTGACACCCTTAGCGGAGAACTTACGGTAACTGCTGAAGATAACAGGTATGTGCTTGATCTACCATCAAGAAAACCTACTCCTACTCCCCTGCCCGAACTTCTGGAACGATCTTTAAATATCCGGCCTCAGAAAATTTTGAAAGCACGGGATTTTGTCCTGGTTTACGCGAATGAACAGGAGGTTAGAGATATAATGATTGATCGTACCTGGTTTGACCAGCTCGACCTGGGAACGGGCGGAGTAATAGTTACAGCCAAAGGAAAGAACTGCGACTTCGTTTCCCGCTTCTTCACCCCGGGAGCTTCTGTTTTTGAAGATCCTGTTACCGGTTCTGCACATTGTTCCCTTACCCCCTACTGGAGCGAAAAGCTCCACAAGAGTGAATTGACGGCCATGCAGTTGTCGGAGCGTGGCGGCCAATTGTTGTGCCGGAACATGGACAAAAGAGTTGAAGTTGCAGGCAGCGCCCGCACCTACTCCATCGGGAAACTTTTTACTGAATAATTACCCCTTGACTTCTCTCGCTGCACGAAAGCCGGACCTTATAGCTCCTTCCATCGTGCTCCTTAAGACACTCGTATGCTCACCGGCAAAATGAATATTTCCCTGTGCGGCTTTCAGGTCTTTTAAATGAGCAGTCACATCGCCGGGTGCCGGCCAGCTGGGGCCACCAAGAGCGTATGGATCATCCCCCCATGCTTTTACATAACCGTCTGTAAAATGCTCCCGAACCCCGGGATGGATCTTCTCCATTTCTTTCAATTGCCGTTCAATTGCTTCCCTGTCACTCAAACCTTTGAGGTCCTGTGCACGATCTCCTGCCGTATAGCTCTCAAGAATTGCAGGTCCTTCTTCTAAGTTATTGGCATTGTGATATGGATTTACCTGCATCACAGGTAGATCTGTAAACGCCATACCCGATAATCCTTCAGACCTCCAAAAAGGTTTGTCTACCTCCAGATAAACCCGGGTAAGGTCGAGCTTTGGCATTTTATCTATAGCCCTGGATTTTGCTGCTGAAAGTGGAGGGTCAAAAGTGACATTTTTGAGGACCTTTAATGGCAAAGTGACTATTACTTCATCTCCCTTAAAGCTGGTTCTCTCTCCATTTCTACTTCCTGTAACTTCTATACCGGTACCGGAATCTGTTATGCTTTCCACCTCAACTCCATACTGTATATTATCCTTCATTCTTGCAGCCATCTCTTTTGGCAGGAGATCATTCCCGCCTTTAAGAATAAAAGGCATACCGCTCATGAAGAGCCCAAAATCTGACATTGCCATAGAAAGTCCGGAAGTCTTATGAGGCACGGCAGCAAACCACTGGGTATTCTGCAGAAGTTTTACAGCACCTTCGCTTGCACCCTGTTTTTTCAGATAATCTGCCAGTGAGATCTTATCAAAGTTCACAACAGGAGCTTTATCCCATAGATCGGGATCTCCTGCCTCTTTGGGTAAGGTGTCTATGATATATTTCTGAACCAGAGCCATAGGATCTTTGCCCTGCTCATCGGGATCGAGATCGTATGGCCAGTTTACCTGTTCCCCGGCTTTGGCAGTGATACGTTCTCCATTAAGGTGGTAAACTATGGCTTCTTCAGGCCAGGCATAAGGGATTTTCTCAAGCTGAAATTCCCTGATCAGCTTTACAGCTTCAGTATAACTTTCAGAATATGCTGCTGCACCCTCTTCTGCATATAAGCCTTCAGCAAAAGGTTCAGTGATTGTGGATACCCTGCCCCCGGGCCGCTTTCGGGCCTCCAGTACTGTGACGTTATGGCCATCTTTACGCAGCTGCCAGGCGGCAGCGAGACCCGCCAGGCCGGCACCAACAACAACCACATCCCGTTTGGAATTTGTATTACCTGAAAGAAATTCTGCGGCTGAAAGACTTGCAGGATAAAATATCCCTGTTCCCAAAGCTCCCATTCCCAGGCCTACCTGTTGTAAAAATGTTTTTCTTGAAATTCTGCCCTCGTTCTCTTTTCTCATAATTATATAGGTTGATTAGTATCTTCCTGATCAAAAAATTACGTAGGGGGAATTCGCCACCCCGAAATGGGGTAAAACAGGCAGCAGCTGCCTGAGTATTAAATATATAAAAATTTCTGAAACTTCATAAAGTTACATTCCATCCATTGCGATATCCTGTTGCAATAAGAGGGCTGCACAAAGAGCTGAAAGCAATAATCTTTCTGAAGGATCTTTGGTATGAAGATAGACTTCACCATTATCAACTAAAGAAACTGCCGCAACAGAATTTCCTTCTTTGTTAAATATCTCATATCCAATAGAGCCGGCAGCAATCTGTTGTGCTCCATTCTTCCCTTCCATATGCGTAATGGGCTCCAGAGCGTAGAATTCATTTTCGTTCAAAACCAGGAACCCTGTGTAATCGTCTGCGAACACCTGAGCTGCTTCATTATCGAGCACCAACTGCCAGGGTTTGGCCTCCTCATTTAAAAAGATCTGCACGTAGAACAGGTCTTCAGAAAAATCTGAACCTCCAAAAATATCTTCCAGGATATTGATCACCGAATTCGGTCTGTCTCCTATTTGCAGGTCTTCTGCGTGAAATTGAGAAACAGCATAAACATCTGCAGCATTTCCAAAAAAGTCGGTAATATTAAAGTAGAACGACTGCTCACTATCAGCATAATCCTTAGCTATAAGGTTTGGGTAAGAAGGATCTACAGTCTGCCCGCTTATAAGATCGATCCTTGTGTTTCCACTCCGCGTCCAGGATCGCTTTACGGGAGAAGTTTGATAATCTCCGAAGGTCAGCTTTTGCCTTATAAGCAATCCTTGCCTTCCTTTAACAGGAAAAGCATTGGTTTCTGAAACTGAAAGGGCAGGTTTTAATGGAGTACAGGCAAGCATGAAGATTGCAATACCCAGGGTGAAGAATCTTTTCATATTATAAGGTTATCTCCCTTATACGATCCATTTGGAAAATTGTTACCTCAAAATGCCATTTTTGGAACCTGATAGCTAGGCAACACAACTTTGCTCTGCCTGTTTTGGACCTTTTACAAAATACATCTTCATCATCCCTTTATTTTTCACATCCATCTCGCCTCTGTGGTCACAATCGAAGTCATCTTTGATCAAGCTATAGGTGTTTTCGGAAATATTGATCTTCCCAATCTCTGAACAGGTCTCCATACGGGCTGCAATGTTCACTGCATCTCCCCAGATATCATAGGCCCATTTTTTACTACCTACCACTCCTGCCACCACCGGTCCCGAATTGATCCCGATCCTTATTTCAAAACGGGTTTCTTTATCGGATTCTACCTTTCGTGCATTTTTTACAAAGGTGACCATTTCGCAGGCTGCTGCTACTACCCGGCGGGCATGATCTTCTACTGGAAAAGGAACTCCTGCCGCACACATGTAAGCATCTCCTACGGTTTTTATTTTCTCCAGACCATGGCGTTCTACAATTTCATCAAATTTGGAAAAATAGAAATCCACACTTTTTACCAGCTCTTCCGGAGGAAGATTCTCGGCGTAGTGGGTAAAATTTTTAAAGTCGGTGAACAGGACAGTAACTGCGTCAAAACGTTTAGCCTCTACCTTGCCTTTTTCCTTAAGCTCCATTGCAGTTTCCTGCGGCAGAATGTTCAACAGCAAACGGTCGGACCTGTTCTTTTCCTTTTCGATGATCTTTTTGGTTCGTCCTATATATTGATTTCGCCTGTATAGACCCAGCGCCAGCAGCATTATTAGAAATAAAGCCACGGCAATTGCGACCATAATATTGCGCTGATTGGCCTGTCGCTCGCTAAGAAGGTCAAGCTGAGTTTGCCTTTTATTAATTTCAAAATCTGTGCGCAAATTGGCCATTTCCTGGACCGTCTTAATATTTCGTATGCTGTCTTTATAGATGGCATGTTGTCTATAGTGATTATAAGCTTCGGGGATGTTCCCCACCTCCTCATAGAGATTTGACAGCATCAAGTGTTTCTCTTCAATATCAGATTTTAAGTCGTGGGCATAAGCAGCTTCCAGGCTCCTTTCAGCATATTCTAAGGCAGCCCCGTAGTCTCCCCGCTC
>CAYLZB010000122.1:0-6978 GCA_964388165.1 uncultured Flavobacteriaceae bacterium | reverse complement strand
CTTTTGTTTCAATTTCAGCTTCAAAAGTTGAATAGTAATAAGGTGTTTCAGCTTTGAATTCGGCTGCACAGGTATCTACAAGTTTATATACCCTGTTGATCCCCACTTCTTCACGTTTCTTGTAAACCTGACTTTCCAGACAGTCCACCATATAAGCGATCTGCCTGTCGGCAAAACCTTTCTGCTTAGCCTCGAGCAAGAGATCCTTGGGCAGGGACTCGATGTTGTATTTTGATATTTCTACCTCCAGGGCATGAAGTTCTTCATACTGCTTTAGGAACCACATATCGATCTTGGTAATGTCATGTATCCTTGCAAGCGGAATCCCCAGCTGAATGGCATCATATATCACAAACACCCTGTCCCAGCTGGCATTCTCTAGTTTTTCGAGAATTACGTCATAATTGGTATATCCTTTCCCGTCGGCACCCAATCCATTTCTCTTGATCTCGAGGGACTGGGTAGCTTTGTGAAGTGCTTCCTGGAAAGATCTACCAATCCCCATCACCTCTCCTACAGATTTCATTTGAAGACCAAGTGTCCTGTTACTGCCTTCAAACTTGTCAAAATTCCAACGAGGGATCTTAACGATAACATAATCTAAGGTAGGCTCGAATAATGCTGAAGTCGATTTGGTGATCTGGTTATCCAGCTCATCAAGTGTATATCCAATAGCTAATTTTGCAGCTATTTTGGCAATGGGGTATCCTGTGGCCTTGGAGGCCAAAGCAGAAGAACGGGAAACCCTTGGGTTGATCTCTACCGCTATGATATCTTCATTCTCATCTGGGCTAACGGCGAACTGCACGTTACAACCTCCTGCAAAATCCCCTATACTTCTCATCATCTTAATAGCCATGTCACGCATCCTTTGATATGTAACATCACTAAGGGTCATAGCCGGTGCAACAGTAATAGAATCTCCTGTGTGGATTCCCATAGGATCCATATTCTCAATGGAACAAATGATCACCACGTTGTCATTTTTATCGCGGAGCAATTCAAGCTCATATTCCTTCCAGCCTAAAAGGGCTTTATCGATCAATACTTCGTGAATAGGCGAGGCTTCGAGTCCGGCTTCAAGCAATTCGTCAAATTGATCTTCGGTGTGGACAAAAGAAGCTCCGGTTCCACCAAGGGTGAAAGAAGCTCTAATTACAAGAGGAAAGCCAAATTCCTGAGCAATCTCCTTACCCTCAAGATAAGAGGTGGCAATTTGCGCAGGTGCAACGGGTATGCCTATGCGCCCCATAAGCTGCTTAAACTTTTCCCTGTCTTCTGTAATATTGATCGCATCAATATCTACCCCGATCAGTTTGACATCAAAATCCTTCCAGATGCCTTTTTCGTCTGCTTCTATACAAAGGTTTAGCGCAGTTTGTCCTCCCATGGTAGGAAGTACAGCATCGATCTGCGGATGCTCTTTTAGAACTTCAATAATAGATTTTGTGGTGAGAGGTTTCAAATAAACATGATCGGCCATGGAAGGATCGGTCATGATGGTTGCAGGATTTGAATTGATAAGGATAGTCTCTATCCCATCCTCTCTCAAGGATCGCAGCGCCTGAGTACCGGAATAATCAAACTCACAGGCCTGTCCTATAATAATAGGACCGGAACCAATAATTAAAATACTTTTAAGGTCTTTATTCTTAGGCATTAGGAAAAAATTTGAGTGGGTGTTTGTAAAAATAGGAACCTAAAGGGTATAAAAAAAGGCGTTACTTAAAAAAGTAACACCTTTATTATTTCGGTTGAATTATCATTTAGTGTTTATGCCTTTGCTCAGAGGAAACAGATAATTTCTTTCTTCCTTTTGCTCTTCTGCGAGCAAGCACTTTTCTTCCGTTAACACTTGCCATACGCTCTCTAAAACCGTGCTTGTTTTTTCTTTTCCTCTTTGATGGTTGAAACGTTCTTTTCATGATAATTATCTTTAATCTTCTTTGAAATCGCTTTGAAAAAAAGCTTTAAGACCTCCTCTTAAAACTGCGGGCAAATATACAAAGAGTTTTTACTTGCACAAACCCTAAATTGAAATAATTTCCAATTGTTTTTGTTACCTTTGCAGCCTTTAAATTTTACTGCAAATGTTCAATAAAGTCTACAAATTGATCATCACCGGTATCCTGGTGATCCTGGCCATCTGGCAAATTTTTGAAGGAAATATAGGAAACGGAATTTTTCTTTTACTTCTTTCGGGCATCTTTATCTTCCTTTATTATAAGAACGAGATGATCTTAATGGCCTTTTTAAGACTTCGGAAGCAAGACTTTGCAGGCGCTAAAAAATGGCTCGACAAGATCAAAGACCCTGAAAAAGCCCTCACTCAAAAGCAACAAGGTTACTACTGGTACCTTCACGGATTGATGGTTTCTCAGACCAACATCACTCAAGCCGAAAAGTTCTTCAAAAGAGCAGTGAAGCTCGGACTTTCCATGAAACAGGATCTGGCTATGGCCAAACTTAATCTTGCCGGGATCGCGATGACCAAACGCCGAAAAAGAGAAGCTCAAATGCTTCTTCAGGAAGCAAAGAAACTGGACAAACACAACATGCTTGATGAACAGATCAAGATGATGAAGCAGCAGATGAAGAAGATCTAAAAATCAGATTTTTGCAACTACTTTTTAAGATTTCTTTTGTAGGAATCCTGTCTCTTGTAGTTCAACTGATTTCCCCGTAGTTAATCGAAAACTTTTCAGCTGAAGCCACTTATTCTGTACATTCGTACTGAATTTGGGATTCGTGCTAATGCGTAAACTATTACTGCTCTTTCTTACACAATTATTTATAATCTCAGCATTTGCTCAACAGGAGCCGGTCTCTTTTTCTGAAGCCTTAACCACTCACCTTCCCAAGTACAAGAAACACGCAGATAAAGCATATCGCACTCAAAATATTGAAAGGGCAACCTTCCTTTTTGACTCCCTGGTCAATTATTGTTTAAAAGGGAGCAGGATGGATAATTTTAAGGTTAAAGATCTCAGAAGAAAACCGGTCCTTCTGGATGAATTTAAAAACCCTGTGTATCTCACTACCTACGCTTCCTGGATAGCTCCTACTGCCGGAGAAATTCCGGCCCTCAATAAACTTGCCGATAAATACCATGATCAGGTAGATTTCGTCATGCTATTTTGGGACAATCGTGAAACTGCCAAAGAACTTGCCAAAAAGTACAGCGATCATATCACGATCCTTTATGTGGATGAGATGCAAAATAGCAGTCCCCACGTAATTAAGATGATGAAGCATTCTTTGGGCTTCCCAACTTCCTTTTTACTTGATAAGGATAAAAATATCCTGGACATTAGAAGAAAGATTGCACATCCCTTTGGGATTGAACTTGAGAAGTCTTTCGATCTAAATTATGACGCTTTCTCCAACGCTCTTTCTCTACTTCTTATCAAGGATAGCAGCCAATATTCTACTGCCGAAGAAACTTTTACTCCATAAAAAAGACCGCAATTGCTTGCAGTCTTGAATACTCTTGATCACCTCTTTCTTTTAAGGAGCCGGAGAGTAATAACCTTCTTCAGGAAGCTCTATTAGATATTCCTTTCTGGACTTATTGTTCAAATGCGCCTCGCGTAACCAGGGATTGTGGATCTTCAATATTTTATAATTGATCCCGAAATCCTGCGCAAATTTTGCAAAATCGCTCACTGCGGTGTCTACTTTCACCTTATAGGAAGGGATATGCTGATAAAGATCTTTTTGCCTGAAGTTGAACCCATAGCTTTTTGCATTTTCCATGATCTCCTTTAACGCCAAGATCCGGAAGACATAACGTCCTGTCTCTTCCCCCAGTAGAAGATCGTAATAATCCTGAACGTCCTGCCGCTCTCTTTGTTTATCTACCCCGTAATTCCCGGCATTATAGGCTGCAGCAGCAAGGGTCCAGCTACCAAAGCGTTCTTTGGACTTTTTCAGGTATTCAGCTGCAACACGAGTAGATTTCTCCAGGTTATAACGCTCATCCACATTATCATTGATCTCCAGCCCGTATTCTTTCCCTGTGCCTTCCATGATCTGCCAGAAACCACGTGCCCCGGCAGGAGATACAGCATTAGTGAGTCCGCTTTCAATCACTGCGATGTATTTTAGATCATCAGGAACCCCATATTCCTTTAAAATAGGCTCTATAACAGGAAAATATTTGTTCGCTCGCTTCAGCAGCAACAAGGTATTTGACTGCCAATAGGTATTGACAAGCAATTCCCTGTCCATCCTCTCAAAGACATCGGGATCTTCAAGAGGAACAGATTCCCCTGCAAATTCAAGATCGTCGGGCATAGGCAGTGCATAGACATTATAGCCGTTAGAGATCTGTTTCTCCTGGTTTTCATCGGTCGGGGCATCCTGAACGGCATTTATCCCCAGTCCACATATCACCAGTAAGCTTCCGCCAATAAAAATATTCTTCAGTTTCATATCAATTGATTATTTCTTTTTCTTTCTTTTCTTCAAGCTTTCCGGTAAGGATAATTTCTTCCAGATGATCATTGAACCACCGGAACCTGTTAATGATCATTACGTGAGTCCCTCCTTTCACAGTGATACATCCATCTATATATTTATAAGGAAAGATCTCGTCTTTATCCCCATGAATATGTATAACTCCTTCATAGGGTTCCGGTCTCTTCCAGCACACCATTTGCTCAATTGCCCAATCCAGATAGCGGGTATCGGTAATTGATAAATATTTCTTGTAAAGCTTCGCCCTTTTGGTAGCAAAATCTCCTACAGCTATCTTTTCAAGAGCATCCACATGTTTTGCCAATGAGGTGGGCAGGATCTTAAAGACCTTGGTACAACGGGCAAACCGCATTCGTCTTGGCAATTCCTTTTCACTTTTGACGCTGGAGATGATGATCACTCTGCGTACTTTTATGATCTGAGCCATTTCCTGAACAATAATCCCGCCAAAAGACACTCCGATCAAGACAGGGTTCTCATGTTCAACTTTTTTACATAATCTTACCGAATAGTCCCGGAGTTCTTCCCCCGGTTTTGGCAGCAACCAGTCCAGCCAGTGGATCCTGTACCTCTCTTCCGGCAATTTGATCATTTCAAAAATGCTGGGATTTGCCGCGAGGCCCGGCATACAATACACATGAACTAGAGAATCTTTCGTCATATTTCAGGAGCTTCAACAGCCCGAATGTGCTCAAAATTTGTTAACTTTACTCTCAAATTTAAGGGAAATTGACCGCTTCAAATAAACATTTAATATAAATTTTCCTCTCCGGTAATTCCGGAACAGCCAATTTTCAGTCTCTGGACAGAACTTCTAAATGTGGCTGATTTTTTGATACTTATATACAAAAACAAAAATTATGGACCCTCAGCTAACTGTTAATGACAATGAATTCCTGCGTCAATTTGAACTTCAGGTTGATGGAGATCTGGCCAAGATCGAATATGCAAGTCAGGACCGTAAGATCTTCCTTACCAAACTGGAAATGAGCGACGATCTAAAAGAAAAGGGCTATCTGGAACCTTTCATCGAAAAAGTACTGGATATCATTAAAGAACGTGAGATTCGGGTGATGCCCACCAGTCCCAGCATTGCAAAATTTATGCGAAAGCACCGACGCAAATATAAAGGGATGCTCCCGGTGGGAATTAATATCTAAAGCAATACTTTTTCTTTGACATAGGAAAACCGGACTAATCCGTCTTCACCAATTTCTTTTAATTCGACCTGGTGCAACGTATTTACCAACGCCGGATCCCAGGGGGTTTTCACCTTTACATAATTTTCTGTAAAGCCGTGAATGTAACCTTCTTTGTTCTCCCCTTCAAACAGGACCGTTTTTGTCTTCCCTAATTGAGATTCATAGAAGGCACGTCTTTTCTTGGCAGAAAGCCCCCGTAGCATCTTACTTCTTTTTTTACGGACCTTTAGCGGCACGACGGCGTCCATTTCGGCAGCCAAAGTGTTGTCCCGTTCTGAATAGGTAAAGACATGGAGATAAGAAATATCCAATTCATTCAGGAAGTTATAGGTGTCCAGGAAGTGCTCATCCGTCTCTCCGGGAAATCCTACGATCACATCCACCCCAATACAGGCATTGGGCATTACCTCCTTGATCTTTTGCACCCGGTCTACATAAAGCTCCTTTAAATAGCGGCGGCGCATGGCCTTTAACACATCATTGCTTCCGCTTTGCAAGGGGATATGAAAGTGAGGAACGAAAGTTTTACTTTTCGAAACAAAATCTATCGTCTCATTCTTTAGAAGGTTCGGCTCAATGGAGGAAATACGCAATCTTTCAATCCCCTCTACTTTGTCTAAAGCCTTCACCAGGTCGAGAAAAGTGTGCTCGTGTTTTTTGTTCCCAAACTCTCCCTTTCCGTAGTCTCCAATGTTGACTCCTGTAAGCACAATTTCCTTTATGCCTTTATTGCTGATCTTTTTTGCATTTTCAAGTACATTTTCCAATGTGTCACTTCTGGAAATACCACGCGCCAGCGGAATAGTACAGTAAGTACATTTATAATCACAACCATCCTGCACTTTCAAAAAAGCCCGGGTGCGATCTCCAAAAGAGTAAGACCCCACATAGAAATCGGCTTCCTCTATTTCGCAGGAATGCACCTCCCCCATGTCATTTTTGGAAAGGTCGTTAAGGTAATTAGTGATCTTGAATTTTTCGGTAGCTCCAAGAACGAGGTCAACCCCATCTACAGCAGCCAGTTCTTCGGGTTTTAACTGCGCATAGCAACCCACAGCAATGATAAAAGCATTTTCGTTGGCTTTTTGTGCATGTTTAACTATGGTTTTAAAACGCTTATCGGCATTGTCTGTCACCGAGCAGGTGTTGATCACGTATATATCGGCCGGGTCACTAAAATCCACCCGCACAAAGCCCTCATCTTTAAAAGAACGGGCTATTGTAGAGGTTTCCGAAAAATTCAGCTTACAACCAAGGGTATAAAATGCTACTTTTTTTGCGTCTTCCATTTCTTCTC
>CAYLZB010000121.1:0-7081 GCA_964388165.1 uncultured Flavobacteriaceae bacterium | reverse complement strand
TTGGGATCATTTCTCACCCCGATGCCGGTAAGACCACGTTGACAGAAAAGCTGCTCCTCTTTGGAGGCGCGATACAGGAAGCCGGGGCGGTGAAATCCAATAAGATCAAGAAAGGTGCAACCAGTGACTTTATGGAGATCGAACGGCAACGTGGGATCTCGGTCGCTACTTCTGTCCTTGCCTTCGAATATGAAGGAACTAAGATCAATATTCTGGATACCCCCGGTCACAAAGATTTTGCTGAAGACACCTTCAGAACCTTAACAGCAGTAGATAGTGTTATTGTAGTGATCGACGTAGCTAAAGGGGTTGAGGAACAGACCGAAAAACTGGTGGAAGTATGCCGAATGCGCAACATTCCAATGATCGTTTTCATTAACAAGCTGGATCGTGAGGGAAAAGATGCCTTTGAACTTCTTGATGAGATCGAACAAAAACTAAATCTTACTGTTACTCCGCTGAGTTTTCCAATTGGTATGGGTTACGATTTTAAAGGGATCTACAACATCTGGGAACAAAATGTAAACCTCTTTACCGGGGACCCAAGAAAGGATATTGAAGAAACAGTAGAGATCTCCGACCTTGCTTCTGAAGAACTAGATAAACTTATTGGTGAAAAAGCTGCCGGTACGCTACGTGAAGAACTGGAGCTGGTGCATGGCGTTTATCCCGATTTTGACAAGGAAGCTTATCTCGCCGGAAACCTGCAACCGGTATTCTTCGGTTCAGCCCTAAACAACTTTGGGGTAAGGGAATTACTCGATTGCTTCATAAGCATAGCCCCTCCTCCCCGCCCGAAAGAAAGTGATATCAGGAAAGTGGAGCCTTCCGAAGAGAATTTCACAGGCTTTGTTTTTAAGATCCACGCCAATATGGATCCCAAACACCGGGACCGTCTTGCATTTATTAAGATCGTTTCAGGAAAATTTGAAAGGAATACGCCATATCTGCATGTAAGGCACAACAAAAAGCTCAAATTCTCCAGTCCAAACGCCTTTTTTGCTGAAAGAAAGGAGATCGTTGACGTATCTTATCCCGGAGATATTGTGGGGCTTCACGACACCGGGAACTTTAAGATCGGAGATACTTTAACTGAAGGAGAGGAACTTAGATACAAGGGAATTCCAAGTTTCTCTCCTGAACATTTCCGCTATATCAATAATGCCGATCCTATGAAATCCAAACAACTGGAAAAAGGGATCGATCAACTTATGGATGAAGGAGTAGCTCAGCTTTTCATCCTGGAGCTCAACGGCCGGAAAGTGATTGGAACCGTTGGTGCCCTGCAGTTCGAGGTGATCCAGTACCGCCTGGAGCACGAGTATGGCGCTAAATGTACTTATGAAAATCTCAATGTTCATAAAGCTTGCTGGGTAGATCCTGAGGATCCGAAAAGTGAAGAATTTAAGGACTTTAAAAGAGTAAAGTCAAAATTTCTGGCCATTGATAAACGCGGACAATTGGTTTTTCTTGCCGATTCTGCCTTTTCTCTTCAAATGGCACAGCAGAAGTATCCCCATGTGAAATTCCATTTTGTTTCAGAATACAAGTAGAACAACGATCTACACCTAAATAAACCTTCCAAATAATACCTTCTAAAAATACCATTTTTGGAAGGTATTATTTTATTCTAGCTTATAAACCCTTACCCAATCAATAAATACTGCTGCCGGAAATTCAGCTTCAGGGACTATAGGTCCGCCGTAAGTATAATCAGATCCTCCTACCCCTGCACTTAAGATGGCAAACATTTTATGTTCGAAAGGTTGCCATTCCTCAAAGTGATTTGAATATTCAGAAATTCCTACGCGTCTTCCATCGAGATTACGAACAGCAAATTCATCTTCCCCATCTACTTCAAAGCCATCACCATCATTCAAATAATGGATGTGGTAAACATTGTTGTCTACAAAAAACTCGATCCTATCCTGATACCAGTCAATTCCGTAGGTGTGAAAACCTGAACTACCTGCGTGAGGCGCATTTGCCGGAGGCGGATAATTTCCATAACCGGGTTCGGCGGGATTTGGAACCTGCTTACCTTCATAGTTATAATACGCCCCTAAATGACCATGGTTCCAATCCTTATATTCATTATTCTCCCAAAACCATGCATAATGAACAGTACCTAAATTGTTATAAGGAATAGATCCAACATACTCCATAATATCGATCTCCCCTCCTTGTGGCCACATAATGCTACTGTAGCCTGCAGGTTTTTCGGCGGGCATCATCCAAAAAGCAAATCCCTGTCCCTGGTATCTTACTCCCTGCGGCATTACCCTCGCCACGATCCTGTGGCCGGGGCCCCAGGCGGCTTTGCCCGATGTGTTGATCCTCCCACTGGTGTAATTACGGTCCATGTAATTCTCTTTTCTGGTCGTAATTACCAGGCATCCCTGATCTGCCCCAGGAATTCCGTTCTGAAAACTCACGTTTTCAGGACGGGAAGTAGCTCTGTCCAATTGACCTGTTCCCCAATTCCCATTGATTCCGGTACCCGTCTCATAATTCCATTTGGAAGGGTCTAAATGTCCACTGTTGAATTCATCGTGCCAAACCAGACTTCCCACCTCACCCGAACTATCCGGCTCTTCCGGAATAGAAATCTTAAAAGCAGCCATTACCATTTTATTTCCTGAAGTCATTAGAGGTTTATCCAGATTACGGTTTTGCTGAAATTCGAAAACCTTCATGTTTCCATTATCTTCATGTAATAACGCCCAGAGCACATCAGAGTCCTGTAGCTCTGTTCGGTTTAACAGTTGCACTTGTATATCTTTAGAATAGCCCTGTTGGATCTGTCTGGCGCTGGAGACGGGTTGGTCCAGATCTGGTGCGCCACTACCATTGTCCCGGTATATAACTACCCAACCGGCTCTGCTCATGTTCGTACTTTTAATGAAGACAAGGTTATTAACAGGATTCTGATCTTCAACAAAAAGGCTTCCCGTGAAAGTTTCAGAACCTGAACCATTGGTCTCTTCATCGGAACTACAGGACAGAAAGAAGAATGATAACAGAAAACAGAAAGAAATACTTCTGAAAAATCTCATTTTTACCGGATTATATTCAGCAGAATAAAATTAGGCAGAAGGAAGAATAATTAATGATTTTATAGGATGATATAAGTCATGAATAGAAGAAATTTTAGAAATCTTTTTAAAGACGTTGCTCTAAAAATTCCGGTGCTTTTAGGAGGTAAAATTCCACAAGCTCAAGACGTTTGGCTTCAGCTAACAGGGATCTAAAACCAGAATCTTCGGCACAGTAATAGACGAAATCTCGAATTCGATTTTCAGGAATGGTAAGTTCAGTGAAGAAAGACACAGGAAAGGCCGCTACCCCGGCATCTACAGCCTGAGAAAGATCCTCAAAGGCAGCTGCTTTTATGAGCATTTCGGTTTTGCCGTTGATCCTGTTCAAAATCCCGTCAAGGCTAACATTGAACATCCCCGGCGGATTTACCTTTGAAGTAGTACTGACATTCGACGCTGTTTTCAACTTTCGCTCAATGGACGTAAGTCTCGGCTTATCGGACATTGGGAAACCAAGATCGGCTTGTGTAAGAGTTGGGATGTTAGTGAGATCTGTTGCCAGATTTCCACTAAGGCTAATGTCGCTTATGTTCACCTCCTCAAGTTCATCTATCTTTTCAACCAGAAGAACAGTCAAAAATGCCTTTTGAAGCAGCTCTTCTGTGATGATCACTTCCCGTAGGTCATATTGAACAGAAGAGAAAAGTAGCGTATCACTATTCTTTACCATTAACTGGAAATCTCCATCTGCAGTGTTTGTAGTGCCTTTTTGGCTGGTAAGGTTAATGATATTGATCGAGGTAGTATTTTCATCGGGAGTGAGAATTCTGCCTTTTAGAAGTACCCTCTCCTGCCCGAAAGCTGAAAGTCCAGAAAAGATCAAGAATAAACAGGTAAGATATCTTATCACTTACTAATCCTTATGGGAGTCGAAACTTCTTCTTCCAAAGAGGATCTCAAAAAATAGTTTAAAATCGGATATTAAACTCCAGAACGGATATTTGAAAGTTGCAGGTTTATTCTTTTCAAAGAAAGCATGTCCTACCCACGCGAAGCCGTAGCCCACCAGTGGCAAAAAGATCCACTCCCAGCCCCACCCGTAAAATATTGCCAGGAACAACAGCACAAACACAAGAAAAGTTCCTGTAAAGTGTAAGATCCGGCTGGTCTTGTTCCGGTGTTCCGAAAGATAAAAGCGGTAAAATTCAGAATAGGTTTTGATCCTGGAAGACATAGAGGTTATTAGTTCAAGAATTTAACGGCACTTGGGGTAGTTCATTTACCCCGGAAAGACCCTTCCTAAAGCTGACACTAACGAATTCAAAGATTCCCGCCATCAACAGCCAGAGCGGGAGAATAGCTATAAGTGCAGCCTCTGCAGTTCCAAAGATGCTTAAAGTAGAGTAGATGAATCCAATCCCCATGAGGATAAGAACCGATCCCGAAAAGATCCTAATCCATTTATTGACTCCTCCTAAAAATAATCCGGCAATGAAACTCCACAACAAGATAGCTCCAAAGAGAGCAAATAAAGCCGCCGTAATATAGTCGGCTGTGTCTGCATCTTCGAACAAGAACAGGGCACAATAGGTAAAAATAAGTCCCAGTACTAACCTGGAAATGACCCAGAATATGCGAGTGACTTTAAAAAAGGTTCTTATGAACTTCATCTGGATCTTATAAAGAATTATTTTAAGATAAATATAGGATTTAATTCTATAAAAAAACCGAAGCTTTTACTCCGGTTTAATGGACTTCAAAAATGTCATTTTTGCCGCCTATTCTTTTTTCAACCTTGAACTTCGGCCGTAGAAAAGGTAAGCCAGCACTCCTACAAATGGCACAAAAAATACCAGCAGTGCCCATAATGTTCCTTCCCTTCCCTCAAATTCTGAAGTTACGATCTCGTACAGGAAATATGCCCACACGCATAGAAGTCCCAGAAGGAAAGATTGTCCGAGGAAAATAGAAAAAGAAAAATCTTCAAACATTGAAGTTTCTTTTTAGGCCTGACCGGTAGGTCCAAAGTTCAGTGGAATAGGCGGTTGATCGTAGTCTTTTATTTCTCCATGAGCTTTTTCAAACCGCTGAACGTTATCGCCTAATGCCTTAAGCAAGCGCTTGGCGTGCTGTGGAGTTAGGATGATCCGGGATTTTACTTTGCTCTTGGGTGTTCCGGGCATAATGCTCACAAAATCCACTACGAATTCGGAAACGGAGTGGTTGATAATTGCGAGGTTGGAATAAGTGCCTTCAGCTACTTTTTCATCCAGTTCTATATTGATCTGCCCTTTCTTTGGCTTCTTTGGATTGTTGTTGTTTTGATCGCTCATCATTAGTTTTTTAATTCATCATAAAAGTAGGAATAAAAGTTAAGATTCAGGAGTCCCCACTAAGGGTTTGAGGTTATAGAATTGAGTCAGCATCCTGAGAAAACAGGATTAAGTGAAGCTGAAATTTTACCCGAATTAAAAAGACCTCACAGGTTTTAAAATCCTGTGAGGTCTACTCCAAAAGTCAAACCATAAAAAAAGGCCGCTTTCGCGGCCTTTTTCTTAGTTATAATTTACTTCCTGCTTTTTCTCAAGCATTTCGTCAAATTCTTCTTTAGAACCAACAATGATATGTTCGTACTCCCTTAGACCGGTACCGGCAGGGATTCTATGTCCAACAATAACATTTTCTTTTAGTCCTTCAAGTTCATCAACCTTACCACTTACCGCTGCTTCATTAAGTACCTTCGTAGTTTCCTGGAAGGATGCTGCAGAGATGAATGACTTGGTTTGAAGTGATGCACGGGTAATACCTTGTAGTACCGGAGTTGCTGTTGCAGCAACTACATCCCTTGCAGTAACAAGGTTCTTATCCTCTCTTCTAAGGATAGAATTCTCATCTCTCAAATCTCTCGGAGAAATAAGCTGTCCCGGTTTAAGGTTCTCTGAATCTCCGGCGTCTTCGACTACCTTCATTCCAAAGATCTCATCGTTCTCTTCGGTGAAATCATCTTTGTGAACCAACTGGTTCTCAAGGAAGATGGTATCTCCCGGATCAACGATCCTCACTTTACGCATCATCTGTCTCACAACTACTTCAAAGTGCTTATCATTGATCTTCACCCCTTGTAGTCGGTAAACTTCCTGAACCTCATTCACAAGATACTGTTGTACAGCACTTGGTCCTTTGATAGACAGGATATCTTCAGGAGTTACAGAGCCGTCAGAAAGTGGCATTCCGGCACGAACATAATCGTTCTCCTGAACCAGGATCTGGTTAGAAAGCTTTACAAGATACTTCTTAACTTCTCCAAGCTTGGATTCGATGATGATCTCACGGTTACCACGTTTGATCTTTCCGAAGGAAACAACTCCGTCGATCTCACTTACCACAGCAGGGTTAGATGGGTTACGCGCTTCGAAAAGCTCGGTCACCCTTGGAAGACCTCCTGTAATATCCCCGGATTTCGAAGATTTACGTGGGATCTTAACCAGGATCTTACCTACTTTGATCTTCTCGTCATTGTCCACCATAAGGTGAGCTCCAACAGGAAGGTTGTATGAACGAATTACCTCATCTTTCTTTCCAAGGATCTGAAGGGTTGGGATAAGCTTTTTGTTACGGCTTTCAGAAATTACTTTTTCCTGGAATCCGGTTTGCTCATCGATCTCCACCTGGTAAGTTACCCCTTGCTCGATATTCTCATACTTGATCTTACCGGCAAATTCTGAAATGATCACCCCGTTGTAAGGATCCCACTGGCAAATTACCTCGTCTTTGGAAACTTTGTCTCCGTTCTTAATAAATATCTGTGATCCATAAGGAATGTTACTTGTACTAAGAACAATTCCAGATTTGGCATCTTTCAGTTTAAGTTCAGAAGTTCTGGAAATTACGATTTCAGCCTCACTACCATCAGGAGCTTCTCCTTTAACGGTCTTAAGATCTTCGATCTCTGCAATTCCGGGGAACTTCGCGATCAATTTATTCTCTTCAGAAATGTTTCCTGCAATACCACCCACGTGGAAGGTACGAAGGGTAAGCTGTGT
>CAYLZB010000120.1:4422-7111 GCA_964388165.1 uncultured Flavobacteriaceae bacterium | reverse complement strand
ACGTTGTTCTTTAGTGTGTTCATGATCGTATCTATTACGGTTGACAACTCATTATTTTCCAAGAAGCAGTATCTCATTGCAAACCACTTCAGTAATATATCTCTTGATTCCGTCCTTGTCCTCATAGCTTCGGCTGGTAAGTTTTCCTTCAACGCCTATCTCTTTGCCTTTAGGAACATAGTTCTCAATAAGCTCGGCAGTTTTCCCCCATGCCACCACGTGGTGCCATTGCGTATCGGTGACCTTTTCTCCTTTGTTGTTCTTGTAGGTCTCGTTGGTGGCGATAGAGAATTTTGCCAGTTTCTTTCCGGATTCCATTGTTACGATCTCCGGTGCGTTACCTACGTGGCCAATCAACTGTACTTTGTTTCTTAATGTGTTCATGATGTAAAGAATTTAGTTTAGCTGAAAATCATTCGTTCATTTCAACAGGACAAACCTACCACCGGCTTCAACTCTTATTCGGTTGATACTGATTTGTTTTCGTTTACATCCGTTTGTAAGCGTTTGTAAATGACTATGCTTGTAGCTTATTTTTTCGTATTATTACAGGAATAGACCTGCTGCCATGAAAAAGCTGATCCTTTTACTCCTTTTTTCTGCTCTGCTCTTTTCCTGCAGGGAAAAACAACAAGCTGAAGAAAAGATGGTGACTCAAAGTTCCATTTTTGAGAAGGAATTCAGTGACTACAGGGAATTAGAGGTCCTGGCAGATTATGAAAAGGTGATCGATACTTCAGTATATATGGATACGCCAGATGAGACTTACAGGCTCCTGAACCTTCGGAAGAATGGAAGTTACCTTGTGCTCTTCTATAAGGTAGCCGGCCGGGACGAGCAGGAAATTCACCACACCTCCTATCGGGCATTGGATACTCTTTTGGTTAAAGACCTGAAGAATAATGAACGGGTCACGGTGGGTTACTGTAAACATGAAGACTATTATGAAGGTGAGATCCTGGCCCTTGTAAAGGGAACAGATAAAACAGAGGTGATGGAGACCGTCAAGGCCTGGAGGGCGAATCCTGAATCTGAAAAAATTGAGCTGCTTGAAGATCATGAAGGGCTGGAGTGCATCAACGAGTATTTCGAAAAAGATAATGCAAGCCTTCCAATAGAGGAACTTACATGAATCAAAATGCTTTCTGGAAATTCTTCCGCGACTTCAATTTTTATAATCTTCTGTTCTCCGCCCTCAACGCTGTTGTTTTCGGAGTGATAAGCGGAATCCTGGTTTTTCTTTCTTTCGGAATGCTCATTGGTTATTTAGGGTTTAATTACTTCAGGAAAGACGAATATTTTCTCTATTACAACCTTGGCTTCAGCAAATCCTTTCTCATAAGGAAAGTATGGATCTGTAACCTGCTTTTTGCAGGACCGCTACTTTTAATCCTTTGGCTTTTCCTATGAGTCGGCTGGAGGTGATAGAAGCGAGCAAGAGCTTTGGAAAGAAACAGGTCTTAAACAGAGCTTCCCTAAGCTGCGAAAAAGGGGAGATAATTGGCCTTTTTGGAAGAAATGGTTCGGGGAAATCTACTTTGCTGAAATGCATTTTAGGTACTGTAAAGGCCGACTCCATTCGAATTCAAAAGGACAGGGAGGAGATAAAGCCTTCAGAAGTTATTTCCCGGCAATTGATAGGTTTTCTTCCTCAGGATACTTTCCTTCCAAAGGAAATGAAAGTGAGGAACGTTATTCCTCTAGTCTTTCCAAAAGGGGAAGATCAGGACAGGATCTTTTACTCTCCCGGGGTGGCTGCCTTTGACGGAAAGATCGTTGGTAAGCTCTCTGCAGGACAATTGAAGTACCTTGAAGTTCTTCTCTTAGCCCATTTGCCGCACCCTTTTCTGCTGCTCGATGAACCTTTTTCAATGGTGGAGCCGCAAAGCATAGAACTGGTAAAGGAATTGCTGCTTTCCCTTAAAGCTACCAAAGGTCTTTTGATCACAGATCATTATTACCGGGACGTGCTGGAGGTTTCCGGTCGCAGCTTAGTGCTTCAAAAGGCAAAATTGTTTGAGGTGAAAAATGAGGCTGATCTTGCTGCTCATGAATATTTAAAAAATTAAAACTGAATGAAACCTGCATCGGCTAAAGAAATAAGGGATGAGTTGAAGCATCTTGAGCGGGAAGAGCTCCTGGAGATCGTGCAGCGCCTTTCCCGTTTCAAAAAGGAGAATAAGGAGCTGTTAACATATTTGCTATTTCAGACCCTGGATGAGGAAAAATTCAAAGCTGATATCAAGGCCGAAATGGATAGGGAATTTTCAGAGATCAACAGGAGCAGTTATTATTTTATGAAGAAAAGTATGCGCAAGATCCTTCGAAATGTCAAAAAATACAGCCGCTATTCTGGCAAAAAGGAGACAGAGACAGAATTGCTGATCTATTTCCTTCAAAAAATGAATGATTTCAAACCTTCTGTCCACCGCAACAAAACCTTGCAAAATCTGTTTGAAAGGCAGCTGACTCTTGTGAACAAGAACATGGAGAAACTGCATGAAGACTTGCAATATGATCTTGGGTTAGAGCTGGAGAAGCTTAGCCGGTATTGAGTAGTTAGTACTGAGAGCAGGTCTGGGTAGAGAGAAAAAATTCGTGTATTCGTGGCCTTTTTCAATTGACTATTATCTAAAACAATGAACAGGAGTAAAGAGGTATGAGTGAGCAGGTCTGGGTAGAGAGAAAA
>CAYLZB010000120.1:0-4322 GCA_964388165.1 uncultured Flavobacteriaceae bacterium | reverse complement strand
GAACAGGAGTAAAGAGGTATGAGTGAGCAGGTCTGGGTAGAGAGAAAAAATTCGTATTCGTGGCAAAAAGCTCTCCAAACCTGCAAATTAAAACCTGCAACAACAGATAACCTAAAAATCACTATTTTTAATAATATGGAAAAAGCCTGTCTTGAATGTGGGGAAAAGATAGTGGGAAGAACCGATAAGAAGTTCTGCAGCGACTATTGCCGCAATGCCTATAATAACAACCTGAATAAGGACAGTAAAAATATGGTGCGCAACGTCAATAACCAGCTGCGCAAAAATTACAGGATCCTCGAAGAATTGAATCCCGACGGGAAAATCAAGCTTCCTAAATCAAAACTGACAGCCAAAGGATTCAGTTTCGACTACTTTACCAGCATCTACACTACAAAAACAGGAAATACCTATTACTTCGTTTATGACCAGGGGTATCTACCACTGGATGGTGATTTTTATGCTTTGGTCAAGAGGATCTAATAGCCCCAGTTCTGCCCTTTAAGTGCAAGTGCTGCACGTAAGACATCACTCTGGCTCAACTGGCCCACCAACTTGCCGTTGCTTACTATGGGAAAGCGGCGAAATCTATGCTCGATGAATTTCTTTGCAGCATCCAGTACATTCATTTCGGCATCAATGGTAACGGCGTTACAGGTCATCCTTTTTTCTACAGAGTTGTCGTCCATGGGCATGTTGTAATAGCGACTGTCGGAAATATGTTTCATGCAGTCTCCTTCAGAAATTACTCCCTGTAGATTATTGTCCTCATCAACCACACATCCCCCGGAGATCTTATGATGCAGCAGTTGCTCCATCACCTCCATCACCGTCTGTTCTTTTCTGAAGGTAACCAGGTCTGTAGACATATAATCCCTAACACTAATTGGAGCACTTTCAACTTTTTCCGGCTCCGCTCTTCTTCCTTGAAAACTCTTTATCCCCATGGTATAACTATTTGGTAATGAGTTTTTAAAATAAGGATTTTATATATTTTGAGAAAGAGTATTGGCAATAATTTAAGAATTACATACACATATCTTCAGGATTTGAAAGGCTTTTGGATATATTTGAATTATGTCAAAAACGCTACAGGCCCTCTTTGGTCTCATAATTATAGTTTCGGGAATCGTCTGGACCTTTTCAGGCACCCGTCCGCAGGTGGATCTTAACAGGGAAATTCCCGCCGATCAATTTTCAACAGCCCGTGCTTTTGAACATGTAAGGAATTTGGCGCAGGAGCCACATTACGTTGGTAGTAAGGCGCATGCTTATGCCAGGAATTACATAGTGGATGAACTTGAAAAGCTTGGGCTTCTTGTGGAGATGCAGGAAGGATTTTCGCTCAATAAAGGAGGGACACTGGTAAGGTCTCAAAATATCCTGGGCCGAATAGAGGGAAAGGGAAATGGGAAAGCTTTACTGCTTATGTCCCATTACGACAGCGCTATGCACTCTTCCCCGGGAGCCAGTGATGCGGCGAGTGGGGTAGCCACAATTCTGGAGGGAGTTCGCGCGTATCTTGCTTCGGGTAAAACTCCTGAGAATGACATCATTCTGCTGTTCACAGATGCAGAAGAACTCGGCCTCAATGGTGCCGATCTCTTTACCGAAGAGCATCCATGGGCAAAAGATGTTGGGCTGGCACTTAACTTTGAATCCCGGGGAAGTGGTGGAAATTCTTTTATGCTGCTCGAAACAAATGGAGGAAATAAGAAACTGGTAGAACATTTTGCTCAAGCCGGGGTAGAATACCCTGCAACAAATTCCCTTGCCTACAGCGTATACAAAATGCTGCCCAATGACACAGATCTCACCGTTTTGCGGGAACAGGGAAATATCAACGGACTCAATTTTGCCTTTATTGATGATCATTTTGATTATCACACTGCTACAGATACTCCGGAGAATCTTGATATTCGAACTCTTGCCCACCAGGGTAGCTATTTAATGCCACTGCTGGATTATTCCGCTACGGTTCCACTAAACGAACTTTCTTCGGAAGATGATGTGCTTTTCTTCAATATTCCCGGCTTTCGTTTTATTCAATACCCTTATAGCTGGATCCTCCCGTTGTTGATCATAGCAGGAATTTTGCTCCTGGTTGTGGTAATTTTTGGAATTTCACAGAGACGGCTGCATATTAAATCCATAGTTAAAGGTTTTATTCCCTTACTGCTCTCTTTGTTCCTTAGCGGGATACTCAGTTATTTTTTATGGCAGTTTGCCCTTTGGTTCTATCCGGAATATGGTGAAATGGAACATGGGTTTACCTATAACGGTTACTGGTACATAGGAGCTGTCATTTTCCTTTCCCTGGCCGTTTGTTTTTACATTTATCACAAATTCCGTAAACCCGATAATTCCCGGGAACTGCTGGTTGCACCGCTTATTCTATGGATGGTCATAAGTGCCCTGGCGGCAGCCTATCTCAAGGGGGCGGCCTACTTTATCATTCCCGTGCTCTTTGGGATCATTCAGTTGTTCATATTGGTGAACGATCTAAAGTGGAAAATACCTGCAGTAGCCTTTTTGTGTCTTCCGGCAATTTTCCTTCTTATGCCTTTCATTGTTACATTTCCGGTAGCTTTAGGATTGGGAATGTTGGTGCTTTCCGCAGTTCTTGTCACTTTGCTGTTCAGCCTGCTCTGGCCGGTTTTCGGTGCTTTTAGAAATAATCAACTCTTTGGATTCTTCAGCTTCATTATTTTCTTTGGCCTGTTCATCATTGCTCACTTTAAATCGGATTTCAATGAGGAGCGCCCGCGGCCGAACAGTCTGGTATACCTTGTTGACGAAGACAAAGGGATAGCTACCTGGAATACCTATGAAGAAGTGCTTGATGATTATACCGCTCCTTATTTTGAAAATGCTGTAGAAGCGCCTCAGGGGCATTGGTTTGGGAGCAAGAATGGCAGCAATTTTACAAAAACAGCTCCCGCACCGTCCATAATGCTTCCAAAACCTTTTGTGTCTGTTGAAAAAGCATTAATAGAACCCGAAGGACAGGACCTGTACAGCGTGAAGATAGCCCCCAACAGGGATATAAACCGAATAGAACTCTTTGCAGATAGGACCGTTAACTTTAAAAAGTTCACGGCTAATAATAAAGAGGCGGCTGACCTGCGACCGGGGGAAAGCAGTTTACACGTGCATAAGAATCGCTGGCGCGACAGGTTCCTGTCGTACTATGCCACAAGTAAGGATACACTAAGGCTGGAAATAAGTGTGGAAGAAGGAATGCACCCCGAGATCACCCTTTTGGAAGCCTCATACGATCTGCATGAGAATCCGCAACTGCAGGTTCCGGAGCGGTCGGCTGCAATGATCCCGAGGCCTTTTGTGATGAATGACGCCATTGTGGTGAAGAAGAGTTTCAAGCTGGAATAAATTGGAAATGAGTGAGAGCCAAGAGACAAGAAGTGCTGAACCCGACATTTGGAATTTGGGCCTCCTGCGCTGAAGCTTAGGCGGGTAAATGTTTGGAATTTGGTGCTTATATTTTGATATTATTAATTCTTAAACATTAGACATTATACCTTTCAAAAACATAACGATCCTCGGAACCGGTTGGCTGGGATTACCCCTGGCAAAAAGGCTTATTTCTGAAGGTATTTCCGTCAAAGGTTCCACAACTTCTGCTGAAAAATTACCAATCTTAAAAGCTGCCGGAATTCAGCCATTTCAACTGAAAGTAACTCCGAAAGGCATTGAGGGAGATCCTGAAGGTTTTCTTGATCTTACTGAAGTGCTCATTGTTGATTTTCCGCCGGGGCTTCGGAAGGATCCACAGCTGGATTATTCAGGAGCTATTCAAAAACTTGCTGAAGTCATTGAAACATCAGGTGTCAAAAAGGTCATTTTTGTGTCTTCTATTTCAGTTTATGAAGAAACGGATGCCTTTCCTATATACACTGAAGATACCGCACCCAATGCAAGCTCAGCTTCCGGGAAGGAGATCATTTCGGCGGAAAAAATCCTGCTTGAAAATTCCTTTTTTGACACCACAGTGATCCGCTTTGGCGGCTTGATAGGTGCAGGGCGACATCCGGTGAAATACCTGGCCGGCAGGAGCGGACTCGCGAATCCATTGGGACCTGTGAACCTCATCCATCTTAAGGATTGCCTGCAGGTGATCATTAAAGTACTCGAAAAAGACATTTTTGGAGAGGTATATAATGCGGTGTATCCGCTTAATCCGCCACGGGAGAAGTACTACACAGAAAAAGCGAGAGAAGCGGGGCTGGAGCTACCGCAGTTTGATCATTTAAAACCATCAGTCGGGAAGGTGATCTCTGCATCAAAAGTCATGCGGGAGCTGG
>CAYLZB010000119.1:0-7182 GCA_964388165.1 uncultured Flavobacteriaceae bacterium | reverse complement strand
CCATGAAGGAAAAGAAGACTCGCAGCGGGTTGAGATTGTTGTTGACGTTTGAGAAAGTAACTTCTGTAGATAAAGCTTTAAAAGTATTACAACCGCTTGATGTGAAAGCAACTGTAGAGATGGAGGAAAAATAACACCTTTAAAAAATAGCATTTTTGAGAGGTAATTTGAACAGACCTCACAGGTCTACAAGACCTGTGAGGTCTTTTTTTTCAGGTTCTGCTGTCCAGGTTCTCGCCTTCATTTGTTCCTTTGATTCTGTTGTGATACAATTTTTCTAAAGGAACACTGGTCAAACCATGGACCAGAGTGGAAGCAGCCACGATAAGACTGGGAATGATCCAGGCGTCTTCAAGATTTGCCTTGTCCTTAGAAAGTACTGCGTAATAAAGCGCAGCAATTCCAATGGGTCCGAACCATCCCATAAGGAGGACGCTGTATATTTTCTTCCGGAATTGTGGCATTATCGGCATGAGGAGTAAAAGTGCCGGCAGTCTTCTAAGGAAGAGGATAAGAATTACGATCCAGACCGAAGTCCAGCCCATGCCATACCACTCCTGCCAGGGCAGCATAAGTCCCAGAATAAAAAACACCGGAATGGTAGTAATTCGTTCCATTGTCTCCTGCACTCTCTGTTCCTTGAGATCTTCGTTTGCTGTAATATCCTTTGCGAAGGCGAAACCGCCTACAAATACTGCAATGATCGGATTCATTTTAAGCAGGTGAAATCCTCCCATGAGAAGGAGCGCCACAGCTATGGAAAATGACAGAAGGGTTTTAGCATTCAGATAACCTGCCTGGTGAGTTTTCTTCATCAGGAATCCGCAAGCAAATCCAACTCCGTAGGCGAGAATTGCACAAAGAATACTTTCGTAGAGCAGGACTTTGGTGAACCATTCAGAAAGATCCCCACCACCTTCTACACCCAACAGGTAGAGCGCCAAAAATACTATTGGATAGGCAAAACCGTCATTCGCACCTGCTTCAAAAGAAAGCGTATTCCTGATCTTCTTCGGGAGATATTTCTCCGCCTTTTCTCCGGTCACCAGGGTGGAGGCAACGACTGGATCTGTAGGTGTAATAATTGCACCGATCAAAAGACATTCAAAAACGGATAACTTCGGAAGAAGAAAATATATTATTCCGCTACTCAAACCCCACATGAAGATCATTCCGAAGATAACCAGATTGGACAGCGTGGCGGCATTTTTCCTGAAGATGTGGGTTGGCAGCCTTAATGCTGTTGCCATTAAAGCCATTGCAATGGTAAATTGACAGGCGTATTCGAGTACCTTGAATTCCGAAACGGAATCTGAAGATCTTATGATGTTAAGAACCTCAGGTCCAACAAGTACTCCTAAAATAAGGGCAAGAAGAGGTTCAGTGACAGAAATGTTGTGAATTTTCTTGAAGAAAGCGCCCGAAAGAATGATCAAAAAACTAATAAAGAAAACGACGAGCATTAAGTTCATAGTGAGGATTTCTGTAAGAGTTTTCTTAAAGTTAATTAGTGACAGCTTCTATTTTCTTAAGAAATTTATAAAAGTTCTTTTTTGCTGCCTATTAGCTCCTGCTTCTGCCTTAAAGTTCCCTTAAGGCGATCGCTGTTTTTGTTGCTTTCTTTTATCTTGTGCTGTAGGCAGATTCTAAAAGTAATCTGGTTGTTCTCAAACAAATAGCATAAATGCGACAATTAATTATTAAAATTCCAAAAGGGCACAAAGATGAAGTTCTAAAATCCATTGAAGAATTTGAAGGCAAGAACACTATTTTCTTACCTCAGGAAGAGCAGGATGTATTTGTGATCTTTTTACCTAACAGGACAGTCAATAATTTCCTCAAACGCATAGATGAATACGAAGAGCCTGAAATAAGTCTTATCCCCAGAGGGGTTATTACTCTATATCCGCCTGCGTCAGAATCTCCCGATCAGGTGGCCGATGTGCAACCCAAAAGTTCCCTGGAGATCTACCTTGGAGGGATTCAGAGTGTAGGCTCGGTAAAAGGTCTCATAGGCTATTCTTTTGCTGCGGGGATCATAGTATGGATAGGGCTTTACACTACCACCGTTTTTCTCCTGGTCGCGGCCATGCTCGTAGCTCCTTTTGCAGGTCCTGCCATGAATGCTGCCCTGGCCACTGCGGCAGGAAAGATGCCTTTGCTTAAAAGCAGCCTTAAGCGCTACGGAATGGCTATTGGAATAGGAATAGTTGCCAGTTTTTTAATGACTGTAATTTTTCCGCTTAACACGCTGACCCCACTCATGATAGAAGTAAGCCAGGTGTCAAAAGTGGCAATTTTACTTCCTCTTATTTCGGGTTTTGCAGGCGCTATTAATGTTGTACAGTCAGAAAGGGATAGCCTTGTATCTGGAGCGGCAGTCGGTATCCTTGTTGCTGCTTCCCTCGCCCCGCCGGTAGGTTTGGTGGGCGCAGGTCTTTACATTATGGACTGGGAGGTGGTTTGGAGCAGCGTTTTCAGGATCATTCTGCAGCTACTGGGGATCCATCTTACAGCTACCTTGGTTTTTTACTTCTTCGGAAAGGTGACACCCGGTGGGGTGCGATTTTTAAAAGGAAACAAGATGATGACCTATATTACCACGGCCATTGTGGTGCTGGGCATTGGGGGAATGATGTTCTGGCAGTTCAGTCAGCCCCCTTTTCTGCGGAAGGCAAGTATGAATACCGAACTTACCGAAAAGCTTGATAGGGAACTGAACAAACTTGACTACGTTGAAGTGATCAAAAAAGATGTTAGTTTCACAAACACAAGGATAAAAGGAAATCCAACAGTAAGCTATAATGTAACAGTACTTCCGAAGGATACTGCCTTATCAGACGCAGTTCTGAAGAAGAGAATAATAGATCACCTGAAACAGAACATTAAATATCAGGAAAATAATATCTATGAAGTCTATCAAATAAATGTAGCTGAAGATTAGTGATGACTTAAGGATTCAATTATGGATGACACTACTTTTTTGTGGAATGGGATTCAGCCGATAATTAGGATAGTAGTTGTTGGTATAACTGCATATCTTGCTATTGTTCTCATTCTCAGAGTTTCGGGAAAGCGGACACTGGCAAGTATGAGCGCCTTTGATTTCGTAATTGCTGTTGCAGTGGGTGCTGTCTTCGGTCGTACCCTTACAACTAAAAACCTTTCGATCTCTGAGGCGATTACCGCTTTTATCCTACTTGCGGTATTGCAGTTCGTTTTTGCCTATTTTGAAGGAAAGTCAAAGGTGTTCAAGAAAATTTTCAATACTACCCCAACCTTACTGTTCTACGATGGAGAGTTTATTCAAAAGAACCTTCGCAAAGAGAGACTCGACGAGAGTAAAGTGATTAGTGCAGCCAGAAAAAAAGGCTTTGGAAGTATGGATGATGTTGCCGCCGTTATTCTTGAGATCGATGCCCAGCTTTCGGTAATTGGGAAGTCGAAAGAAGGAAAGAATTCCACTTTTAAAGATCTTCTGGAAGAAAATGACCATTAAAAATGCAGGAAAGCATCTTCAATGTGCTCCAGCCGGGTACCTGCTTTGTTCTTAATGATAGCAATAATGTCAAAACGAACTTCTACATCCAGTTTATGTTCGTTAACAAAATGATCAATGGCTTTTACCAGCTGTTTGATCTGTTTTTTCTTCACAAATTCCTGGGGATCTCCAAAGTCGGGTGTACTGCGTGTTTTCACTTCAACAACAGCGAGAATATTTTCTTTGCGGGCAATGATATCGACTTCGGCTTTCTGAAAGAAAAAGTTTCTCGCCACGATCTCATAGCCGGTGGCCAGGAGATGGGCAACTGCCATTTCCTCACCACGTTTTCCTAATTCATTGTGTTGTGCCATAATCCATTTTAACCCTTCAAAAATGAGCTCTTAAAATATCATTTTTGGACCACCTGTTCCGATCTTGCTCAACCGAGACTGCTATTCTTCAGGAGTTAGTTTCATTCTGAAGAATTATGGCTCTTACCTTCAAATCGAGGTTAATAATATCCTGGGGATCTGCTTTGATGATCTGATCTCCATAGAAGCTTTTTGGAGGGGCAGATACCGGTGCGAGGAATACCCTCACATTTGTGTCTTTCATTTTTCCGTCTTTCCAGTCCACTGCACCACTGTAGTCCCACCCGAAGCCGTAAAAATCTATCGGTCCATTGTTGATCTCAACCAGGTCTTCATAGCTGGTTCCCACCTGGATCCCTTCAGAAGTTCTCCAGCGCCCTTCTTTCTCAACATATATCTGGTGTGGCCTGTTTTGGGTCTTATCATCCCAGATGATAAGCAACTCATCATCTGTATCGGGGTATAGAATGCTGTAGGCCCTTTCAACTGTTCCCTCCTCAAAAAGGTCAATTCCTTCAGAAATTTCTGCTTCAGGATAGATGTTTTTAAGGTTGTTTTTACTTATTACATCAGCTAAATTTTCCATCCGGAACTTTTCCGCAGAATCTGATGTTAGTTTTCGGCTTTTACAACCTACAGTGAGAATCAAGAGTGCAAGGATCAATAATTTTCTCATGCCTAGTTTTTTACTAAAATGCAGAACATTTGCCGCACCCGCATTGCCTTTTGGTAAAATTTAACGTGTAATCCCCAGTACTTGCTTAACTTTACAGCCTTTAATTTTCCACATGAATTCACCAGAAAGATATACCATTACAGCAGCTTTACCGTACACCAATGGCCCCATACATATTGGCCATTTGGCAGGAGTTTATGTTCCATCAGATATTTATGCACGTTTCCAGAGAATGCAGGGGAAAGATGTGGCTTTTGTGTGTGGTAGTGATGAACATGGAGTACCTATAACCATTAAAGCAAAAAAGGAAGGAGTTTCACCGCAGGATGTGGTGGATAAGTACCACAAGATCATCAAAAAAAGCTTTGAAGACTTCGGAATTTCTTTTGATAACTATTCCCGCACCTCGGCTAAGGTGCATCACAAGACAGCTTCAGAATTTTTTAAAAAGCTCTACGAAGAAGGGAAATTCACTGAAGAAACCACTCAGCAGCTTTACGATCCTGAAGCTGAACAATTTCTTGCCGATAGGTTCGTAGTTGGAACCTGTCCCAAATGTGGATATGAAGAAAGCTATGGCGACCAGTGTGAGAAATGCGGTACCAGCCATAATGCAACAGATCTTATAAATCCAAAATCGGCCATCACAGGTTCAAAACCTGTGCTTAAGGAGACCAGACACTGGTTTTTGCCCCTCGATCAATATGAGAACTGGCTAAAGGAGTGGATCCTTGAAGGACACAAAAAAGACTGGAAGCCGAATGTTTACGGGCAGGTGAAATCCTGGATCGATGATGGTTTAAGACCGCGCGCCGTGACCCGTGACCTGGACTGGGGAATTCCTGTACCTGTGGAAGGAGCCGAAGGAAAAGTTCTTTATGTATGGTTCGATGCGCCAATTGGTTATATCTCCTCTACCAAAGAATGGGCAGAGAAGACCGGCAGGGATTGGGAGCCTTACTGGAAAAGTGAGGATACTAAACTCGTTCACTTCATTGGGAAAGACAATATTGTTTTTCACTGCGTGATCTTTCCTGCAATGTTGAAGGCAGAGGGAAGTTATATCCTTCCCGAAAATGTACCTGCAAATGAATTTTTGAACCTGGAGGGCAATAAACTTTCTACTTCAAAGAACTGGGCGGTATGGTTACACGAATATCTTGAAGAGTTTCCGGGGCAACAGGATGTGTTGAGATATGCGCTAACGGCAAATGCACCTGAAACAAAAGATAACGACTTTACCTGGAAGGATTTCCAGGCGAGAAATAATAACGAGCTGGTTGCCATTTTTGGAAACTTTATCAACAGGGTAGTGGTGCTTACAAATAAGTATTACGACGGAGTTGTGCCTAAGCCGGGGGAATTCTCGGAAGTAGACGAACAGACTTTGGCCGAGCTCAAAGCTTACCCTGCAGTGATCGCCAGCTCTATTGAGCGGTACAGGTTTAGGGAAGCACAGGGAGAACTAATGAACGTTGCCCGCCTTGGGAACAAATACCTGGCAGATGAAGAGCCGTGGAAGTTGATCAAGACCGATGAAGAAAGGGTGAAGACCATCATGTATGTGGCCTTGCAGATATCTGCAGCTCTTGCGAGCCTCAGTGAACCTTTCCTTCCATTCACTTCGGGAACATTAAAGAGTATGCTCGATTACGGTCGCTCCACTTCCGAAGCTGTGATCAACACCAGCGGAGTGATATTTGGGGAAGATAAAGAGGATAGTGAATGGGACAAAATTAGCTCTGGAAAGGAACTTTTAGAACCGGGCCATGCAATAGGTAAGGCAGAATTGCTTTTCTCGAAAATAGAAGACGAACAAATTCAGAAGCAATTGGAAAAACTGGAAGCCACTAAAGCGGCAAATATAGCCGACAATAAAAAAGCTGAACCGCAAAAGGAAACTGCCACTTTTGAAGACTTTTCAAAAATGGACCTACGCGTGGGAACCATTGTGGAAGCCGAAAAAATGCCGAAGGCTAACAAGCTTCTTGTCTTAAAAGTGGACACCGGTTTGGATGTTCGAACCATAGTTTCAGGAATAGCCGAAAGCTTTAAGCCTGAAGATATCATTGGGAAAAAAGTGACGGTTCTGGTGAACCTTGCTCCAAGAAAACTTCGTGGAGTAGAGAGCGAAGGAATGATCCTGATGACCGAAAATAAAGAAGGAAAGCTCGTCTTTGTAAACCCGGATGAGGATGGGGTGAAGGAAGGTACGGTGATTTCTTAAGATCAATAAATTCCAGACCTCACAGGTTTTCAAAACCTGTGAGGTCTCCTATAAAGACAAGGATAAAGTTGAAGGAAAATGGAGGAGGTTTCGACTCCGCTCGACCTGACAAAACTTCGTCTCCCCGAGCGAAGTCGAGGGGTCTCTTTCGTCGATAACTTTATTATATGAAACGATGAAACTCTGTTATGTTTACATCTTAGAGTGTTCAGATAAACTCCTCTACACGGGAATGACCAACGATATTTCCAGAAGATTAGAGGAGCACAATGCGGGTGTAAACAAAAGTAGTTTCACGTTCAAAAGAAGACCTGTAGAAGTCATTTTTCATCAGGAGTTCCATGATGTGAATCAGGCAATCTGGTTTGAAAAGAAGATCAAAAAGTGGAGTGCTCAGAAAAAAAGAGCACTAGCAAATGAAGAT
>CAYLZB010000118.1:0-7307 GCA_964388165.1 uncultured Flavobacteriaceae bacterium | reverse complement strand
CAATTGTTGGTGATGCAACTACTACCGAAGGTGTTGATGCAGTAGCCGAAGTTGGCGGATTCGTTTACGGCGGAAACAACGACGAAGACAACTCCGGAAGTATAAAGTATCTTGTGATCTCGGGAACAGGAGCTCAGATCAATTCTGAATCTCAATACAACGGAATTTCCTTTTATGCTGTTGGATCTGGCACTACCGTAGAAAATGTTGCTGTACTTAGTGGAGCTGATGACGGAGTAGAATTCTTCGGAGGAACTGTTTCTGCTACCAATCTTTATCTTGAAAACCTTGAAGATGACGCTGTAGACTGGACTGAAGGATGGAATGGAACAGTGACCAATGTCTATGTTAACCACACCATTGATAACTTTTCTACCGCAGTTGAAGCCGACGGCGCCAACGCTAATCCAAAGTTGATCAACTTTACTGCAGTTTCTACTACCGGTGGTACTGCATTGCAGTTCAAAAAGGAATCGGGTGCTACTTTTACTAACCTATATCTTGAAGGTTATGATACTAATGTTGATATGAGAGATGGTGGTGCACTTTCTAATGTACAGATTGATGGTGCGAGTGCTGTTGTAGGCCCCGCCTACGACCTGGGATCTAAAGTAGATGTTTCTACATGGACCTGGATAGAAGCAGAACTGTGATCCTTAGAGGATTTGTTCGAAATAGCTGATTACCAAAGATTAGGCTGCCCGAAACGGTAGCCTTTTCTATTTTATTGTATAAAATTCAACTTTAACGTTTCCAAAAGAAAAATTTGGTGCGGTTTTTGAATTTTTATTGTAATTTTGAAATGATACCGTATTGATAATGAAACAACTCTACTTGTACCCCCTTATGATCATTGGCCTGTTGCTCTTTGCAAATCCGGCCTCTGCGCAGGTATCCCCTCCAGAAACCTCTGTTTCTGCTAAAGAAGTTCCTATCGAGGGCCTGTCGATATTTCCCAACCCCGCTTCGGGCCAAAAGGTGTATATCAACACAAAAGCAGGAAAAGCAAAAAAAGTAGAGATCTATAATGTTTTGGGCAACAATGTTCTTTCTGCCCAGCTAACAGGAAATGAACTCAATATTTCCAATCTTGAACCCGGAGTCTATATTATGAGGATCCAGGAAGGCAAGAGTACCGCCACCCGTAAGCTCGTGGTGAGATAGACATTCCTTTTACGACTATTTTATTCTGTACCTTTGTGCCCTTACAATTCTATGCACGAGCCAAAGGATATATTTTCTATTTCCACGCCCCGGGACTTTGAACAAAAGACTCTGCAGGTCTTTCATTACCAGTACCTCAACAACAAGGTTTACAGAAAGTTCTGTGATCTTCTTGCCTGCGATCCGGCCGTTGTAGATCGGGTGGAAAGCATTCCCTTTCTGCCAATAGAATTTTTCAAGACCCACGAGATCGTATCTTCTGAAGCTAAGGCGGAATCTGTTTTTACCAGCAGTGGTACAACAGGTGCCCAAACGAGTAAACATTTCGTTACAGATATCGCAATTTATGAGGAAAGTTTCCGCAAAGGATTCACACATTTCTACGGAAGTGTGGAAAATTATGCTGTATTAGCATTACTTCCCTCCTATTTGGAACGGGAAGGATCTTCCCTGATCTTTATGGTGCAAGATCTTATTGACCACAGTAAACACCCTGAAAGCGGTTTTTATCTCAACGACCTCGACACTCTCGTGGAGAATTTACTGAGCCTGGAAAAGAGAGGCCAAAAAACCCTCCTCATTGGAGTTTCATTTGCCCTACTTGACCTGGCAGAAAAATATGAGATAAACCTGAAGCACACAACTGTCATGGAGACCGGGGGCATGAAAGGCCGACGTAAAGAAATGATACGAACCGAACTTCATGAAGTGCTAAAGAAAGGTTTTGGTGTCGATAAAATTCACAGTGAGTATGGAATGACGGAATTATTGTCCCAGGCATATGCCCTCAAAAATGGCATTTTTGAATGCCCTCCGTGGATGAAGATCCTAATTCGTGATCCCGAAGACGCCCTAAGCTTATTACCTGAAGGAAAATCTGGAGGAATAAATGTGATTGATCTTGCAAATATTAACTCCTGTTCCTTTATCGCAACCCAGGACCTTGGAAAAAATATCGGTGCCGGAAAGACAGAGATTCTGGGCCGTTTCGACAATAGCGACATCAGGGGATGTAACCTTATGGTTTTTTAACAAAAAAAATTTTCTGCTCCTGTAAGGAATTGATTTTCTGCCGACTTACTGTACGGTTAGATTATGTTTTCATAATTGGTTGGTTAGTTAGATGCCCCCTTCGCCCTCTAAGGCAAGGGGGTTATCTTATTTAATCAACCCTTATAATATAGGTGTTTCTCTTGCCTTTATTAATGATCACATATTTATTGTTCAAAAGATCATCTGCAGTTATCATATAATCTTCCGAAACTTTCTCTTTATTGACCGCAATGGAATTTTCTTTTAAGGCTCTTCTGGCTTCTCCGTTGGATTTTAAAAAGTCGGTCTTTGCTGAAAGTGCTGCGATCATATCCAGCCCCCCTTCAACATCTTCACGGGAAACGGTCGCCTGAGGCACCCCTTCAAATACATCCAAAAATGTAGCTTCATTCAGACTTTTAAGGTCCTGCGCAGTACTTTTTCCGAAGAGAACTTCCGAAGCCTTTACAGCATTGTCATACTCTTCCTGCGAATGTACCATCACGGTGATCTCCTCTGCAAGTTTTCGCTGCAGCTGTCTCAAATGCGGTGCCTGCTTATGTTCAGAAACCAGGTCTTCAATTTCCTTTTTTGAGAGGAAAGTAAAGATCTTGATGAATCTTTCGGCATCTTCATCGCTGGTGTTGAGCCAGTACTGGTAAAATTTGTAAGGCGAAGTACGTTCGGGATCCAGCCAGATGTTACCAGATTCTGTCTTTCCAAACTTGGTGCCATCTGCTTTGGTGATCAAAGGACAGGTAAGAGCATAGCCTTTTCCATCACCTATTCTACGGATTAGCTCGGTTCCTGTGGTAATATTCCCCCACTGGTCACTTCCACCCATTTGCAGGGTACAGTCAAGCTCTCTGAACAAATGCAGGAAATCATATCCCTGCACCAGTTGATACGTGAATTCGGTAAAAGACATACCTTCGGAAGCATCTGAAGACAATCGCTTTTTCACACTGTCCTTGGACATCATATAATTAACTGTAATATGCTTTCCTACATCCCTAATAAACTCAAGGAAAGAGAAATTTTTCATCCAGTCATAATTGTTCACCAGGATGGCAGCATTATCTGCATCGCTTTCAAAGTCTAAGAATTTCGAGAGCTGACCCTTTAGGGCGTTCTGGTTATGTAAAAGGGTTGCTTCGGTAAGCAGGTTGCGCTCATTGGATTTTCCTGAAGGATCCCCGATCATCCCCGTGGCACCTCCAACCAAAGCAACAGGACGGTGTCCCGCCTCTTGAAAATGCTTCAGCATCATAACCCCTACCAGGTGACCTATATGTAAAGAATCGGCAGTGGGATCAATACCTACATAGGCAGAACGAAGGCCTTCCAAAAGGTGCTCTTCTGTTCCGGGCATCACGTCATGGATCATTCCTCTCCAGCTCAATTCTTCTACAAAATTCTTCTTCATGATTTAAAATTTGGAATAAAAACAGCCGTAAAGATACCATTTACCTTCATTTTTCCTAAGTGGTTTTGGTTATATTTACCCCATGATATTAGTAACGGGAGGCACCGGTTTAGTAGGTTCACATTTGTTGCTCGACCTTGCACAAACAGGTAAAAAACTAAAGGCGATCTATCGCACAGAAGAAAGTCTTAAGGGTGTCAAAAAGGTCTTTTCCTATACCAATTCTCAGGAAGAAGCACAGCGGCTTTTTAACCTCATTGACTGGGTAAAGGCAGATATTACAGATATACCTTCATTGGCCAAGGCTTTTGAAGGGGTGCGGCATGTTTATCACTGTGCAGCAATGGTCAACTTTGATAGCTCCAAAGATTCACAACTGCGAAAGGTCAATATTGAAGGCACCGCTAATATCGTGAACCATTGTATCAAGAACAGGGTTGAGAAACTTGTGCATGTGAGTTCGATCGCAACCTTTGACAAAAAACCCGGTGAAAAGGAAATTACCGAATTATCTTTCTGGAACAAGGAGCTGGATCATAACATGTATGCCATCACTAAATATGGGGCAGAAATGGAGGTGTGGCGTGCAAGCCAGGAAGGAATTCCGGTTGTTATTGTCAATCCCGGAGTGATCCTGGGACCCGGTTTTTGGGAGGATGGAAGTGGTAAGATCTTCAAAAAGGTGAATTCCGGCCTTGATTATTATTTTCCGAAGATCACCGGATTCGTAGGGGTGTGGGATGTAGTAAACGCGATGAGGCAATTAATGAATTCCCCTGTCAAAAATGAGGAATACATCCTGGTTTCTGAAAATCTCTCCTTCCGGGAAGTTTTCGATTTGACTGCCCGGGACCTCAACAAACCGGCGCCGTCAAAAAGGCTGAAAAAGTGGATGATCTTTACTGGTTGGTTATGGCAGGAAATTTCTGCACTGTTCACACATAAAGAAAGACAACTGGACAGTAGGTCCTCCAAAAGCCTGTATGAAAAATCTTTCTATTCCTCCGAAAAATTTACAGGGGAATTCAATTACCGGTTTGAGCCCATTTCAGAAGTGATCAAAAAGACAGCCGCAGCCTTTAAAAAGGATCTTCAGCAATAGATCACTGCTGCATTGAAACCGGGGTCGGCAGACTCTTTTCCATTCGGAGTGGCACCAGGGAGTCTCTTCTTATCCTTTTCCTTTTAGGCGGCATTGAATCGTTCCGGGGTTTATCCCTAAGGGAATCCCGCTTTCTTTGCTCCATTTCCCGTATAGAATCATATTCTGCAACCAAAGTCTCTAATCTTACTTTTACACTGTCATAGATCCTCCTGTACTGCTTATAATTCTGGGCATAGTAATCGTTGCTTTGAACAAGCTGAATACTGTCTATCCCGTACTTCTCTGTTAAGTAAGGGTAAGGATCTATACCCTTTTCTTCCATTTGGGATTTATTATAGCTCCTAGCTCCATGTAACAGGGAAATTTCGGTAAGCACATCCACCATCTTATCCTCAGGAATGAGATTATCTGGTTTTGGAGTACGGTTGATGTCCTGACAGGAGATCAGCATAAAAAGTGCAGAAAATAGTATCAGGAACTTGTGCATATTAGCGGTCGAATGTTAATCTTTCAGCTTTTACAAAAGGAGTAAAATTGAAATTCTTGTAAACAAGATTGCCATTTACGAATGTATGGGTGACCCTTGACTTAAAAGTAGTCCCTTCAAAAGGAGACCATCCACATTTATAAAGCGTATTTCCCGGCTGTACCGCCCAGGGTGCATTAAGATCTACCAGCACGATATCTGCTTTATATCCTTCCCTTATAAATCCTCTTTTTTCAATATCAAAAAGAATGGCCGGATTATGGCACATTTTTTCCACGATCTTTTCAAGGGAGATCTTCCCCTGGTGATACATTTGCAGCATAGCCGGCAAAGCATGCTGTACCAGGGGCCCACCACTCGGCGCCTTAGTATAAACATTCTTTTTTTCCTCCCTGGTGTGCGGGGCATGATCTGTAGCGATCACATCTATTTTATCTTCAATGAGTGCTTTTAACAGAGCCTCCTGATCTTTTTCTGTTTTAACGGCAGGATTCCACTTTATAAAAGTTCCCTTTTTCTGGTAATCGCTGTCATTGAACCAAAGGTGGTGAACACAAACCTCTGCAGTGATCTTTTTGTCCTTCAGAGCTTTTTTATTGTCGAACAATTTCAACTCCTTAGCAGTGGAAAGGTGGAACACGTGAAGCCTTGCCCCTGTTTTCTTTGCCAAAGCCACAGCTCTGGATGAGGAAAGATAACAAGCCTCTTCGCTTCTAATTTTTGGATGTAGTTCAATTGGAATATCATCTCCATATCTCTCCACACACTCCTGCAGATTTTTCTTAATAGTAGCTTCATCTTCACAGTGAGCAGCTATAATGACCGGCGATTCCTGAAAGATCTTTTCCAGTACCTTTTCATCATCCACAAGCATATTTCCTGTTGAGGAACCTAGAAAAAGCTTTAGAGCAGGTACTTTTTTAGGATCGATCTTCTTGATCTCCTCGAGGTTATCGTTGGTACCTCCAAACATAAAAGCATAATTGGCATATGAAGAGTTCTCTGCCATTTTATACTTCTCCTCCAGAAGATCAATAGTTGTGGTTTGCGGCTGCGTGTTGGGCATCTCAATAAAAGAGGTAATACCTCCCGCGACTGCAGCTTTTGATCCTGTCTCTATAGTTTCCTTATGGGTGAGTCCCGGTTCCCTGAAGTGCACCTGATCATCGATTATACCCGGAAAGAGGTAATTCCCCTCTGCGTCCACGATGGTAAGATTCGCCGATTTAGCACTTATACTGGGTGCAATTTCAGAAATCAGGCCATCTTCAATAAAAACATCTCCTTCAAGGATAGTACCCTCATTAACAATCTTTGCATTCTTTATTAGTACCTTCTTCATTATATCGTCATCTTATTAAACAGGCTGTTCACCTTCATTTTTATAACCCCAAAAACGGCTTCCCATATGATAGAGCCACTCATTTTAGAGGTCCCCCTTGTTCTGTCGGTAAAAATTACCGGCACTTCAACAATTTGGAATTTTGCCAGATAGGCCTTGAATTTCATTTCAATTTGAAAAGCATATCCAACAAATTTAATTTTATCCAAATGGATCCTCTCCAGGACCTCTCTGTTATAACATACAAATCCTGCAGTGGTATCCTCCACAGGCATTGCTGTAATAAACCTCACATACTTTGATGCCATCCAGGATAAGAGCACTCTGCTCATGGGCCAATTCACCACATTTACTCCTGTTTTGTACCGGGAACCGATTGCAACATGAGCTCCTCCACGCTTACAGGCATTGTACAAGCGAATAAGATCATTGGGATTATGGGAAAAATCGGCATCCATTTGAAAGATGTACTTATAATCCCTTTCCAGGACCCACTCAAAACCCTTAATATAGGCTGTTCCCAGACCCGATTTTCCTTCCCGCTCAATTAAAAACAATTGACCTTCATAGACAGGTTGCAGGGACTTTACGATCCCGGCAGTCTTATCGGGAGAGTTATCATCTACCACCAAAACATGAAAATTGCGCTGGAGAGAAAATACATTTCTTATGATCCGCTCAATATTCTCTTTTTCATTATAGGTGGGTATTATAACAATCCCATCTGGCATAAAATTCTTTTGGACAAATG
>CAYLZB010000117.1:0-7357 GCA_964388165.1 uncultured Flavobacteriaceae bacterium | reverse complement strand
GCATCGCAGACAGCATTCCTCCATAAACACTGTTCAAAGAAGAAAGGTTGGAAGCTAAAGATTCCATTTGCTCATTCAACCTGTGTGCATTATCGGCTACTGCGTCATTCACTTCAGCCTGGCGTGAAGCAGACTCCACCTGAACTTTATAGATGCTGTTCAAAGACTCAAGTTGGTTTGCTGCAAGGCTCATCTCTTCGCTATATTTCTTTTGAGAAGCCATAGCATCTACAGTAGGGGTAATATGTTTTGCGGCACCTTCAAAATTTCTAATGCTTTCTCCAAGGCTGCTCATTAGACTTGCATCGATCTTAGCCTCACGAAGAATATCGTCAAGTTTACGCGACAGCATTCCTTCGGTTTCCTGATCGCTTACCAGCGCCTGACTGTTACGAGCAGTGGGCTGGCCACCGGCAAGTTCGGGGTAAACCAGAGACCAGTCTACTTCATCGTCTACCGGTTCAAATGCAGAAACAGCAAATACAATTGCTTCTACAATTAACCCTATGATAAGCATAAGGTTACCAAAAGGCCAGTGCATGATCTTAAATAGTGCTCCAAGGATAACCACAGATGCACCCAAACCGTACACCATGTTCATTAACTTCTTACTTGACTTTGATTGTGCCATAATAAATAAAAATTTAGTTCTCTTTTTTAATAGGTTATTGTGTGAAAATAGGGATTTTTTATCTTGTCTGGTTCAGAGTAAGATCGGTACCCAAATAATCCTGCACAGTTCTAAAGCCAATATAGCTTCGGGCAGAATCTGCGTATTCATAATCTCGGGAACTTACCTGAAGGAAATATGCGACATCTTTCCAGGAACCACCACGCACAACTTTTTTCATGTTTGCTTCATCATTGACAGATGGGTTCATAGAAGATGAATATTCATATGAAGCGGGATCGTAGGAGGAGAATACCCATTCGGCAACATTTCCTGCCATATTGTACAAGCCATAATCGTTAGGCTCGTAAGATTGTGCTTCAACGGTATATAAAGCCTGATCGGCCGCATAATCCCCGCGAAGCGGCTTAAAGTTTGCCATAAAGCAACCTCTGTCATTTTTGGTATAAGGTCCACCCCAGGGATAGCTGGCAGATTCCAGTCCTCCACGGGCTGCGTACTCCCACTCTGCCTCTGTAGGCAGGCGATACGAATTCACATTGTGTTTACCTCTTTCTTTTCTATAGGCATTGTGGTAGAGCGTACGCCATTGTGCAAACGCACGGGCCTGTTTCCAGGAAACTCCCACTACAGGGTAATCACCATATGCGTCATGCCAGAAGTAGTCATTATGCATTGGCTCATTGTAACTATAATTAAAATCCTTGATCCAGACAGTAGTATCAGGGTAGATCTTTATCTCCTCAGTTTCAATATAATCGGCACGTTTTCCCGGCTCATCCCTTGCAGCCGAACTTACATCCATCCAGGTGTAACGGAACTTAAGGTGATTCACGTCAAAGGAACGTTGACCGTTGTATGCTTCTTCAATAGGGATATACAGGGTATCCATTACCTCTGCATAATACTCATCGGGATAATCACGGGTATCCCAAATGATATCTACATTTTTGTTGATCTTCCTTCCTTCATAACCTCCAAGGCTATAGTAGTTGTCGTACATATACTTCTCGTAAGGAGTCATGTCGGCCTCGTCGGTATCGGCAAAAGCAAATTCGCCGATCCCTCCTGTCCCCGGAGTTTCACCAATTTCTTCGGCAAAGATCGCAAGCTTCATTCGTGTAACTGAATCTTTCACCCAGTTCACAAATTGACGGTACTCCGCATTGGTTATCTCGGTCTCGTCCATGTAAAAAGAACGAACAGTAACCGTTTTTGGAGGCGCATTGTTCAACCCGGCAATATCATCATCACTTTTACCCATGATGAATGCCCCACCCGGGATCAATGTCATTCCCAAAGGCTTTTCGGGATGCCATTTTTTCCCCTGCGCACCTACCAATTGCCCTTGATCACCGCGGCCACAAGAGGCCAAAACAGAAATTACAGCAATAAGCGAAAAAAGTTTCCTCATAATATCTCTCAAAGTTAGGACATAATAGCTTCAAGGCAGTAAACCTATTTATTTATTTTCTAATAAACAATTTATTTAGGCAAAATGCAGGGAGCTACAGATGTTTATATCATTAAATTTCGTTTTTCCTTTTCGTTTTATACCACCTTTCGGGGATGACTTGATTACAGGCATCAAGATAATCTCCTTGCGTGCAAGGTAATAACGTGTGTCTTTTTAGTTTATTATTCGCAGGTGAAATAAACGGAATTTCTATCCACCATCGACCGCTTACCGGACTTTTATAAAAGACCAGTATCTCCTCTTCAATTGGAACCTGATATCTTATAAACTCTTTTTTAGCAGAAATAGTATTTTCATTCTTTCTAAAATTTACTCCTTCAGTAAAATACCAGAGAATTTGAGCTACCAGCATGTTTGATGCCGGGAAGTTAAATTCAGAAGAATATTCATAGATCCCAAAAGATGAGACCTTATCACTTATGCCTGCATAGCGGGCCAAAGCGCAAACTTCTCTCCCATCAAAACCGTTCGGGGAACTGAGCCTGTAATTACCCATTGCACCTCCACTCACTGCTCCCAGGTCGAGCCCCACCAGGTTGGCGTCTCTCATCACCGGCTCTACCACGGTAATATCTCCCGTAACCTCTCCCAGCCTGTAGGCATCAAAGAACAGCCTGTCCATAAGCTCAATTTCATCCTGAGAATTGAAATAGGTTTGATACCCAAGATTGGAATAGTTAAAAAGATTATAAGGTTTTGTGACGACGATCCTACCAACATAAGAGCGATTACTTATTGGCTTATCGGCATCCCCAAGGTCGAAGCGCGAATCAATGTTAACCAGATTCACCATCTGTTCAACCCCGTCATAAGCCCGATATTGCGCGTAGACCAGATCTTCACTCCCACCCAAAAGCACCGGAATAATGCCCTTTTTGAGGCATGAGTTTACTGCCGACTGTACCGCATAAAAAGTATCCTCAACAGTTTCTCCTCTTTGGATATCACCAAGATCGGCCATTTGAAGATGCCAGTTCCCGGGATAAAGGTTGTAAAACTCTCTGCGTATACCATCAAAATCAAATGGTTCTCCATTCCTCTCTTCATTCAGCCTGTCCTCCAGGACTCCGAAAAAAGCAATTTTCACCCCTTCCAGATCGGGAAAGGCTTTATTCTCAAGATGAATTTTCAAAGAAGATCCTAGTTTGCCTGAGGCAGTAACCAAGAGGTCTTCCTTCACCGGCGTGAAAAAATCCAGTTCCATAGGTTATTTCTTTTTCGGGGCAGTTTTCTTCCTGGTTGTTTTCTTGGCAGCAGCCTTTTTAGTTCCGGTAGTTTTCTTGGCAGCTTTTTTCTTTGGACCTTTTTTGTCCAGAATATCCTTTACCTCTTCCAGAGTAAGTTTTGCAGCATCCACAGTTTTTGGCAATTCAACCTTGGTCTTGCCTTTTATGATGTTCGACCGGCCCCATCTCGCCTTTTCAACTCTTATCCCTTCATCTTCCCAATTATGGATGATCTTTTCCCGCTCTTTCTTGATCTTATCTTCGATAAGCTCTTCAATATCTTCTGCGGAAAGATCATCGAAGTCATACTTCTTATTGACATTGATGAACATATCATTCCACTTCAGGAAAGGTCCAAAACGACCAACTCCTTTTTGCACCGGAAGTCCTTTATATTCATAAATAGGAGCATCTGCTTTTTCTTTTTCCTTGATAAGCTCCAGCGCCCTCTCCATGGTCACCTCAATAGGATCTTCACCTTTGTCAAGGGAAACAAATTTTTTCCCGTAGCGAACGTAGGGACCAAAGCGCCCGTTGTTCACCTCCACTTTTTCTCCTTCGTATTCTCCAAGTTCTTTCGGTAGCTTGAACAGCTCCATCGCTTCCTCAAATGTGACAGAATCTAAGCTCTGATCTGGCGAGAGACTGGCAAATTTCGGTTTTTCTTCATCTTCCACAGAACCCATTTGAACCATAGGACCGAATTTTCCAAGCCTAACGCTCACAGGTTTCCCGGTATCAGGATCTGTTCCGAGAATACGCTCACCCACTTCTCTGTCGGCGTTTTCAGCGACATCTTTTACATGAGGATGAAAATCGCTGTAAAAGTCTTTCATCATCTTGGTCCACTCCTCATTTCCTTCGGCAATATCGTCAAAATCCTGCTCTACCTTAGCCGTAAAATTATAATCAAGAATGGTCGAAAAATGATTAACCAGGAAATCATTCACCACCATTCCCACATCGGTCGGGACCAGTTTTCCTTTATCACTGCCAACCGTTTCGGTAAGTTCCTTTTCTTTTATTTTTTGATCGCTCAGAGTAAGTTGAACATACTTTCTTTCTGTACCCTCAACCGAACCTTTTTCAATATAATTCCTGTTTTGAATGGTCGAAATAGTTGGCGCGTATGTAGAAGGTCGGCCAATCCCAAGTTCTTCCAGTTTCTTTACCAAAGAAGCTTCAGTATAACGATATGGAGGCCTGGTAAACCTTTCTGTTGCGGTTATGTAGTTGTTTTCCAGTTTCTCATTCACCCGCAGTGCCGGCAACATTCCTTCCTGTTCCTGCAGTTCCTCATCTTCATCATCACGACCTTCAAGATATACTTTTAGAAAACCGTCGAATTTCAATACTTCTCCGTTAGCAGTGAATTGCTTGTCATGCTTATCTGCCTCGATCTTTACATTGGTCCTTTCCAGTTGCGCCTCACTCATTTGAGAAGCGATCGCTCTTTTCCAGATCAATTCATATAACCGCTGTTCATCGCGGTCTGCCCTCACGCTATGTGCTGCAAAATTTGTTGGCCGTATGGCTTCGTGAGCTTCCTGCGCTCCTTTACTCTTGCCTTTAAATTGTCGCGTCTTACTGTACTTTTCACCATAGGCCTCCAAAATCTCTTTTTTGGCACCTTTTCTTGCATCATCAGAAAGATTGACGCTATCTGTTCTCATATAAGTAATATGTCCCGCCTCATATAGTCGCTGGGCCATCGTCATGGTCTTACTTACTGAAAAATATAATTTTCTTGCTGCTTCCTGCTGAAGCGTTGAAGTTGTAAATGGTGGTGCCGGAGATTTCTTTGCCGGTTTGGTAGAAAGATCGGCCACTTTGAAATTCGCATCCAGATTATCTGAAAGGAATTGTTCGGCTTCAGCTTTTGTGTCAAAGTTCTTCGGAAGTTTTGCCTTAAAGATTTTTCCTTCTTCCGTGGTAAATTCAGCATCTATTCTAAAAGAAGCTTCAGGCTTGAAATTCTGAATTTCCCTCTCCCGCTCAACAATTAACCTCACAGAAACTGACTGTACCCTTCCCGCTGAAAGTCCGCCTTTCACCTTTCTCCACAACACAGGAGAAAGCTCATACCCTACTAATCTATCAAGAACTCTGCGGGCCTGCTGGGCGTTCACCAGGTTATAATTAATTCCACGCGGATTCTCAATTGCTTTAAGAATAGCCGATTTGGTGATCTCATGAAAGACAATTCTCTTGGTCTTACTTTTGTCGAGATCCAGCTCTTCGGCCAGGTGCCACGCTATAGCTTCTCCCTCCCGGTCCTCATCACTCGCCAGCCAAACCATGTCTGCACTCTTGGCTAAAGACTTGAGTTTTTTAACTACATCCCGCTTGTCTTTAGATACTATATATTTAGGAGTAAAATCACCCTCGGTATCCACCCCCAGTTCTTTTGTGGGTAGATCGGCAATATGACCAAAACTCGAAGCAACGGTGTAATCTTTGCCCAGAAATTTTTCGATGGTCTTTGCCTTAGCAGGGGACTCTACGATCACTAAATTCTTTGCCATAGTATCTTTTTTTGTTTTGCAAAAGTATAGGAATTTTTAAATATCGCTTTTTTATTTTCAAAAATGCCTTTTTTGAGACCTTCTAAAAATCCTATTATTTATTCCTGTCACTTTGTCACATCTCAACTAAAAACGTATCTTTGCACGTTCAAATACCAAAGGGTACATTTCGAATTATGGAGAAGATTATTGACGAAAAACAGCAGGGGAATGCACTGGTAATGGAGCCTAAGGCCGGAAACGGCAAAAAGCTTATGATCGAGAGCTACGGCTGCCAGATGAACTTTAGCGACAGTGAGATCGTAGCTTCGATTCTTGCCAAAGAGGGCTTTGACACTACCCAGAGCCTTGAGGAAGCAGACCTTGTCCTTATTAATACCTGCTCAATTAGAGACAAAGCAGAACAAACTGTTCGTAAAAGGCTTGAAAAATATAATGCGGTAAAAAAGATAAATCCCGGAATGAAGGTGGGCGTGCTAGGCTGTATGGCCGAACGTCTTAAAGCCAAGTTCCTTGAAGAAGAAAAGATCGTGGACCTTGTTGTAGGGCCCGATGCTTATAAAGATCTGCCAAACCTCATCAACGAGGTAGAGGAAGGAAGAAACGCAGTCAATGTCATCCTCTCAAAAGATGAAACTTATGGCGACATTTCTCCTGTGCGTTTGCAGAGCAACGGGGTTTCGGCTTTTGTTTCCATTACCCGTGGGTGCGATAACATGTGTACTTTTTGTGTGGTGCCATTTACTCGAGGACGGGAACGCAGCCGTGATCCACAGAGCATCATGGAAGAAGTGAACGACCTTGCAGCAAAAGGCTTCAAGGAAATCACCCTTTTGGGACAGAATGTTGACAGCTACTTATGGTATGGCGGCGGACTTAAAAAAGATTTTAAAAATGCTTCTGAAATTCAGAAGGCTACAGCAACAAATTTTGCAGGACTCCTTCGTATGGTGGCCGAAGCTCACCCGAAAATGAGGATCAGGTTCTCTACTTCCAATCCGCAGGATATGACGCTCGATGTGATCGAGGCCATGGCGAAGTACCCGAATATTTGCAAATATATACACCTGCCAGTACAGAGCGGAAGCGACAGGATCTTAAAAGAAATGAACCGACTCCACACCAGGGAAGAATATTTCGAGTTGATCGACAACATTAGGAATCTAATGCCCGACTGTGCAATTTCCCAGGACATGATCACAGGTTTCCCAACAGAGACCGAAGAGGATCACCAGGACACCCTTTCTTTGATGGAGTACGTAAAATATGATTTTGGATTTATGTTCGCCTATTCCGAAAGACCGGGAACCATGGCTGCAAGAAAAATGGAAGATGACGTTCCCGAGGAGGTTAAGAAAAGAAGGCTTACAGAAATAGTGAACCTGCAACAACAGCACAGTCACTATAGAACAAAGCAGTTCGTTGGGAAAACGGTTGAAGTTTTAATAGAAAAAGAATCTAAAAAATCTGATGCTCACTGGAGCGGAAGGACCACCCA
>CAYLZB010000116.1:0-7460 GCA_964388165.1 uncultured Flavobacteriaceae bacterium | reverse complement strand
CCCTGAATAAATTCAAGAACTTCTTCCCGACCTTTTCCACTAGCTGAGGAGGTTACGAAGTATTGAGGCATCTCTGTCCAGGTTTGCAGCATCTCTGCCTGATAGTCATTGATGTTTCTTTCAAGGGCTTTGGGTTTCATCTTGTCTGCTTTGGTAAAGATGATGCAAAAAGGTACCTGATGTTCTCCCAGCCAGGTCATGAATTCCATGTCTATGGGCTGAGGTTTGTGGCGGCTGTCAATGAGCACAAAAGCGCAAAGCATTTGTTCCCGCTTCTCAAAATACTGGGTGATGAACTTTTGAAACGTCTTCTTAGCAGATTTTGATACTCTGGCATAACCATAGCCCGGTAGATCTACGAGATACCAGCTTTGGTTGATCAAAAAGTGATTTATTAACTGGGTCTTTCCCGGGCGGCCCGAAGTCTTTGCAAGATCCTTCCTGTTCGTAAGAGAATTTATTAGAGAGGATTTTCCAACATTACTGCGACCAATGAAAGCGTACTCCGGCAGCTTTGTATCCGGACATTTCGCAACATCGGAATTGCTGATAACAAATTCGGCCGATTTGATCTTCATGCTAAGGTTTTAATACTTTCGGGCGGTAAGCCAGCGAAAGAGGATCTCATTGAAAGCATCGGGATGTTCCATCATTGCTGCATGTCCGCATTTCTCGATCCAGTAAAGATCGGAGTCGGGTAGCAGGCGGTGAAAATCCTCGGCAACTTCAGGAGGAGTTACATTGTCATTGCGGCCCCAAATAATACAGGTTGGAGTTTGCATTTTTGGAAGGTCCTTTGACATGTTGTGGCGAATAGCACTTTTAGCAATGGCTAAAGTCTTGATCAATTTATTACGGTCATTCACAGTTTCGTAAACGTCATCCACAATTTCCTTAGTGGCTACCTTTGGGTCGTAAAAAACATTCTCGGCTTTTTTGCGAATGTAGTCGTAATCTCCCCTTTTTGGATAGCTCTCACCCATAGCACTTTCGTATAGGCCCGAACTTCCGGTGATCACAAGGGCTTTTATGCATTCCGGGTATAACTTGGTGCAAAGTAGAGCAATGTGCCCTCCCAGGGAGTTCCCCAGGAGAATAGATTGTGAGAATTTCTTATGATCGATAAATTCTTTCAAATACTTCGCAAAAGTTGCGACACTGGTCTTTAGCAGAGACAGCTCATATAAGGGCAATTTCAGCAAGATGACTTTGTAGCCGTTCTTCGGGAAAAAATCCAGGACGCCTTCAAAATTGCTTAGTCCTCCCATTAACCCGTGCAGAATAATTATAGGTGTTCCTTCACCTTCCTCCACATAACTGAATTTTCCTTCTTCCCGTAGATTATTTTCCATTGATGCCTTTGCTGTTAGCTTCGCAAATATAATGATTTCCCCACAAGTATATCGATTTTACAGAAGCTGCCATAATTTTCGGAGGGGGAAATTTCACATTTCTGCTGCTCAAACGATTGCAATTTTAAAATTTTTTTTAACAAAATCCTCTTACAACTGAATCTGCTTCAAGTAGTTGGTTTAACAGGTGCTGGTGGGAAGTGAAGTGGAAAATTTATCAACAATGTGGTAAAAAGTGGTAAAATGTGGTTTAAATTTCAATATATTTGAATCGTAAACTATAGAAGTGGTAAATCTCATTGGTACATATGAATGCAAGGTAGACGCTAAGGGGCGATTGATGATCCCTGCGCCTATGAAAAAGCAACTTGTGCCAATCATACAAGATGGTTTTGTTCTTAAACGTTCTCTCTTTGGGAACTGTTTGGAGCTCTATCCCATGGTAAGATGGAATGAAGTAATGCAGGAGGTGGGAAAACTCAACCGTTTTGTAAAGGAGAACATGGACTTTATAAGAAAATTTACAGCTGGTGTTAAAATTGTGGAAGTTGACACCAATGGCCGACTTCTTATTCCGAAGGACCTTATCCGTATTGCCGGAATAAACAAAGAGGTGGTTATAGCTTCTCCAATCGACATCATTGAGATCTGGGATAAAGATGAGTATGAAAAGGCGATCGATACTCCTCCCGAAGAATTTGCTGAACTCGCCGAACGTGTAATGGGCAACAAAAACAACGATACCAATGAGCTACCATAATCCGGTCTTGCTGGAAGAAACTGTTGACGGGCTGAATATTCAGCCTTCCGGCGTTTATGTGGATGTGACCTTTGGTGGCGGCGGCCATTCCCGTGAGATCCTCAATCGCCTTGGGCCGGAAGGAAAGCTATACGCGTTTGATCAGGACAAAGACGCTCTGGAAAATAAGATCGATGACGAGAGATTTACTCTTATCAATGAAAATTTCAGGTTCATAAAGCGCTTTTTGAGGTTCTACGGAGTAAAGAAAGTAGATGGTATTTTAGGAGACTTTGGAGTTTCCTCTCATCAATTTGATGTAGCCGAAAGAGGTTTCTCGACCCGCTTTGAGTCAAAACTCGATATGAGGATGAACCAAAGCAGTAGTCTTAGCGCCTTTGAAGTGGTAAATAATTATGACGAGAAGCAGTTACGGGCTGTACTCTTCAATTATGGTGAGTTGCGAAACGCGCCAAAGATCGCCCGCACCATAGTCTCTGCCCGAAAAGAGGGGGAGATCGCAACCAGCGAAAAACTTAAAGAGGTGCTGCAGCCGTTCCTGCCAATGGGGCGGGAGCACAAAGTGCTTGCACAAGTCTATCAGGCGATAAGAATTGAAGTGAACCAGGAGATCGAGGTGCTGAAGGAGTTTTTGCTTCAAACCGAAGGTCTGTTAAAGCCCGGGGGAAGATTGAGTCTTATTTCCTATCACTCTTTGGAAGATCGTTTGGTAAAAAGATATATAAGAAGTGGCATGTTTGAAGGGGAGCCCGAAAAAGATTTCTACGGAAATATTTCTGTACCCTTTCGAAAAGTGGGAAAAATGATCGTGCCTTCGCCTGAAGAAATAAAGAGGAACAACCGCGCCCGTAGTGCAAGGTTGCGAATAGCTGAAAGAATAGAGTAGTATGAAAGAGAGCTTTTACGATATCCTGAAGGGAAAATTTTTAATAAGCAACGACGCCTTTAACAACTGGCGTTTCATACTTTTTTGTACGGTACTGGCAATTTTCATGATAGGAAGTTCTCACAGCGCAGAGCAAAAGGTTCATGAGATCGCAAGATTGAATGATGAGGTGCTCGAGTTAAGGACAGAATTTCTTGACGGGAGGTCAAACCTCATGAAGCTCAAAATGGAATCGACCATTACAAAAAGGATGGCAGACAGGGGGATAAAACCTTCAGATGTGCCACCAACGAAGATCATAGTTAAAGAAAAAGAGTAAGGCCAAATGGCAACCACCGAAAAGCACATATTGTACCGCATCTATGTTGTGGCAGGCTGCATGTTCTTGTTGGCTGTTGCTGTTGGGGTGAAGTTGCTCAACATCCAGATCGTGGAGGGAGAGAATTACCGGGAGATGGCAGAGGAGCGCACTTACCGCAATTTCGTCATTCCGGCCAACCGTGGAAACCTGTATGATGTAAATGGGAACTTGCTGGCTACTTCGATACCAAAATATGACATCAGGTTTGATGCTGTAACTGTTTCAGATAAGAATTTTCAGGAGAATGTAGGTCCGCTTTCAGAAGAGCTGGCAAAGATGTTCGGGGAATCTTCCTCGCGCTGGGCGCAGAAGCTCCGCTCCGCCAGAGCTAACAAGCACAGATATCTTCTCATTGCCCGTAACCTGGGTTATTCCGAATACATTAAGATCAAGAATTTCCCAATGTTCAAACTCGGTTCTAACCGCGGCGGCATTATTGTCGAGCAAAGGACGGTTCGCGAGCATCCATTGGGAACTATGGCCGAACGTACAGTAGGATATGAGCGGCAGGATGACAGTGGATACTACACCCGCGTTGGTCTTGAAGGAGCCTTCGGTCCTTACCTGAGAGGTAAAGAAGGAAAGCGATTAAAACAACGGATTGCCAAAGGCCAGTGGAAACCTATAAGTGATAATAACGAGGTAGAGCCAAAAGACGGTTATGACCTTATTTCTACCATAGATGTAAAGATCCAGGATATCGCTCATCATGCCTTGCTTAAGCAGCTTGAAAAATACGAAGCCGATCATGGTTCTGTGGTGGTAATGGAAACTGAAACAGGGGAGATCAAAGCGATCTCTAATCTTGGCCGCACCTCCAAAGGCACCTACTACGAAAGACTGAATTATGCGGTTGGAGAATCCCATGAACCCGGTTCAACTTTTAAACTAATGGCTATGGTGGTCGCTTTGGAGGACAAGGTGATAGATACCAGTACTGTCGTGGATACAGAGAACGGCCAAATGATCATTCACCGCCGTCGAGTAAGGGATTCCAAACATGGTGGGTATGGAAAGATCTCCGCCGGTAAGGCTTTTGAAGTTTCTTCAAACGTGGGGATCGTAAAGCTTATCTACGAAAATTATAAGGATCAACCTCAAAAATTTGTTGATGGTCTAAAGGCTATGCATCTTGATGAAAGTCTCGGACTTGCAATTAAAGGAGAGGGAACTCCTTACATTCCTACTCCCGGTGATAAGACCTGGAGCGGACTTTCTCTCCCCTGGATGGCCTATGGTTACGGAAGTATACAGATCACTCCCCTCCAAACACTCACTTTTTACAATGCGATCGCTAATGGAGGTGAAATGGTGAAGCCGCGCTTCATCAAAGAAGTGAAAGAGTGGGACAGGACGGTAGAGAAGTTTGAGAAAAAAGTTATTGATCCGCAGATCTGCAGCCCGGAAACTGTTGCAAAGGTGACCGATATGCTCAAGCATGTTGTAGAAAGGGGGACAGGGCAAAGTCTTTACGAACCTAACTTCTCCATGGCCGGAAAAACAGGAACTGCCCAGACAGAATACTGGAAAGAAGGTTGGGCGCAAAATCCGCAGTACATCTCTTCATTTGTTGGCTTTTTCCCGGTGGAAAATCCAAAATACTCCTGCATAGTTGTGATCCACAAGCCCAATAACAAGGTTGGGTACTATGGTGCAGATGTTAGTGGCCCTGTATTTAAGAGGATCGCTCAGAAAATTTTCACAGATAATCCGGTGCTCGATGAGTTTGAAACTCTGGAGGTGATAAATCCGGTGATAGAAAAGAATTACGAAAAATATTTTGCCGCAGCCAGAAATCAACAGGAGGTGGTGCCCGATCTCAAGGGAATGCCCGCCATGGATGCTGTTTCCCTGTTAGAAAACCTGGGTGTGAAGTATGAGTTATCCGGAAACGGAGAGGTGAGTCAGCAATCGGTTGAACCCGGAACTAAAATAGCTGATAACCTTGTTATAAAATTGAAATTGAGTTGATCTATTTAAAAGACATATTATACAGGGTTTCATTGGAAGCGGTAGTTGGGAATACCAATATTGCTGTAAATGAAATTCATTTTGACTCGCGAAAAGTAGGGTTCAATGATGTTTTTGTTGCAGTTCGTGGTACCCAGACAGATGGTCATACCTACATTGACAAAGCTGTGGAGCAGGGAGCATTGGCGGTTATTTGTGAGGAAATGCCCGAGAAAACCGTTAATGGGATCACCTATGTAAAAGTGAAGAATTCACAGCAGGCCCTTGCTTTCATGGCCGATAATTTCTACGAGAATCCTTCAGAGAACCTGAAGCTTGTTGGGGTTACAGGAACCAATGGAAAGACCACGGTAGCTTCTCTGTTATACCAGCTTTTTACCAAAGCGGGTTACAAGGTAGGTTTGTTGTCAACAGTGCAGGTGATGGTGGGTAATGATAAATTTCCGGCCACACATACAACCCCGGATTCTCTTACCATCAACTCCTACCTCAAAAAAATGAATGAGGCCGGAGTGGAATTCTGCTTTATGGAGGTGAGTTCCCATGGCATCGCACAACACCGCACCACAGGATTGAGGTTTGCCGGAGGGATCTTCACCAATCTTTCCCACGAACACCTCGATTACCACAAAGATTTTGCAGAATACAGGGATGTCAAAAAAGCCTTTTTTGACCAGCTTCCTGCTTCAGCTTTTGCGCTTACCAATGGAGATGACAAGAACGGAAGGGTAATGCTTCAGAATACAAAGGCAAAGAAATATACCTACGCTTTGAAATCTGTAGCCGATTATAAGGCACAGATCCTGGAGAATGGATTCGGCGGAATGTTGCTGAAGATCAATGACCAGGAAGTCTGGACCAAATTGATAGGAAATTTCAATGCATACAATGTGCTGGCTATATATGCTGCTTCAGAATTACTTGGGTTAACAACTCTGGAAAGCCTGAAGTACATAAGCGAACTCAATGCAGTGAGTGGAAGGTTCCAATATTACATTTCGGAAGGTAAGATCACCGCAATAGTGGATTACGCGCACACTCCCGATGCTTTGCAGAATGTACTGGAAACCATTAACAGCATTAGGACCAAAAATGAGGAATTGATCACGGTTGTAGGTTGTGGTGGAGATCGTGACCGCTCAAAAAGACCAAAAATGGGACATATTGCTTCGGCACTAAGTACCAAAGTCGTTTTTACAAGCGACAACCCCCGCACAGAAGATCCCGATAAGATCATTGAAGAGGTGGAAGCGGGCGTGGAGCCCCAGAATTTTAAGAAAGTAATGTCGGTCACCAACAGATTGCAGGCTATTAAAACCGCCTGCCAGCTGGCAAATAAGAACGATATCATCCTAATTGCCGGTAAAGGTCATGAGACTTACCAGGAGATCAATGGGGTGAGAAAGGATTTTGATGATTTCAAGATCGTGAACGAATTTTTAAAGGAACTAAAAAAATAATCTCTCCAGGAGAAGAAGCTAAAGCATATGTTATACCATCTGTTCGAATATCTTGAAGATGTCTACACCTTTCCGGGAGAGCGGCTATACCAGTACATCTCCTTTAGATCGGCTGTAGCTATCATACTTTCGCTGGGTATTTCGACCATTTATGGAAAAAAGATCATCAATTTCCTTCAGAAGAAGCAGATAGGGGAGAGCGTAAGAGATCTAGGTTTGGAAGGTCAAACCCAGAAAGCGGGAACCCCAACTATGGGAGGGTTGATCATTATCATTGCGACCCTTATCCCGGTTTTGTTGGTGGCTAAACTTGACAATATCTACGTGATCCTTTTGATCGTAACCACCCTCTGGATGGGAGCCATTGGATTTTTGGATGATTATATCAAGACCTTTAGAAAAGATAAGGAAGGCTTAAAAGGTATTTTTAAGGTGGTGGGCCAGGTAGGGCTGGGAATCATTGTAGGTGCTACCATCTACTTTCATCCCGATATCACCATTAATGAAAATCCGCAGTTACCGGGAGTAAATCAGGCGGTGGAGTTGATCTCTTCAGCCGAAAATCCTGTAACAACTTCTGCGGAAGAGAAATCGACAAAAACCACTATTCCATTCGTGAAGAACAACGAGTTGGATTATGCAGATCTCATCACCTGGATCAATCCTGAAT
>CAYLZB010000115.1:0-7490 GCA_964388165.1 uncultured Flavobacteriaceae bacterium | reverse complement strand
GGGAGGAAGTTTTTAAATTTGCGGCCTTGGCCTCGTAGTTCAATGGATAGAATAGAAGTTTCCTAAACTTTAGATCCAAGTTCGATTCTTGGCGAGGCTACTTTTTTAGTGTTAAACGCGAAGAACCCTGGAGATTTGAAATCTTCAGGGTTCTTTAATTTTAAAGCGACAATGCTACCCCGGTGATCACGAAGAATTCATGTGCCAGCTCGCGTGCATAGTTTTCCATCCTGTATTCAAAGCCGAGTGCCAATTCCAGGTTCCGGAAAGAAGAATTTTCAAGACCAATTGAAAATCTTTGTTCTGCCTCAGGTTTTAAAGTCTTGGAAACTGCATACAAAGCTTCGGTTCCTACACTGAAAGCGAAATTCTTACTGATTGGAGTAGAATAGGCTATGTCGTACCTAAGGCGATGTATCGTATTTTCTCTGAACCGCTGTTCGAGACGAAACCTGTGCGAGAAGGAGGAATTTAAAGGCTCAAGTTCTACCTGTTCGATGATCCTGAACTCATCTGTTTTGGCAGAATCGAAAATTTCCCTGAATCGATATCGCAGTCCGAGGCTAATCACCGTAGATGCACTAGTTCGATAGTTTGTGAAATGGTTTAGCTCTATATGCTCATGTTGATAACCGGAGATCTTTTCACCATCTAATCTCTCCTGCAGCATACCGCGGTTGCCTACCCCTATGCCCATAGACCAAAGACTGTCCAAAGGTACAGAGAGATCGACTTCATTTTCATAGAACCAGGATTTTGGCTGTTGGGAATAAATGAGATTTGATCCTGCGAAGAAGAGTATTAATAGAGTAACTATTTTTTTTCTATTTCTGACTCCCATTAATCTTGACTTTGAGATTGTAAATTTGACTTTCTTTTCCGTTTGTCCCAGTACACGTAAAGGCCGAACAAAACCAAGCTTACTAATGACCCCCACAGCAAACCGTTCTTTAGGGCATCTGTACTTTTCCCAATAATAGCAATAAATAGCGTTAGCGGAGCGATCCCTACAAGGGTAGCGCCAATAAATTTCCAGTATCCCATCTTGAGAATACCTGCTACAAAACTGATAGCATCATTGGATAGGAAAGGGTTGATCCGGGTAACAATGACTGCCCAAAATCCATAATCATCAATAAAGTCCCCGATCTTCATTTCATTTTTATGGCCAATTAATTTCTCCACTATGACAGGGCCAAAATACCTTCCAATGAAATAACCTACAGAAGACGCTGCAAATACTGCTGCAAATATAATACAGCTTCCCCAAATTGGTCCATAGGCAAGGACAGAGACAACCATTAGAAGAATTGTGGGAATCACCAGGAGGAACATTTGCGCGATCATGGCCAGAACCAGAACTAGAGGACCAAACCAGCCGAAATTTGCTACCCAATTGCCAATCCTTGCCTTATCATCACTTGTAAGAACATTCCAGGCCTCTGTAAGCCATGCCTGCACCCCGGGAATAAAGAAGTAGGCGAGAACAAGAGATATAATGATAGCAGCCGAAATGTAAAGCGGGAGCTTGCTCTGCTTTACAGACGCTGTTTCAATTGCTTGTTTTTCCATAAATAATAATGCTTTGTGTTGTAGGTTTATTTTGCGTCACTGCTTTTTTCGGTTAAGCGAAACCCTTAGGATATTTGCAGGAACCTTTTCCGCTTCATTTGAGATATAAAGCTCTCCTTGAGGACTAAAGGTGAGACCTTCAGGATTGCCGAAATCCTTTGGATTCAACATGAAAAGTTCTATTGGATTTCCTTTCTGGTCAGTAATTAGGAGTTTTGGCCTGGTGCCGTCAAGAATAAAGTATTCACCTGTCCCGGGATGAACATTGATTTCTCCCGGTGAAAATTTTTCTTTCTCCTTTATCTTCTGAAAAATTGGATCTGAGAAATCCACGGTAAATAAAGACTCCTTGCCTGAAGTTTTCTGTTTTATGTCCAGGGCATAGACCTCCCTTTGTTCAGAGATACCTTTTCGCTCCTTAACGGCCATTAGGAAACGGCTGTTGGCAGGATCGGCACATAAGCCTTCCATATTGATCCCGGAAAGACGGTTGAGATCTGTAACATATTTTTGTACCTGCGGATCTTCTTCCAGAAAGTTCGAGACTTCCATAATGATTCCGTCGCTACGCAGCACGTAAGCGTCCCTTTCAACAATGGCTATACCTTCATAATCTCCGCCGCTTCCAAACTTAATTTCATCTTCAATCCTGGAAGTTTTGAGGTTGTAAATAAATATTATCCCATCTTCGTCCTGCACACAGGCAATGCGATCCTCACCAATCCAGGCTATTCCCGAAACCTCGTCAAGTACAGCCGGTAAATTCCATTTTTGAAGGATCTCATAATTCGAAGTATCACTCTCCAGCTCCGAGGCTTTACCCTTACATGCATAAATCGTGATTAGGCCTCCAATCAAAACGAGTAATCCTAAAATGATTTTTTTCATAACTTTTTTATTTCCAGTAATTCAGTTCTGGGTCAGGTTTTCCGGCTCTATTCAGGACTACTCTTTCATCCCTGAAAAACCGTTTTACCTCTACCTGATACAATATTTCCTGCCCCAGTTTCACCCATTCAGGGTCTTCTATTTTCTTCTCTCCGTACTCTTTCTGAAGGGTTTGTTGAACTGCAGGTGGGAGCTCATTCCATTCTATTTCCTTCTTTTCCTTCAGGATATTTCCTGAAGCGCTAATAACCGCCGAATGATCCTTTCCGAATAACTCGAATTCAACCTCGTGATCCTCTTCAGATTTTTTGAATTCAGCATCTTTAGCATTGGGATATTGGGCCCAGAATTCATTGAGCACTACAGAAGGTACTTCTGCGTAAGGATAGTCATCACTATCGCAGGACAGCAACAGGAGGCTCACCAGCATTAAGAGGATGTTTCTGAAATTCACTTTTTATCCTTTTCCGGCTAATATGGAGAAGGAAACTGGAAAAAAATGGGAACTTTAAAAGGTGATCGTGAAGACGTGTTTTTGAGCAGTGTAGGTGTAGTTGAGTTCCAGGTCCATTTTTTCAACTATAGCTTTTGAAATAGCCAGACCCAGACCGCTCGAATCAGCTTTTTCAGTGCCTTTAAACCTGCTGAAGATCCTGCTTTTTTCAAGAGGTCCCGTTCCGGGATTTTTAAATTCTATGCTTCCTGAAGAAATAATGATTTCTACAGCAGTTCCGGAAGGGCTGTGAAAAATGGCATTTTTGAGCAGGTTTGAAATAAGGATTCCAGCAAGGTCTTTATTTCCGGAATGGTCGATTTTATCTTCTTCAGATAATACAATTTTCACCTGTTGATGCGCGGTAAAATCTTCAAATTCTGTGATGATCTGTTTTACGAGCTCATTCCAGTCGATGGTTTCTGTTTCGGCAAACTGCCTGTTCTCAATGCGGGAAAGTAGCAACAGCGATCTGTTGAGACGGGTGAGCCTTTCCAGGCTTTGAAGTACAGTTCCCAGCTCTTCCATTTGCTCCGGTGGGAGATCAGCATTTTCTGCCATTAATTCTAGTTTATTAATGCTGATAGCGAGTGGGGTTTGCAATTCATGCGAGGCATTTTCAATGAATTCTTTCTGACTCTTATAGCTTTCTACCGATTTTTTCAGCAGCCGGTCAATTCGTTCATTGAGTAACTTGAATTCTTCAATTTTGGTTTTTTCAAATTCGATCTTCTCATCTTTTTCTATACTGAACTTCTCGAGCCTGCGAAGGAGCTTATAAAATGGCTTCCACGCCTTTTGCTGAAAAAAGCTGTTCAGTAATACAATTGTGAGAATTAAACCAAGGTAGAGCCACAGGAGGGAGAAGAAAAGCTCCTTCCGTAGGTCATCTTCCTCAACCATAGAGGTGATTACCTTTATTTTATAATACGAGCCGTCATGCTTGAAAACACTTTCCAGGAGACGTACCGGTTCAAATTCCGATTCGTTTTCCATGAACATTAAGGTGTCCCGGTAAACATCGGTAAATCCTTCACTAAATTTTGGTGTGGTTGGAGTAAATACATAATTGCCGTCTTCAAAAACAGTTTTTTTAAGAATTGAAGGATCCTGCCTTGCCTTTCTTATCACCAACATTTTCTGGTTGTCCAGTCCATCATCCATACTGTCATAGATCTCATCCAGGATCTCGAAGTAGAAGATCAGCGCCCAGAGCGCCAGCAAAAAGACGAGGATAACGGCAAAGTAGGTTGTGGTATAATTGAGGAGCTTCATGGGACCAGGAGCTTATAACCTATTCCATAAACTGCCTTGATCTCGATGCCTGCGTTTTTATCTGAAAGCTTTTTTCGTAAATTCTTGATCTGGGAATAGATAAAATCGAAGTTATCTGTCTGGTCGATATAATCGCCCCAAACATGTTCTGCCAGTGCCGATTTGCTTACCAACCGGTTTTGATTGGTACAGAGATAGAATAACACATCAAATTCCTTCCGGTTGAGTTCGAGCGCCTGGCCATCTACCTGCACCTGGTGGCTGTCGATATCTATGGTCACATTGGCGATCTCCAGCAAATTGTTTCCGTCTAACTTTCGCCGCCGAAGTACCGCTTTGACCCGGGCATTTAGTTCGGCCATGTGAAATGGCTTGGGAAGATAATCATCGGCCCCCAGCTCCAGGCCATGAACTTTGTCATCAAGGGAATCCTTAGCTGAAACTATGATCACAGAATCGGAATAGCCTTTATTTTTAAGAGTTTTCAGGATTTCAAGACCATTTCCGTCGGGAAGGCCAATATCCAGGAGGATGCAATCATAATCGTAAACTCCAATCTTTGATATGGCTTCTTTATAGGTTGCCACAGGCTCCACCAGGAAATCTTCCTTTTCAAGGGTAGCCTGCATATTCTGCCTCATATCTTTCTCGTCTTCTATGATCAGGATCTTCATAGGTCCAAATGTAGGAGTGAATTTGGGAAAGATTTAGGATTCATTAAAAGTTGATTCCTAAGTTTTTCCAGATTTGGGAGCTTACTTCGCCACAAATTAAAAAAACAAGTTATGAAAAAAGTAATTGTATCAGCGTTTTGCGCGCTATTCTCAGTTGGAATGTTTGCACAGGTAAATACCAATAATTTACCGGGTACTGCACAGGATTTCATCAAACAGCACTTTTCTTCAGTTTCTGTGGAAAAGGTAGAGGAGAATAGTAACTGGCAAATATGGGAAGATGACAAATTTGAAGTTACGCTTGCTAATGGAATGGAACTAGACTTTGACGAAAATGGCAATATTATAGAAATTGACACTGCAAATAATGAAGCCATTCCTATGAACGCTTTGCCTTCCAGTATTGCATCCTATTTAACTAAGAATCATCCCGATGCAAAAGTGATAGGCTGGGAGAAAAGCGACAAAGAACATGAAGTAGAACTAGCAAACGGTACCGAAGTTGAATTTGACGCCGAAGGGAACTTTAGAAAGTTAGATTAACTTTTACTGTTATAGGGAAGCTGGTAACACTACCTCTTCACGTAAATTTTTTAAAAACCTGTTGATCATATGATCTGCAGGTTTTTTTTCGCTTTACAGGAATTTGCAACTAAGCTTTGCGTATGAACTTCGGAAAGATTCTCTTCTATTTCAGCATTGTATCAATTCTTCCAAGTGATGGTGTGTTTGCGCAGGGAGATTTGGTGGCGGTGCAGGATAAGGAACTGGTAGTGTTACAATGACTACTATAGGGTATGGTGACCACCCCACTGGGGCAACAGGAGCTGGATCGTTTTATCCCCGAAAAAAGGAAATGAATGTAAAAATTTCGGGCAAAACCTTAACATTTCGTGAAATAACGTGCGATTAACATTTTTTCGGCTCTTAATGAGTAAATTAAGATAAACCATAAAAAATAGACTGTTATGAAACGAATTTCTTACAACTTGTACAGCGGACTCATTGTCTTGATGTTACTTATTAGTTCAGCTACCTTACATGCTCAAGATCAGGATAGGATCATGGATATGCAAAAGCGTGAAGTAATAAAATCTGATGCAATGGATGCTAAGATGGCTTTTATGAGAGCCAATCCTCAACTGGAAACCATACTTAATAATGCAGCTGGATATGCTATTTTTCCAAATGTCGGAAAAGGAGCCTGGATCCTGGGCGGGGCAGCAGGTAACGGTATTGTTTATGAAAATGGACAAGTTGCCGGATATGCCGAGCTAAGACAAATAGATATAGGATTCCAGTTTGGAGGGAAAGCTTTTAGAGAACTCATCGTATTTGAAACACAGGAAGCACTCAATAAGTTTAAAGAAGGTGATTTCGAATTTGGTGGTAGTGCCTCTGCCGTGATCTGGGATGAAGGAAAAGGCGGAGCCATTACTTTTGAAAACGGTGCGGGAGTTGCCATTATGCCGAAAGCCGGAGTTATGGCAGGAATTTCTGTAGGTGGACAGGAATTTGATTATCGTGCCGTTAAATAAGGTATATTAAAAATGACATTTTAGGAACCGGATCTTAGTGATCCGGTTTTTTTATGACCAAATCTGAAATATATAAAAAGATTACGTGTGTAACAGAAGTTACACAATAAAAGAGTTGCGGGTCTTAAATTTACATTGTGGTTAAATAATACGTCATGAAAAACTTAGTAATCCTTGGAGCCGGTACCGCAGGTACCATGATGGCCAATCATTTAAGGCCAAAATTGAAGAAATCCGAGTGGAACATATCCATTGTAGATCAATATAAAACACATTACTATCAACCGGGATTCTTGTTTTTGCCTTTTGACATTTACACTGAAGATCAGGTAAAGAAGAATGGGAAGAAATTTATTCCTAAAGGAGTGAATTACATACAGAAAAAGATTGACCGCATTTTTCCTGAAGAAAAAAAGGTAAAACTGGAGAATGAGACCTTGGACTATGATATTCTCATTATCGCTACCGGGTCAAAGATCGCCCCGGAAGAAGTTGAGGGCATGAAGGGAGAAAACTGGCATAAAACCGTTTTTGATTTCTACACTTATGAAGGGGCATTGGCCCTTCGGAACAAATTGAGAACATGGGAAGGAGGCCATATGGTGGTGCATTTGACCGAAATGCCCATTAAATGTCCTGTGGCACCTCTCGAATTCGCTTTTCTGGCCGATTCTTTCTTTGAGAAAAAAGCTATGCGTGATAAAGTGAAACTCACTTATGTCACGCCACTCTCGGGAGCCTTTACCAAAGAAAAATGCTCTCAGTCCCTTAGCTATCTACTTAAGGAAAAGAATATCAACCTGGAGATCGATTTTGCCATTGAAAGGGTGGATAATGAAAATAACAAGATCATTGATTATGCGGAAAGAGAGATCCCTTTTGATCTTTTGGTCACTGTTCCCACCAACATGGGAGATGAGGTAATTGAAAGATCGGGTATGGGGGATGATCTCAATTTTGTACCTACAGACCCCAATACGCTACAGTCTAAAGATTATAAAGATGTTTTTGTAATAGGTGATGCCACTAACGTTCCGGCATCCAAGGCTG
>CAYLZB010000114.1:0-7495 GCA_964388165.1 uncultured Flavobacteriaceae bacterium | reverse complement strand
CTATTGGAGGGATCATCGCAGTACTTGCATTGGCGACAAGAAAAGAATTATTGATCCCTATCCTGTGCGGAGTTTTTCTGATAGAAAATCTTTCTGTAGTGATGCAGGTGGGATGGTTCAAGTATACCAGGAGAAAATACGGTGAAGGCAGGAGGATCTTCCTTATGTCACCTTTGCATCACCATTTTCAAAAGGCAGGATTTCATGAGAGCAAGATCGTAGTAAGGTTCTGGATCATTGGGATCTTCCTTGCGATCGTAACCGTAGTAACCTTGAAGATTCGATAATGTCAACAGAAACAAAAAATAAAGAGCGCAATTTCCTCGTCATCCTTGGCGGAGGAGAGAGCGGTGTGGGTACTGCGATCCTTGGAAAGAAGGAAGGCTTCCGCACATTTGTTTCAGATAAAGGAAAGATCAAGGATCATTTTAAAGCTCAGCTCAACGCCCACGGAATTGATTGGGAAGAAGAACAACATTCCGAAGAAAAGATCTTCAAAGCCGACCTGGTAATGAAAAGTCCGGGGATACCTGACGATGCCCCCCTCGTCAGCCGGCTAAGAGGTAAAGGGATCCCGGTGATCTCTGAGATCGAATTCGCCTATGGCTTTACCAATGCGGTGCTCGTGGGAATTACCGGAAGTAACGGCAAAACAACTACTACCATGTTCACACACCATCTGCTCAAGGACGGCGGATTGAATGTGGGGATGGCCGGTAATGTAGGGCAGAGCTTTGCAAAACAGGTGGCAGAGACCAATGCAGACCATTACGTATTGGAGCTAAGCAGTTTCCAGTTGGACGGGATAGAAGAGTTTAGGCCACATATTGCAGTATTAACCAACATAACCCCAGATCACCTGGACCGTTACAGGCATGACTTTAATCAATACATAGCCAGTAAGTTCAGGATCGTAAAGAACCAGACAGAACAAGATTATTTCATTTATGATGCCGATGATCCTGTGATAGCCAAGTGGCTTAAAGAAAATCCAATACAGTCCCAAAAAATGCCTTTTTCACTCCGGGAGGAGTTTGAGAGAGGAGCTTTTATAAAAGATGAACAACTTATTATTCGTACAGATAATTCAGAATTAACCATGCCAACATCCAATTTAACCTTAGAAGGAAAACATAACGCCAAGAATGCGATGGCCGCAGCTACTGTTGCTCAATTATTACGCATTAGGAAAGAAACTATTAGACAGAGCATGGAGAGTTTTCAAGGGGTGGAACACCGCCTTGAAAAGGTGCTTAAAATAAATAATGTACAATACATCAACGATTCCAAGGCAACCAATGTCAATGCTACCTATTATGCACTTGAAAGCATGGAAGCTGAAACTATTTGGATCGTGGGCGGTGTAGATAAAGGAAATGAGTATTCAGAGCTTTTGCCGTTAGTCAATGAAAAGGTGAAAGCCATTATTTGTCTTGGGGTAAATAATGAGCCGATCTTGAATGCATTTGGAAATTGTGTGGACCTTATTTTCGAAACACGCTCAATGGAAGAAGCTGTACAGCAGGCGTACAAAATTGCAGAGAGAGGAGATGCCGTACTTCTTTCACCCGCATGTGCAAGTTTTGACCTTTTCCAAAATTATGAAGACAGAGGTCGTCAATTCAAGGAGGCCGTGAGGAATCTTTAAAAATACAGGTGTCAAAAAAGGGAATAAATGACAGGATTTTTTTCAAGAATTAAGGGTGATAAAACGATATGGGCTTCGGCAGCATTGCTGGCGATCTTTTCGTTCCTGCCGGTGTACAGCGCCAGCAGTAACCTCGCTTATCTCTATGGAGATGGCAGCACCCTTCCTTATCTTGTAAATCACTTTATACACCTTTTCCTGGGCTTTGTGATCATGTTCTTTGTACACAAAGTGCCCTATCACTATTTCGTTGGCCTTTCTATCATCACATTGCCGTTGTTGATCCTGTTACTGCTGTTTACAGTTTCCCAGGGGGTAGTGATAGACGGTGCCAATGCAAGCAGGTGGATCAATATTCCCATCCTGAACAAGACTTTCCAGCCATCGACATTGGCTTCGGTTGTTCTGCTAACCTATGTGGCCAAGTACATGGCAAAGGTGAAGGATAAAGAATACACTTTTAAACAAACCATTGTTCCCCTGTGGTTGCCGGTGGCTATAGTTATGGGGCTTATCCTGCCCGCCAACTTTTCGACTACCGCAATCCTTTTTTTAATGGTCCTGCTGGTAACCTTCATTGGTGGCTATCCCTGGAAATATTTGCTGGCAATCATTGGGGTTGGCATTGTAATGCTGGGCATCTTTATGTTGACGGCCAAAGCTTTCCCCGGGCTGTTCCCCAACAGGGTGGATACCTGGATAAGCCGGGTAGAGAACTTTACCAATGATGAAGTTACAGAAGCCGATTATCAAATAGAAAAAGCCAAGATCGCGATCGCCAGTGGCGGAGTGACAGGCCAGGGTATTGGAAAAAGTGTACAGAGGAATTTCCTGCCACAGTCTTCTTCAGATTTTATTTATGCCATCATTGTGGAGGAAATGGGGCTTATTGGAGGGATTGGAGTGATGCTGGCTTACCTCATGCTCTTTTTTAGAATAATTATTGTGGCTACAAAAGCCAATTCGGTGTTTGGAAAATTACTTGCGATAGGGGTAGGCCTTCCAATAATATTTCAGGCGCTGGTCAATATGGCGGTGGCAGTAGAGCTGTTTCCGGTAACGGGACAAACCTTGCCGCTTATAAGTAGCGGGGGATCTTCCATTTGGATGACCTGCCTGGCGCTGGGGATGGTGCTAAGTGTTAGTGTAAAGCGTGAGGAAGAGCTGCAACAAATGGAAAAACAAAACGACGCGGAGGAAGATAATCCGCTGGAAATTTTAAGTGAGGCAATATGAAAGATCAGTTAAAAGTAATTATATCTGGTGGCGGTACGGGAGGACATATTTTCCCTGCAATTTCTATTGCCAATGAGTTAAAGCTTCGATATCCTTCCTGTGAAATTTTGTTCGTGGGTGCAGAGGATAAAATGGAAATGCAAAAAGTGCCTGAGGCAGGCTACAAGATCGAGGGTCTCTGGATAAGCGGATTTCAACGTCGTATGACAGCCAAAAACCTGCTTTTTCCGGTTAAGCTCGTGAAGAGCCTGTGGAAAGCACGTGATATCATCAAAAAATTTCAGCCAGATGTGGTGATTGGGACCGGTGGTTTTGCCAGTGGTCCACTACTGCAAATGGCAAACAGGGAGAACATTCCTACTTTGATACAGGAGCAAAATTCCTATCCCGGGATCACCAATAAATTACTGGCTAAAGGCGCCAATACCATCTGCACCGCCTATCCCGATATGGGCAGGTTCTTTCCTGAAGAAAAGATCGTCCTTACGGGAAATCCTGTGCGACAGGATCTTTTAACTGTAGATAAGAAACGGGAAGAGGCTCAAAATTTCTTCGGAATTGATCCTGCGAAAAAGACCGTTTTGGTTCTCGGCGGAAGCCTTGGAGCCCGCAAGATAAACCAATTGATCGAGGATAACCTGAAGGAGTTTGGTAAGCACAACCTGCAGGTACTTTGGCAAACCGGAACGCTTTACTTTGAAGAGTACAGCAAATACGCCGAAAAGAAAAACATCCAGACTTTCGCATTTTTGACGAGAATGGATCTTGCTTATGCTGCGGCAGATATAATAATCTCCCGCGCCGGTGCAGGAACAGTTTCAGAATTGTGCATAGTTGGAAAGCCGGTGGTGTTTATTCCGTCGCCTAATGTGGCCGAAGACCATCAGACAAAGAATGCAATGGCATTAGCGGAGAAAGATGCGGCAGTGATCCTGTCGGAAAGTCACCTGGAGCAGGGCTTCAGGTCGATATTTTTTCCGCTGGTGGAGTCGGAAGAAAAGATGAGCAGTTTAGGAAAAAATATAAAGAAGCTGGAGAAGCCGAATGCAACGGCAAATATTGTGAATGAAGTTGAAAAATTATTAAAAACCTGGCCGTAGATGGGGCACTACGATAACATACAAAACATTTATTTCATAGGCATCGGCGGGATCGGGATGAGTGCCCTGGCCCGGTATTTCAATGCTGCCGGGAAGTATGTTGCCGGTTATGACCGCACCCATACGCCACTCACCAGAGAATTACAAAAAGAAGGTATTGAAGTCATCACTTCAGAAAAAGTGGAGGATCTTCCAAAAGCCATTTTAGAAGATAGAGAATCGCTCATCGTTTATACACCTGCGATCCCGCAGGAACATTCGCAGTACCTCCATTTTACAGCCGATAGCTATACCATGGAGAAGCGTGCCGCCGTACTGGGTAATTTGACAAAAGGACATTTTACGCTTGCTGTTGCAGGAACCCATGGAAAAACCACTACCAGTACCATGCTGGCCCATTTGCTAAAGGAAACAGGCTATCAAATAACTGCATTTTTGGGAGGTATTTCAGAAAATTACCATTCAAATCTCATTCTGGATGGGGATGAAGCTATGGTGGTGGAAGCTGATGAATTTGACCGGTCTTTCCTCAAACTTTCTCCTAATCTTGCAGCCATAACTTCTATGGATGCCGATCATTTGGACATCTACGGGGAAGATTCACAGATCAAGGAATCCTTCAAGGCCTTTGCAGCCCTGGTGCCCGAAGATGGAAAGCTGTTTTTCGCCAACGGTTTGCCGCTGTTGGGAACATCGGTTGGGGTGGAAGATGACGCTGATGTTTCGGCGGTCAACATAGTTGTCAAAAATGGCAGTTATCACTTCGATCTAAGAACAAAAGAAAAAACATATAAAGGCTTTGAACTAAGCCTTCCTGGAAAACACAATTTACAGAATGCAGTCACAGCTTTGGCAATGGCAATGGAGTTCGGTGCCCCCCCCGGGCTTCTTGCCAATGCTATAGCTTCTTTTAAGGGCGTGGAGCGCAGGTTTTCCTACCGAATTAAAAGAAATGATCTTGTGCTGATCGACGATTATGCACATCACCCGGCAGAGATCGCGGCAATACATCAGGCCGTTAGGGAAATGCATCCGGGGAAGAAGGTTCTGGCGGTATTTCAGCCGCACCTCTTCAGCCGTACAAGAGATTTTGCTGAAGGCTTTGCGGAAAGCCTTGGTCTCTTCGATGAGCTGCTGCTGCTGGATATTTACCCGGCGCGGGAGAAGCCAATTGAAGGAATTACTTCAGAATGGCTGCTGAAACTCGTCAAAAATGACAAAAAAGAGCTGGTTCAAAAGGAGAAACTTTCCGAAGCAATTAAGACTAAAAATGCTGAGGTAGTGGTGCTTATGGGAGCCGGTGATATTGGGGAAGAAGTAGAGAAAATACGTAAAGAACTCAGCCGTGAAAATTAACTGGAATTACATAAAAACATTCTTGCTCATTGGCGTAGTGTTCTTTTTATTTGCATTCGCCGAAAAGCGCAATCACGCGCGGGTTCTTTCCGAAGTAAATCTGCATTTTACCAATAGCGAAAATCTGTATCTCACTGAAGAAGCGGTTAATAAATTGTTAATACAAAATGAGGTAAGGGTTAAGAGCATAGGCAAAGAAACTTTAGATTTGAGTAGGGTGGAGACCCTGCTGGAATCTCATGAAATGGTTGAAAATGCTGAAGTTTTTCTCACTGTAGACGGAAAAATGGGGGCCGAGATCACTCAAAGAAAACCCCTGGCAAGAGTGATAGCCGGGGCGCCTTTTTATCTTGACAGACAGGGTCTTAAGATGCCGTTGTCAGAATATCATTCCGCCAGGGTGCCGTTGGTGACCGGCGTGAATGAAAAACAGCTGCAGGAAGTGCATCCGCTTATGGATTTCATCAGTAACGATGACTTTTTAACGCGACATGTGACGGGAATAAACCGCCAGTCCAACGGGAAGTATGAGATTCACCTCAGGAAGTTGGATTTTGTGTTGGTTTTTGGCGAGGTGAAGGACATTGAATTAAAATTTAAAAATTTTAAAGCTTTTTATCAGAAGGCACTAAAGGATAAAAAGCTTGACGCATATCAAAAAGTGGATCTACAATTTGGTGACCAGGTTGTATGCACTAAAAAGTAAAGTATGGAACAAAACGACATCGCAGTAGGATTAGATATTGGTACTACTAAGATCGTAGCCATGATTGGCCGTAAGAACGATTACGGCAAAATGGAGATCATTGGAATAGGTAAGGCCAAGAGCCTTGGGGTTCACCGCGGCGTGGTGAATAATATCACCCAGACCATCCAGTCCATTCAGCAGGCGATACAGGAGGCAGAAGCAGATAGCGGAATGAAGATCAAAGATGTGGTGGTGGGCATTGCCGGCCAGCACATTCGCAGTTTACAGCACAGTGATTACATCACGCGTCCCAATCCCGATGAGGTAATTGACGCTACAGATATTGAAACTCTGTGCAATCAAGTTCACAAACTTGTTATGTTGCCCGGGGAAGAGATCATCCATGTTTTACCGCAGGAGTTCAAGGTAGACGGGCAGGCAGAGATCAAGGAACCTATAGGTATGTACGGTGGTCGTTTGGAAGCAAACTTTCACGTGGTAGTTGGCCAGGTTTCTTCCATACGAAATGTTGGAAGATGTGTTAAGAGTGCCGGGCTTGAACTATCGGCGGTAACTTTGGAACCGCTTGCATCGGCAAATGCGGTGCTTAGCCAGGAAGAAAAAGAGGCAGGAGTTGCCCTAGTCGACATAGGAGGAGGAACAACAGACCTTGCCATTTTTAAAGACGGAATCATTAGACATACGGCTGTTATTCCTTTTGGTGGTGGTGTAATTACCGAGGATATCAAAGAAGGCTGTTCGATCATTGAAAAACAGGCTGAGCTCCTAAAAGTGAAGTTTGGATCGGCTTGGCCGGGAGAGAATAAGGATAACGAGATCGTTTCCATTCCCGGTCTTCGAGGTAGGGAACCAAAAGAAATCACACTGAAGAACCTTTCCAAGATCATCCATGCAAGAGTGGTGGAGATCATTGAGCAGGTTTACCTGGAGATCAAGAACTACGGGCACGAGGAACAAAAGAAGAAGCTTATCGCAGGGATCGTCTTAACCGGTGGTGGAGCACAGCTTAAACATATAAAACAGCTCGTAGAATACATCACGGGAATGGATACCAGAATAGGATATCCCAATGAGCATTTAGCCGGTGATAGTGATACGGAGACAACCAGCCCTGTATATGCAACTGCAGTTGGACTTGTTTTGAACAGTTTAGAGATCAATAGCAAACATCCGCACAGGGAAGACGAGCCCGAACAGGAGGAAGTGGCGGAAGGAGCTACTCCCACGGCAGTTCCACAAGAGGAGGAAGAAGATCGCGTGGAGCCTACTACCGTAAGTCAGCCACGCAGAACAATATTTGAAAAATGGTTTGAAAAGTTCAAGGATTTTTTAGACAACGCCGAGTAAGTGCGGCGGAAAAATAACTATGAAAAAGAAGAATAAAAAAGTACAACCAGTAAAACAGAATTTATGAGCAGCACAGAATTCGGAAACATTACATTCGAT
>CAYLZB010000113.1:0-7521 GCA_964388165.1 uncultured Flavobacteriaceae bacterium | reverse complement strand
GTCCGGCTCTTTATCAAAGCCGGGGCTCAGGTTAAGGTCATAATGACCCCTGCGGCCAAAGAATTCGTTACCCCTCTTACCTTATCCACCCTTTCCAGGAATGAGGTGGTTTCTTCTTTTACACAGGAAGAGGATCATGCCAATCAATGGAATAATCATGTGGAATTAGGTTTATGGGCAGACCTCATGCTCATTGCCCCTGCTACGGCCAATACCCTTTCAAAAATGGCAGGTGGTCATAGCGATAATTTCCTGATGGCGACCTATCTCTCGGCTAAGTGTCCGGTTTATTTTGCTCCGGCAATGGATCTGGATATGTATAAGCATCCTTCCACCAAAGAGAATTTCAGCAAACTTACTTCCTTTGGAAATGTGATGATCCCGGCAACTTCCGGCGAGCTGGCCAGCGGTTTGACAGGAGAAGGCAGAATGGCAGAACCCGAAGATATTGTAGCTTTTATTGAAGACCACCTGGTAAAGGATCTTCCGCTTTACCATAAAAAAGTACTAATTACGGCGGGGCCTACATACGAAGCAATTGATCCCGTACGTTTTATAGGAAATCACTCGAGCGGAAAAATGGGGTTCGAGCTGGCTGCCGCTGCACATGATGCGGGAGCAGAAGTGATCCTGATCTCCGGACCTACACATTTGGAAAGTCCGCGGGAAGGGATTAAGCTGGTGAGAGTGCAGAGTGCCATGGATATGTTTGAAGCCGCTATCAAAGCATTTCCGGAAGTTGATGTTGCAATTGCCTCGGCTGCAGTAAGTGATTACCGGCCAAAGACCTCTGCAGATCAAAAGATCAAAAAGACGGAAGAAACAATGAATCTGGAGCTGGTGAAAAATCCCGATATTTTAGCTGCCCTGGGAGAGGCAAAGAAAGATCAGCTTCTTGTGGGATTTGCTTTAGAAACTGAAAATGAAGAGGAGAATGCAACCGGAAAATTGAAAAGAAAGAATCTGGATTTTATTGTTCTCAACTCTTTAAATGATAAGGGTGCAGGATTTAAATCTGAAACCAATAAAATTAAGATCCTGTTCAGGGATGGGTCCCGAAAGAATTTTGAACTTAAGTCCAAGAAAGAAGTAGCAGCAGATATCCTGAATGAAGTAATCCTTTTAAGCAATGCGTAAATTTTTCTTACTATTAATGATGCTTAGCCTCAGCGTGACTGCTGGTGCCCAGGAACTAAATTGTCAGGTAGTTGTAAATGCGGAACAAACCGGGCAGGCAAATGCTTCGGTATTTAAGACACTTCAAAATTCCCTTACCGAATTTGTAAATCAAAAACGTTGGACCAACAGGGATTTCCTTCCGCAGGAGCGTATTAATTGCAGTATGTTCATCAATATTACCGGTTATGATGGGAACACCTTCACAGGTACGATCCAGGTCCAATCCTCGAGACCTGTGTTTGGATCTACTATGGTAAGTCCCGTTCTTAATTTTAATGATGAACAGCTGGCTTTTGAATATACCGAATATCAACCATTAGAATTCAGTCCTAACCAGTTCAATTCTAACCTTGTTTCGGTCATTAGTTACTATGTTTACACCATTCTTGGACTGGATGCAGATACCTTCAGTGAACAGGGAGGAACTTCATATTATCAAACTGCAAACCAGATCGTGGGAACTGCACAGCAGAGTGCCTACAGCGGTTGGAAGGGAACAGACGGGAATCGTTCCCGGTATCAACTCAATGCAGATCTATTGTCAAATTCTTACTCCGGATACCGCAACGCCCTTTATACCTATCACCGCCAGGGTCTGGATGTAATGCATATGTCTCCTGAAGAGGGAAAAGAAGCCATCGCTTCTTCAATTATTGACCTGCAGCGAATGAATAGCCGCAGGCCAAATTCACTGTTGTTAAGAACATTTTTTGACGCCAAAGCCGATGAGGTGGCGCAGATCTTTAGCGGCGGACCTTCAGTAAATATTCGGGAGGTGGTTGACGCGCTCAATACCATGGCTCCGACTTTTTCTGAAAAATGGGGAGATATTCGTTACTAAGCTTAAGTTTTCAGTGATCGGTGGTCACTTGTGAAAGAGACAGGAATCAAGAGTCTGGAGACATGCTTGTGAGGTTTAAAAATCTACGCAAATCTCCGTCATTTGCGGGAAACATCTTGCGGAGCAATTAACCCTAATTGAATTTAGAACCTTGAATTTTGAGCTTTCAATACTATAGGAAATTGGTGCTTGAAATTTGGTGCTTCAATTCCTATTCTTTTAAATTTGCTCCTTGTTAATTGCTTTAGGCCAATTGTAATTTCCCTTATCTTTAAACTCAAATTCAAACCTCTTGCTTACAAGCCTATCTATAAAGAATTACGCCTTAATTGAAGATATCCAGATGGATCTTCAACAGGGTTTTACAATAATCACCGGGGAAACCGGAGCGGGAAAATCCATTATGCTGGGTGCTCTTTCGCTGCTTTTAGGAAAGCGTGCCGATTTTAGTGCAATAAGAGATGCCGAAAAGAAATGTGTCATTGAAGGCAGCTTCAGCATTTCTTCCTATGACCTCAAAAATATTTTTGCTGAAGAGGATCTTGATTACGAGCCGCAGACAATTATAAGAAGGGAAATTTTGCCTTCCGGAAAAAGTCGTGCATTTATAAATGATACTCCGGCGAATCTTTCTTCCCTGCAGGTGCTGGGAGAGAGGCTGCTGGATATTCACAGTCAGCATGAAACCCTTAGCCTTGGAGATAATGAATATCAATTCCTGGTGATCGATTCTTTGGCCGGGAATGAATTGAAACTTAAGGAATATCAGAAGGAACTTCAGCAGCTTAAAAAGCTACAAAAGCAGCTACAGCAATTAAAGGAGGAGCAGGCACAGGCGACGAAAGAGTACGATTATAATTTGTTCTTGTTAACCGAATTGCAGCAGGCAAAGCTGGAGCCGGGGATGCAGGAAGAGCTGGAAGAGCGATATGAGGAGCTAAGTAATGTAGAGCAGCTTACCGAACAACTGGGAGGTGCTATAAACAATATTCAGCAGGAGGAAATAGGGGCAGCGGCTTCCTTGAGAGAGGCAAAGAATAACCTTCAGAAGATTGCCAATATTTCCGGCCATTACCATCAGTTATTCGAGCGTCTGCAGAGTGTAAATATCGAGCTGGACGATATTGCAACAGAACTTGAATCGGCTTTGGAGAAAGTGGAAGCGAATCCGGCGGAACTTGAGCAGGTGAATACAAAGCTTCAGGTTTTATATAACCTTCAGAAGAAACATGCAGTTGCAACTGTAGAGGAACTAAAGGAGATCCAGGAGGAGCTGGCGAAGAAAGTCGCCGTTTCAGAAAATGCCGATGAAGAAATAGCGCGTTCAGAAAAAGCCATTTTTGAGAAGAAAGAGGAGCTGCATAAAATAGCTTCAGAAATTCATAGATCCCGAAAAGGTATTATTCCGAAATTTATTCAGGAGGTTGAGACTATTCTTGACGACCTTGGAATGCCGAATGCAACCTTAAAGATCGAACTCGAGCAACAGAAGGAATTCTATGCTAACGGGCAGGACAAACTAGGCTGGTTGCTGGCTGCCAACAAGGGAGGTAGTTACAACGACATCAAAAAAGCAGCGTCGGGCGGGGAACTTTCAAGAATAATGCTCGCCGTCAAAAGCATCCTGGCTACTTACAGCCAATTGCCCACAATAATTTTTGATGAGATAGATACCGGGGTTTCCGGGGACATTGCCCAAAAAATGGCGGTTATCCTTCAGAAAATGGGAAAAAACATGCAGGTCATTGCAATTACCCACCTTCCGCAGATCGCCGGAAAAGGGGACAGGCACTTCAAGATCTTTAAAGAAGATGCGGCTCACAGCACGATCACTAATATTAAGGAATTGAAGGGCGAAGACAGGGTCGAGGAGCTGGCAATGATGCTGGGCGGCAAAAACATTAGTGAATCTGCAGTGGCACACGCCAAAGCGCTTCTGAATTAAAAGATGTTTCTTATATTTACCCGCTTAACAACACTATAAAACCAAACCATGTCATATAATCTACTAAAAGGAAAAAAAGGGATCATCTTCGGAGCCCTTGATGAGAATTCTATCGCCTGGAAAACAGCTTTGAGAGTGCATGAAGAGGGAGGGCAATTTGTCCTAACCAATGCACCTATCGCCATGAGAATGGGGAATATCAAAGAACTTGCTGAAAAGACCAATGCAGAGATCATTCCTGCAGATGCGACCAGTGTTGAAGATCTTGATAACCTGGTAGAAAAGGCTATGGAGATCCTTGGTGGAAAACTGGATTTCGTACTTCATTCCATAGGAATGTCTGTCAATGTGCGTAAGGGCAATCATTATACAGATATGAATTATGATTACACTACCAAAGGTTGGGATGTATCGGCTGTATCTTTTCACAAGACCATGCAGAGCCTTTATAAAAAGGATGCCATGAACGAGTGGGGGAGCATTATGGCGCTTTCTTACATCGCAGCCCAGAAAGTTTTTCCGGATTATAACGATATGGCCGATAATAAGGCATACCTGGAGTCAATTGCCCGTAGTTTCGGATATTTCTTCGGAAAAGAGAAAAAAGTAAGAGTAAATACCATTTCCCAGTCGCCAACACCTACCACAGCAGGTACAGGTGTGAAAGGTTTTGACGGCTTCATCGCTTATGCAGATGAAATGTCACCGCTTGGAAATGCCACAGGAATGGATTGTGCGAATTACATCGTCACCCTGTTCTCTGATCTTACAAAAAGAGTGACCCTTCAAAACCTCTATAACGACGGTGGATTCTCCAATATGGGAGTAAGCCAGCAGGTTATGGAAGCTTTTATAAAGGGCAAAGAAGAGTAAGCTAATTCAAATATCGATAGATGAGAGGTCTCAAAAATGACATTTTTGAGGCCTCTTATTTTTTGGGGCTCGTCCCACATTCTTTAATACATTTGTGCTATGGAGCTCTCTTTCTCATTTGTCATTCCTGTTTACAACCGTCCTGCCGAAATAAAGGAGCTGCTTGAAAGTATGTTGCATCTCAACTATGACAAACCTTTTGAGGTGGTGATAGTTGAAGATGGTTCCACGATTTCTTCGGAAGAAGTTGTGAAGGAGTATGAAGGGCATCTGAAGATCAGCTACTTCAAAAAACCGAATTCCGGCCCCGGTGATTCCCGCAACTTCGGAATGAGAAAAGCAGCCGGAAATTACTTTTTGATCCTTGACTCAGACGTCATTTTGCCGCCACAGTATCTGGCTGAAGTAGAGGAGGAGCTCCTGAAGGATTTCACACATTGTTTCGGCGGGCCAGATGCTGCTCATGAAGGTTTTAGCGATCTGCAGAAGGCAATCAACTATGCCATGACCTCTTTTCTTACCACCGGCGGAATTAGAGGAGGGAAGAAAATGCTGGGAAAATTCCAGCCCCGTAGTTTTAATATGGGCCTTTCCAAAGAAGCCTTTGAAGCCAGTGGTGGCTTTGGACGAATACATCCCGGTGAAGATCCCGATCTTGCACTAAGGCTCCAAAAAGGGCATTTTTCGACCCGCTTATTTCCTGAAGCTTTTGTCTATCACAAAAGACGGATAGACTGGAATAAATTCTATCTACAGGTGAAGAAATTCGGGATGGTGAGGCCAATCCTTAATAAGTGGCACCCGGAATCGGCTAAGATCACTTACTGGTTTCCCACACTTTTTAGTCTCGGGTTAATAACAGCTGTCATTTTTGCCATTTTTGGATGGAATTGGCTGCTTTGGCTGTACGTAGCTTACTTCCTTGTGTTGTTTCTGCATTCCCTTTATCTCAATAAGGATCTTAAGATCGCGGTGCTATCTGTTGCGGCTGCATTAATTCAGTTTTTGGGTTACGGGTTTGGTTACTGCAAGTCAACCTGCTATCTTAGGGTGTTGAACAAGGACCCCGAGGAAAGGTTCCCCAAGCTATTCTTCAAACATGCTTAAAAGATTTAAATCTGTCACCAGGACCCGGTTTAGAAAAACCGATTTTAATTCATTCCTGTTCTTTCTCTTTTTTGCGGTGGTGATCTGGATCTTTGTTCAGTTTTCCAAGCAGTATAATGAGGTGCTTGAGATTCCCGTAAGGTATGTCAATGTTCCACCGGATAAGTTGCTGCTGGAGAGTAATCCCCGAAAAATTCAGCTTAGGATGCAGGAGAACGGTTTCAGGATCGCCTGGTTCTCTCTTTTTCCGCCTTCTCTCACTATTGATCTTTCCAGGGCTTATGTGGAGGATGGTTCTCTGGTCTATGTTATTGATGAGAATCGCTCTGATATTCAGTCGCAGCTGGAGATAGATTTTGACGATAGCAAATTTGTAAGGGATGCTCTGGTTCTTGCCTTTGAGCAAAAGAAGGAGAAAAAACTACCCGTGAAATCAGAAATTGAAATAGAGTATGCCGTTGGTTATTCGGCTGTTGATGCCTTGGCTATTGAACCCGATTCAATTAGAGTCAGTGGTCCCGATAATATTCTCGATACGCTTTCTCAGCTAAGGACCTTCCCGTTAAAGCTTACAAAGGTAAAGACCGATCAAAGCGGCTTTGTTTACCTGGATACCACTAATCTCCCAAATCTCAGCTTCTATCGCAACAAAGTGAAATATTCGGTTAATGTGGAGAAATTTACTGAAGGGAAAGTACAGGTCCCAATTGAGCTCATCAACGTGCCCCAGGATCTTAACGTGGTCATTTTTCCTAAGGAGACCATGCTGTTCTTTCAGGTGAACCTGAAAGACTTCAATAAGGTAACGGCTTCAGATTTTAGAGTGGTGGCCAATTTTGCCAATGTAAGGGGAGAGCAGGATTTCCTGATCCCGGAAGTGATCAAGAAACCCGATTTCACTTCCAATATCCGGCTCAATGAAAAGAAGATCCAGTTTATCATCAAGAAATGAAGGTAGTAGGTCTCACAGGTGGAATTGGTAGTGGGAAAACCACAGTCGCCGGATTTTTCCGGGAGTTGGGGGTCCCGGTATACATCGCCGACCTTGAGGCAAAGAAGCTCATGGAAAACGATGAAGAGATAAGAGCTTCTATAATAGACATTTTTGGCAAAGAAGCCTACAATGATAGCATTCCGAATAGGAAATATATCGCATCAAGGGTATTTGGTGACAAGGAGAAGCTTGAGCAGTTGAATGCCATCATCCATCCTGCCGTAGCAAAACATTTTGAACTTTGGAAACAGGAACAACATGCTCCCTATGTGATCTATGAAGCAGCCATTCTATTCGAAAAAGGAGGCTATAAAAAATGTGATCATAACCTGCTTATCACAGCTCCGCTTGAGCGAAGAATTGAAAGACTTCAAAAGAGGGATAGTTCAACTCTGGAAGAAATTGAAGCCAGAATGAACAATCAATGGAGTGACGACAAGAAAGCAGAACTGGCTGATTTCGTTATAGAAAATAAAGAGCTTTCCCAGACCCAACGGGACGTGCGCCAGCTGCATGAAAACCTCCTCAAGAGCGCGTAAATACTGACTTTCTTTTGTTAACTTTTGGTTAAAGGCCTGTTTG
>CAYLZB010000112.1:0-7588 GCA_964388165.1 uncultured Flavobacteriaceae bacterium | reverse complement strand
CATTATGGGTTCTCTGCGGCCGTCTCTTTTTTCTACGAACATAACTTGAGCTTTAGATTAGGTAATAAGAAATCCGGAGGTTCGATAACCTCTTCAGAAATGTGTGATATTTTATAAATAATAAGCCGCAGTGGTCCGAGTGGGACTGCGGCTCAATGTGGTTCTTTAGAAGTCGGCGTCGAAGCTTATCTTATCGGCGTCTTTGTCTTTGTTCATCACTCCTGCTTTTTGGTATTCCCCAACTCTTTTTTCAAAGAAATTGGTCTTCCCCTGCAGGTTGATCATATCCATAAAATCGAATGGATTCGCAGTGCCGTATTCCTTCTCACACTCCAATTCTACCAATAGTCTGTCGGCAACAAATTCAAGATATTGGGTCATCAGTTTTGAATTCATCCCGATGAGACTCACCGGAAGGGACTCTGTAATGAACTCTCTTTCGATGTTTAGAGCGTCAACAATGATCTCTCTAATTCGCTCTTTTGGCACCTTGTTCACCAGGTGGTTATTGTGCAGGTGAACGGCGAAGTCGCAGTGCACGCCTTCATCTCTTGAGATCAATTCATTGGAGAAAGTAAGTCCGGGCATTAATCCGCGTTTCTTCAGCCAGAAAATGGAACAGAAGGCGCCCGAAAAGAAGATCCCTTCCACAGCTGCAAAAGCGATAAGCCTTTCAGCAAAAGAATCAGATTCTATCCATTTAAGGGCCCACTGCGCTTTCTTTTGGATAGCGGGGAATACTTCAATAGCTTTAAAAAGCTGATTTTTTTCCTTCTCATCCTTGACGTAGGTGTCGATGAGCAGGGAGTAGGTTTCAGAATGGATGTTCTCCATCATGATCTGGAATCCGTAGAAGAATTTAGCTTCAGAATACTGAACTTCATTCACGAAGTTCTCGGCCAAATTTTCATTTACGATCCCATCAGATGCGGCAAAAAAGGCAAGGATGTGCTTGATGAAATATCTTTCATCTGCACTTAATTTTTGGTTCCAGTCAGTGAGGTCCTGGTGCAGATCGATTTCTTCTGCAGTCCAAAAGCTCGCTTCCATTTTTTTGTACCAGTCCCAGATGTCGTGATGTTTAATGGGGAAGATCACGAACCTGTCCTTGTTCTCCTGTAAAATGGGTTCTAACTGAGCCATGATATATCTAGTTTGGTTGGTTTGTAATTATTGGTTGTAACAAATATTGGAAAATATAGCAGATTTTACTCTTGAGCAGCAGAAAGCTTTTCAACAAAGTTTTTAACATGACCGGAAAAGATTGTTGCTGAAGTTTTGTTAAATCCTCTGATTACTTAATTATAAAACAGGGATTTAGTCTTTGTTAACGGGATTTAAGAACAAGCCGGAGATCTTTTAATCAATTAGAAAAAAGAGGTGCCAAAAATGACATTTTTAGGAGCTCTGTATCTCCAGTTTTTTTCCTCCCAAAGCAGCCGATTCATAGATCTTTTCCAGTACGATAATATCTTTTAAACCTTCTTCGCCGGGAACCATCATTGGTTTGCTGTTAAGAATTGCAAGAGCATCGTCATCCATTTGCACCGCCTGCTGATTCTTTCCAAAGGGTTCGAGGACTTTTCCGTCACTTGTTCCTCCTTTTACCCCGCTGTAGGATTGAAAAGGCTGCAGGTAATATGAGCCGTTGCGACAGGTAACCTCCAGATTGTTCATGCCCTCGCCAAAACTGGTGCGGCATTTGGCTGTGATCCCATCGGGGAATTCAAGAGTGAAATCCATCGTTTCATCGACCTCTCTAAAAAGCTGATCCCTGGTAGTATAACTTTTGGCCGAAACTGCTATGGGTTCCCTGCCGGTGCTGTAGCGGGAAGTATTCAAAGGATAGACACCCATGTCGTACATGGCGCCGCCGCCCATTTCTTTTACTGCACGCCAGCCCGGATTATTACTATAGAATCCGGCTGCAGCATTTAAATTTTGGATAGGGCCGTACGGAGTTGTCTCTGCCCATTTCATCATTAGCCGGTTATTCTTTTCATGCTGAAGCCTGTATCCTATTGCTAATTTTACCTTATTCTTTTCACAGGCTGAGATCATTTGCCGGCATTCTTCAGCATTCATGGCCATGGGTTTTTCACACCACACATGTTTTCCTGCATCTGCAGCTATGATCGAATATTTGGCATGCATGGAATTGGGCAGCACGATATAGATCACATCAATATCATCATTATTTGCGATCTCGTGCATGTTCTCATAATTGTAAACATTGGAATCGGGAATACCATATTTTTCCTGCCATCGGGGAATCTTTTCAGGACTCCCGGTGACAATGCCACGAAGCTCGCAATACTCGGTTTCCTGAAGGGCAGGAGCAAGTTGATAGGTGCTGTAGCTTCCCAGTCCCACGAGGGCCACTCCCAATTTTTTCTTTTCCTGTGAAAACAAAAGACCAGGAAAGGGAAGGGCTGTTGCAGCCAAAACCAGTCCGGACCTTTTAATAAAGTTTCTTCTGTTCCCCATGATCTCAAGTTTCCTTAAAGATAAGGAGAGCAAAAAAAATATTTTGTTATTCTTTGGATTTTTTGACCTGAAATGATCAAAGAAGGAGCTATTTCTCTTCCATTTGCAAAGCTACTTTCTCGAGCTCGGCATACCAGTCCTCACCAAATTTACGAATGAGTGCTTCCTTTACAAATTTATAGACCGGTACCTGAAGTTCCTTTCCAAGGGAGCAGGCGTCATCACAAATGTACCACTGGTGGTAATTCACTGCAGAAAATTCGGAATAATCCTGGGTTCTAACAGGATAAAGATGACAGGAAACAGGCTTTTTCCAGGGGATGTCTCCCTGGTTGTAAGCTTCCTCAATTCCACAGAGAGCAGTTCCTTTCTTGTCAAAAGTTACATAGGCGCAGTCGGCACCATCAATGAGAGGAGTTTCATATTCTCCGTCTGCTCCAATGATCGAGGTTCCTTGCTCCTCAATCGCCTGGATCCCTTCCTTTCTAAGGTAGGGCTTGATCTTAGGGTAAAGGTCCTCGAGAAGATGAGTCTCCTTTTCCTCAAGAGGTGCGCCGGCATCACCTGCAATACAGCAAGCCCCTTTGCAGGCAGAGAGATTACACACAAAGTCCTTTTTCAGGATCTCTTCAGAAACTATGGTTTTTCCCAGCTGAAACATGCCGCAAAGATAAATTTTTCAGGCACTTAATCTAACTGCCGGGAACTAAAGTATTATGTTAAAATTTCCTAATTTCCGGTTCCCTTCGGCACTTAAAAAGTACTTTTGCGGGCTAATTTTTTTCAAGATGCAGCTTAACTTTAGGGAAATAGCTACGGCCAGTATGATCCTCTTTGCGGTCATCGATATCATTGGCAGCATTCCTATTATTATCGACCTTCGGAAGAAAGCCGGACATATCCAGAGCGAAAAGGCTACTATTGTAGCCGGTTTGCTCATGATAGCATTTCTTTTTGTGGGAAAAGAGATCCTTAATCTTATTGGTATCGACGTGAATTCATTTGCGGTGGCCGGTTCTTTTATCCTCTTTTTTCTTGCTTTGGAAATGATCCTCGGTATTACACTTTACAGAGATGAAGCTCCCGAAACTTCTGCGGTAGTACCATTAGCTTTTCCGCTTATTGCCGGTGCAGGAACCATGACTTCAATTCTTTCCTTAAGAGCTGAATACGCAACTGTTAATATTATTGCCGCCATCATTATAAATACTATTTTTGTTTATATCGTCCTGAAGTCCTCCGGGAAAATTGAAAAATTCCTCGGGAAGCAGGGAATAAATGTGATCCGTAAGATCTTTGGGGTCATTCTCCTGGCAATAGCCGTTAAACTTTTTGCTACAAATATTAAGAGTCTGTTCGTATGAAAGCCCTCATCTATTTTTTGATCGCACTTGCTGTAGGTCTTATAATCTATAATTCAACTTTTCTTGATCTGGAGAACACATTTTCTGGAGACAGTAAAACGGCATTGATCGGTATCCTGGCTTCCAGTATTGTGGTGGTGCTTATGATCATCCTACTTATGTCCAGGGCTATTTCTGAAAAGTCCCGGGAATAGTGGATTTTAATGCCCTCGTTATTGGTGGTGGTGCAGCGGGTCTTTCCTGTGCACTTGTTTTGGGTTCTGCACTTTCGAAACCTTTTTGTGCCAATAAAAAAGTAGGCATCATTGCCCATCAACGTGCTTCACACCTCTCAAGTGCTTTGCTAAATAATGCCCTGGGAATCCCTGCCGGCACACCCGGAAAGGAAATCCTTAATTCCGGGATGCAGCAGCTTAAAGAGCTTTATCCTGAAGTCGAAACTATTGAAAAAGAAAAGGTGCTGAAAATAGCATTTTTGAAAGGTGGTTTTGAAGTGCTTACCAATAAAAACTCCTATACTTCTGAAGTTGTAGTCATATCTACCGGTTATGCAAAACCTTTTGCGATCAAAGGTCTCGGGGAGTTCATAGTTCCTCATAAAAAGTCAAAGCCTTCAAAGGAGAGAATTCAGCTGGAAAATAGGGATCATCTTGTAAGTCCGGGGCTGTACGTGGCAGGTACTTTGGCCGGTCACAGGAGCCAGTATGCGATTGCCTGCGGGAGCGGTGCCGCAGTAGCTACAGATATTCTCACCCTCTGGAATGAGGGAGAACATACCAAAGTGCACGATAAACTGAAATAATTCTATTTTTTAAAGTTTCGGTTAGCCGAAAGTTCGATGATCTTGGCTATAGCCGGATCTTCCTCGTTAAGGATCTGTTCAAAGGCAGTGCTGCCGAACAATTGATTGGCCATTGCAGCTTTGAGATAAAGTTTTAGAGTGGCCCTGTAGTTATTGAAGCGCATGTCGAAATTCTCACGCCTCATAAAGTCCCTGAAATCGTTTACAGTAGCATCTGTGATTATTTCCCGCTGTAGAAAATCTTCATAGCTTAATGAGTTGTAATATTTCCTGTCCTTTTCAAGAACCTCGAAGACAAAGCCGTCCATATAGCCATTTCGGAGCATTAGGTTGAGACTCTGCTTTTCAAAATTCGTATCCTTAGGGATGAAAACATCTGGTATTATTCCTCCGCCACCATAGACCACCTTGCCGCCCGGAGTGACATAACGAAGAGAATCCTCTACGTGAATACTGTCTGCGCTAATAAGCTCTCCATTCTTGTAGCGGTTGAGATAATCATTATGATATTCTTCACTGCCGTGGTCGTATGGTCTTTGAATGGATCTTCCTGTCGGGGTATAATACCTGGCTATGGTCAATCTCACTGCACTTCCGTCTCCCAGTGCCATTTCTCTTTGTACCAGCCCTTTTCCATAGGATCTGCGTCCAACTATTGTACCTTTATCGTTATCCTGTAATGCACCTGCAATGACTTCACTTGCCGAAGCCGAATTTTCATTGATGAGCACATAGAGATCCCCCTTTTCGAAGTTTCCTTCTTTGGTAGCAAAGGTCTTTTCAACAGCACCTTTTTTATTCTTGGTAAGAAGTACAAGCTTATCTTCCGGAAGGAATTCATCCACGATTTTTGTAGCTTCGGCTAAGTAACCTCCCGGGTTATTCCGCAAATCAAGAACGATCTGAGTGGCTCCTTCTTTTTTCAGTTTAAGCAATCCTTCCTTAAATTCTTTGTAGGTTGATTCCGCAAAGCGATTGATCTTTATGTAACCTAACTCATCTGTGAGCATGTAAGCAGCGTCTACACTTTTTAAGGCAACTTTTCCACGTTTTACATCAAATTCTAGTAGGTCGGGTGCGCCTTTTCGGTAAACCTTGAGAACAACCCTAGTATTTTCTTCGCCTTTTAATTTGCTGGTAATGGAATCTTCATTGATGTTGGAATCAAAAAGCGGTTCTCCATTAGCGTAAAGGATCCTGTCACCTCCTTTGATTCCTACCTTCTCACTTGGTCCGCCTTCCATGGTTTGAATAACGGCAATAGTATCATTGATGTTCCTGAAGCTTACTCCAATTCCCACGAAGTCACCCTTCATGCTTGCACTCAGGCGAACATATTCCTCCTGAGGGATATATACAGAATGAGGATCGAGGTCGGTAAGGATCTCATTCACTGTTACGTCAACAATACTGTCCATATCTACTTCGTCTACGTATTCATATTCGATGTAGTCGATTAGGCGGGCAAGTTTTTCCTTTTTCTTATTAGGTTTAAGAAATGAACCCGAAGTGTAACTGGTGAAATCCAGAGCAGCACCTAGCAGCACCCCAAGAGCACAGGCGAATCCTAAAAGTAGTGGCAGATATTTTTTGCTGGTATTCTTCAACCGTCCAATTCAGTTATTTGTTCTATTTCAACTCCTGCTTTTTCCAGGAAATTAAGTCCGGAGTTATCCTTGTAATCTATATTATAGACCAGGCGGGTAATGCCCGACTGGTGGATCAATTTACTGCATTCCTTGCAGGGTGACATGGTGATGTAAAGAGTGGCTCCTTTGCAGGATTGAGTGCTTCCGGCAACCTTTAGAATTGCGTTCGCTTCGGCGTGCAACACATACCACTTCGTATACCCATCCTCATCTTCACACGGATTTTCAAAGCCGGTAGGGGTACCGTTATATCCGTCAGAAATGATCATTCTATCTTTCACAATAAGCGCGCCAACCTGCTTTCTATTGCAGTGGGAAAGTTTGCCCCACTCCCTGGCGATCCTTAAATAAGCTTTGTCAAATTTGAGCTGCTTCGTTCTTTGCATAATAAAACAAATGCCTGCAATATAAGAAGCTTTTTAAGTTGCTGAAAACTTGAGCTTTACTAAATTATTGCAAGACTGAAATTAATCCAATAAAGGAAAGTTAAATTTTTTAGAGAGCAAGATAATTTTCTTTTAGAATAGGTAAAATGATCCCGATGACCACAGCAGAGACAACAAGGATCCAGTCTCGTCTTGCTACCTGGAGCACATTTTGCAACAGGAAACCTAGCAGGAGCACAGCTATTACTACAATGATCTGGGCTGCTTCGATCCCCAGTGCAAATTCCAGGAGAGGTAAAAATACGCTATCTGTACCCCTTGCGATCATCTTAAAATAAGTTGAAAAACCAAGGCCGTGAATGATCCCAAAGAAAGCCGTAGTGAAATACAGGATACTAATGTTGTTCTTATTCTCCTTTTTCTTGGCATTAAGAATGTTGAAAATAGCCGTTACCAAAATTGTAATTGGGATGAGAAACTCTACCCATGCTGTATCCACCAGGACAATTTCATATACCGAGAGGAAGAGGGAAAGTGTGTGGCCAAGGGTGAAGATCGTCACCAGCCAAAATACCCTTTTCCAGGCCAGAAAAGAATACGAAGCCACCAAAACAATGAGAAAGAGAATATGATCATAGGCATTCCAATCCAGAACGTGTTCCAGGCCTAACCTAAAGTATAACCAGAATTCAGACATAAAATCAGCAGATAAAGGCCGAAAATACGAATTTCTCTTGAAGATGTTTGAATTTAAAAAGGAAGTGAACTTAATGAAATAAAAAAGACCCATCAGGAGATGGGTCTTTCTGTACCTTGGGCGGGAATCGAACCCGCACGTCCGAAGACACTGGATTTTGAATCCAGCGCGTCTACCAATTCCGCCACCAAGGCTGAACAGAT
>CAYLZB010000111.1:0-7885 GCA_964388165.1 uncultured Flavobacteriaceae bacterium | reverse complement strand
ATACCTTAATATCTCCCCAGTTTTCACCCGACTTAATTCTGTACAATTGCATTTCGGACACACCGAATTGCTTTGCAAGTACTCTAATACGTGTTTTTCGATTAGGATCGAGAAGTTTTTTCTTGAGAATTGTGGCCTGGGCGTAAGAAAGCTTTGAATAGCACTTGATGGTACCCACCTTGCGTTTCAGTTTGTTCTCCTTCACCTGTGGATTATTCTGCTGGTGTGCTACCCACTGTTTCTTGCTCACCCACGCAAGATTGCTCACTTTGTTTTCGGTCTTGTTGTAGTTCTTGTGGATCACATACTCATCATCTTCTTGCCTGGATAGAAAAAGTTCGGCTACTACGCGATGAATATAACAGGCCTGTTTTTTGCCATTTTTGAGAGTTGCCACAAAAGTCAGAAAGCCTTGAGATTTCCCTCCTTTTAGAAGATCTCCGTCAGGATTTTTTACATAGCTTACAACCCTCCCATAGTTAGAAACAGCATAACGAAAACGTTCCTGCCAGTTTTCTCTGGAATAGGGGAGCCACTTTTCCTGCCGAAAATTTTTAATCATTGAAGTTGATGGTTTGTGCCCGGAATTCTTCCTCTTCTTTACTCTCTATTCCCAAAGCTTCATAAATGTAATGAAAAGTTGATAATAGTTCGGGTTTTCCATCAATTATTGCAACATCGTGTTCGAAATGTGCACTGGGTTGATTATCTGCAGTTAAAATAGTCCAGCCATCTCTCAATTGTTTGATGCGGTGTGTCCCTGCATTGATCATAGGCTCTATGGCCACAACCATACCTTCTACGAATTTCTTACCGCGCCCTCTTCTACCGTAATTGGGCATTTCAGGGTCCTCGTGCATTTTAGCACCCAGGCCATGTCCTACCAACTCCCTCACAACTCCAAAACCGTTGCTCTCTGCATGTTGCTGAATTGCAAAACCCACATCACCCACACGGTTTCCAATCTTAAATTCCCTGATCCCTATATAAAGTGATTCCTTGGTAACATCTAATAATTTTTGCGTTTTTGGATCTATTTCTCCCACGCTGAAGGTATAGGCATGATCTCCATAGAATCCGTTTTTATATGCACCGCAGTCTATGGAGATCACATCTCCTTCTTTTAGAGGTTCCTTGTTAGGTATACCATGTACTACTTGTGCATTAGGGCTCATGCAAAGAGAGTTCGGGAAGTCATACATCCCCAGGAATCCCGGTTCAGCGCCATGGTCGCGAATGAATTCTTCAGCCATTTTGTCCAGCTGCAAGGTAGTGACCCCCGGTTTTACTTCTGCGGCCAGCATTCCCAATGTCTTGGACACTATTAAAGCACTGTGCCTTATAAGTTCAATTTCTTCTCTGGTCTTTGGTATGATCATTATAACCTTTTAAAAATTTTGAGCAATCCGTTACTTTTCTTCGGAAGCTCACTATCTAATGTAGCCGAATTCACAAGTTGATGATAGACCTCTCCCCAGGGAGGAAGGCCGTTAATGTTACGATCGTCGATGAAAATATCGGCCAGGATCTTTCTGCTCATGAGCTGCTCTTCATATTCCTCTTCGGGATAGCTTTTATTGACGGCATAGAATTTAATGCCTTTCGCTTCACAATACTCTACAGCCTCTTGCAGTTTTACCCCGCTTCTATAGGTCCATAAAATAATTTGGTGGCCCTCCTGCTGCAGTTTCTTCAAGGTCTCAAAAGCAAACAGCATGGGCTTTCCAATTTTTGGATAGCGGTTTTCTACAAGAGTTCCGTCGAAATCCACTGCTATGGTCAACATTTTAGGCATGCGCAAAAATAAGAATTTATATCAACGGAAGAATTTTCTTTACTCGTAAGAATGTTTGTATTCCCTGCCCGAAACTATTTTTGCGATATCTTCCTCAAAATCTTCCTGCGGATATTCAACAAACCTTCCGGCTTCTTTTCCATCCTTATAAAAAATTATGGTAGGTACATAGGTGACGTCGTATTCCTTTTGTCGGTCATCCGGCAGTGTCTTGTCTTCCCTTACGGCTCTTACTTCCATATTATCCAGATCGTAGTCGCTAAGCTCCAGGATCTTGTAAAGTTTTGGAACTTCCCGCTGACTATCTGCGCACCAGGTGCCCATGAACATTACAATTTCGTACTCATTAATATTTTCCTTGATGGTCTGCAGGGCTTTTTCATCTGGCTTAAATGAATTGTACATGGGGTCAAACCACCATTCAAATTGAGGCTGCTGTAGATCTTCTTTATTTATTTTACCTACTAAAATATCTGTCTGTTCTTCTTGGGAAACAGGTTCTTTAGGAGCGTTAACAGTTTCCTGAGAGTGCGAGCTCCCGCAGTTGGATGCTGTGATCAACAACATCAAATACATAAAAAATTTCATATTTAGATAAGAGGTTTTTGAGTCATTAATTCAGGTTGTTCAACTCCCATTAATTTTAAAATGGTCGGAGCAATGTCTCCTAAAATGCCATCTTTAACAGATTTTATTTCCTTGTCCACAAGAATAAAAGGTACGGGATTGGTGGTATGTGCAGTATTGGCACTTCCGTCTGCATTGATCATGAATTCACTGTTGCCATGATCTGCAATAACTAATACGGAGTAGTCATTTTCTTCGGCGGCTTCCACTACTTTTTTCGCACATTCGTCCACCGTTTCACAGGCTTTTACTGCGGCTTCAAAGACTCCGGTGTGGCCAACCATGTCGGGATTGGCAAAATTCAGGCAAATAAAGTCGGCCGACTTCTTTTTGATCTCCGGTACGATAGCATCAGTTACTTCATAAGCGCTCATTTCCGGTTGCAGGTCATAGGTTGCAACTTTGGGAGAGTTGATCATGATCCTGCGTTCTTTGTGAAAAGGTTGCTCTCTTCCGCCGGAAAAGAAAAAGGTGACATGTGGATATTTTTCAGTCTCTGCAATACGTATCTGTGATTTACCTGCGCGCTCCAGGACTTCACCCAGAGTAGCTTTAATATCTTCTTTGCTAAAAACTACATGAACATTTCTAAAAGTCTCATCATAACGGGTAATGGTCACAAAATACAGAGGCATGGCTTTCATATCCATATCTGGAAAATCCTGCTGGGTCAAGGCCTGGGTGAGTTGGCGGCCTCTATCCGTCCTAAAATTAAAGAAGATCACCACTTCCTCTTCCTTCAGCGTAGCTACAGGATTCCCGGAGCTATCGGTCATCACAATAGGTTTGATGAATTCATCTGTAACGCCGTCATCATAGCTTTGTTGAATAGCTTCGGAAGCATTCTGAGATTTTTGACCTTTCCCGTTGACGATTAGGTCATAGGCGAGTTTGGTCCTTTCCCACCGCTTATCACGATCCATTGCGTAATATCTTCCAATTACTGAAGCCAATTTTCCATTGGTCTTTTCCAGGTGCGCCTGAAGGTCTTCTATGAATCCTTTTCCGGAATTTGGATCAACATCACGTCCATCGGTGAAGGCATGTACGTATTTATCAGAAATGCCATATTCTTCGGCAGCTGTTAACAGACCTTTCAGGTGGTTTATGTGTGAGTGCACTCCGCCGTCACTTACAAGCCCCATAAAATGTATAGGTTTGTTATGGGCTTTAGCATAATTAAAGGCTTGCTCAAGAATGGGCTCCTTACCAAGAGAATTGTTTTTTACTGCAAGATTGATCTTTGCCAGGTCCTGGTACACAATTCTTCCTGCTCCAAGGTTCATGTGTCCTACCTCACTGTTTCCCATTTGTCCTTCGGGGAGACCCACGTTCATACCGTCGGTGCGTAGTGTACTATGTGGATATTTTTTATATAACGAATCTATAAAAGGAGTGTTTGCCTGGTCTACGGCCGATGTTTTTGGGTCGTTGCTGATCCCCCAGCCGTCCAGGATCATCAATATTACTTTCTTATCCATTAAAATAGGGTTTGCACAAAGATACGAAATATGCATGGGCAGAAAAGTTTTAACTCTTTTGAAAATCATGCGGAAACACAGGAAAATTCAGAAGTAAAAGTTTAACACTTTAAGATTTTAATTGCGCAATATTTTTCTAATTTTAGAGTTCTTTAATATGGAGGAGGAGAATGTTAAACTGCTCATTTTTACCTAATTAATTGAAGTTTTTTTGCTGTTTGGTATGACCTTTGGATAATTAGTAGCAACTAACAACTTTAACAAAAAGATATGATAAAAAAGATCACCGCCCTAAGCCTATTTTTAACTCTTACCGCTTCATTTGCTTTCACTGCCTACAAGCCTGCAGAAAGCCCCATTTCTGCTGAAGCAGTTACTACTACTAATGAAGTAGCCGAGCCAACCGCCGAGGAAAAGATCGAAATATTATACGAAACTTTTGCAGCCGCTAATGCTAATATGCCTTCCCGTGTTTCTTTTACCTATGCCCTTACAGGTTACAACAAGCTTGAAGCAGAAGAGAAGATCGAGAACCGCCTGCTGTCTATAGTGGATTTTAGCCTTCCTTCTACCGAAAAGAGACTTTGGATCCTGGATATGGAAACCAATGAAGTTCTTTACCATACTTATGTTTCCCACGGAAAAAATACTGGTGGTAATATGGCTACTAACTTTTCAAATACCCCTAATTCATTACAAAGCTCTCTCGGATTCTACGTAACTGCAGAAACCTACTACGGTAAAAATGGTCTTTCTCTGTTCATTGATGGGATGGAAGAAGGTTTTAACTCCAATGCACGTGAGCGTTATGTAGTAATTCACGGTGCAGATTATGCCAAAGAAGAGTCTATCGAGAGACTTGGAAGACTTGGTCGTAGCTATGGATGTCCTGCCGTACCGTCTGAAGTATCTAAAGAGATCATCAACAAGATCAAAGGAGGTTCCGCATTATTCATCTACCACACAAGTGAAGATTATATTGCAAACTCTACTTATATCAACTCTCAGGCAGTTTAATCCCTAATTTTCTGTCAATTTAGTGTAGATCTGTTCATCGAGATCATACACATCATTTATAGCAACAGTTTTATCTCCGGCCCGCCAGGCTGTCCAATAGAAATGATGGACCTGGATGGGCCGGTCAACATTTACAGTGGTGGTTTTACCGGAGCGAATGATCTCCTGGATCCTGTCTTTGCTCCATTCACTTTGATTTTCTACAATATAAGCCGAAAGATCAATAGCATTTTCCACCCTGACACAACCTGAGCTCTCTGCACGCTCCGATTGACCGAACAGGCTTTTTGCCGGAGTATCGTGAAGGTAAATAAGGTATTTGTTGGGATACATGATCTTCACCTGGCCTAAAGGATTGGATGGTCCTGCACGCTGGGTAAAACTGTAGTTCATTGCTTCACTACTTTCCCAGTTCACCTTTGAGGGATCGATCCTTTCCCCATTTGGTCCTGTTACCGTCATGTTATTCCTACTTAGATAAGAACGGTCAGCCGCCATTTTTGGGATGATATCCTTTGATTTAATGGTAGGAGGTACGGTCCATGTTGGATTGATCACGAGGTGGTTGACCGTATCTGAAAATATAGGTGTAGGCCGGGCCTTTGCGCCGGCAATAACATTGTGTTGTCTTATGGTGTCACCGTCTTTCACCACCGCCAATTTGAACTGAGGAATGTTTATAAGTATATAGTGCTCTCCAAGATCACGGGGATACCAGCGCCACCTTTCCAGGTTGGCAAGGATCTGGTTGTAAATTTCCCGGGGACCCTTATTTAGCTCATCAATGGTTGAATTGCCGATAATACCATCTGTTTGGATGCTTTTACTCTCTTGAAACTCCTTGACAGCCTGCACTAAAGTTTCGGAGTATACATTCTGAGTGGCCGAGGTATCAGGTTGGTATTTTTTCAGCTCCTCCAGCCTTTGAGCTATGGCAGGGATCCGGGGGTCTGTATCTCCCGGTTCTATTATTTCCCCCCGGGGGATCTTATTAACAGTATCCTGTGCTGATCTAAGTTCTTTATATTCAGCTAAACTCTCCTTTAGGCCTTGATAAACTTCGCTTTTTGGCTTGAGATCCTCCAGGATCTGCGGAATCTCGTTATTTTCAACACCCTGCTGAAGTAGCTTTGTAAGATCTTTTGGCTGTCGGGATATACCCCAGAATTCATGCAGCTCTTTGGGATCCAGTTTTCCGTAATATAAATGTTTGGCGTAGGTGAGGAAAGCATCAGAAAGTAGTAGGTCCAGCCGTGCTGCCTGCCCCGCATCCAGGTTTGATTTGGAGAGCAGCGAATCGATCTCCTGCCCGTGGTAGTCTTTAAAGTTAAGTCCTTCTTCGTCGGCAGTTTTTAAGCTGTTATAGAAAGAATGCAGAATTTCACCATCGCGCCATAAAGATCTGTAATCTCTTTGGCTGTAAATTTCTTCCAGACTTCCCCCTTCAAAAATGTCATTTTTAGCTGATATTTCTGTTCTTATGCCATCCGGAGTGGCTTCTGCTATTCTTTTTGAAGCCTCATCTGAAGAGGCGCGGGTCATAGGATCTCTTTTTTCCTCTTCACAGGCGCTAAGGCCCACAAGGAGAATGATCAATGATAGTAAAAAGCTCTTTTTCATAGTTCAGTAGGATTTTTGTACATCACAACATGCATGCACACATTTGGGATCATGAATGCAGGACCAATGGTCCTGTATCCAAATTTTTCATAGAAGCCAACCGCGGTCTCACGGGCGTTAAACCACAAGAGCATCTGTGGATCAATTTCTTTCAGAAGCTTTTCCCCTTCTAAAAGTAATTTTTTACCCAGGTCTTTCCCCCGGTAGGAGGGCAGTACCGCCATTCCTCTTAATTGATATTGAGAGGGAGCTTCAAAAAGGTCATTTTTCCGAACTACGTAGGTAGCCACCGCGACTAGCTTCTGCCGGTCATAATACCCTAAATGTATGGTGTCCTGTTCCAGGTCTCCTTCAAAAAAACACTCTTTTAAAGGTCTTCCGGGGCGTAACACCTCCTGCCGCACAGGATAGGTTTCTTCGGCTGATATTTTGCGGATCAAAGTGGGGAATTATTCTTCAGTGGCTTTCACGTCATGGTATTCCTCATGCCGCTTGAACTGGGCTGCAGCATATTTGCAGAGTGGATCGATCTTAAGATCTTTCTCCCTTGCGTATTTTACACTGTGCTCCACCAAACCACTGGCGAGCCCTTCTCCTGTGTATCCAGGTTCGGTCTCGGTATGGTCAAGGGTCATAACATTATTATCCTGAAGGGTGTAGGTAAGTTCAGCAATGATATCTCCATCTTTTTCTATGTAGAACATTCCTTTACCGTCTGCTTCTTTTTGCTGAATATTTTTATCCATTTTATTTCTTTTGAAGGATTTCGTCTACAATTCCATATTCTACAGATTCTGAGGCATCCATCCAATAATCACGGTTAAAGTCCTTAATGATGCGCTCATAGGACTGTCCGCAGTTTTCTGCAAGGATGCGGGCGCTTTGTTCTTTGATCTTAAGGATCTCGGCAGCCTGTATCTCGATATTTGAAGCCTGTCCCTGTGCGCCTCCACTTGGCTGGTGGATCATCACCTTGGCATGAGGCTGCACGAATCTTCTTCCTTTGGCCCCTGCCGAAAGCAGGATCGAAGCCATAGAAGCTGCCAGGCCTGTACATACAGTTGATACCGGGCTGTTGAGGCTCAACATGGTGTCATAGATCGCGAATCCTGAGGTAACATATCCTCCCGGACTGCTTATAAAGAATTGTATTTCATCATTCCCGGTGGCGTCCAGGTACATCATTCTTTCAATGATATGCTTGGCAGTTTTTTCGTTTACAGTTCCCCAAAGGAAAATTTTTCGCTCATTGAGCAGGGAACGTTCGATATGATCCTGAAGTTTTCCGGTTTTATCTGTGTCTTTCATGTGAAGTTTTAAAGATTGGTAGCTAAAAATATGACTA
>CAYLZB010000110.1:4684-7966 GCA_964388165.1 uncultured Flavobacteriaceae bacterium | reverse complement strand
CAGACAAAATGGCTCCAATCTTCCCTGTTTTCCTTAGAGATGATGAAGGAAATTTGGTTCCGGATCCAATTTTTGGTGGATTCCAATATGACTACGGTGGAGCTTCAGGTTTCCGTGCACGTCCAAATGCTAACAACCTGAACCCGATCGGTTCTGCCTTGTATGACTTCAACGGGACTAACAGACACGAATTAAATGGTAACTTCTCTTTTGATATTACTATTACAGAAGATTTGACCTTTGAATCAACTTACGGAGCTCAATACTATACCTGGAGAAATAAAAGTTTTACAAACCCATTCTATGGGGGTGGAACTTCTACAGGAGGTGATTTGTTCGAGCAGGAACGTGACGTTCTTGTTCAAAACTTCCTTCAATTGTTGAGATATAAGAATGATTTTGGAGATCACTCTCTTGAAGTTCTTGCTGCTCACGAAAGCAATGAATTTGAATTAAGTGAGTCTACAGTTTGGAAAGGATTGGCAGTTAGCCCATTCATCTACGAGTTGAACAACTTCGTTGAAAATTTACAGCCACCCACAGGGTTTACCGAAGGTCGTTCTCTTGAGTCTTTCTTTGGACAGGTTAACTACGATTACTTAGATAAATATTTCCTTACAGGATCTGTTCGTCGTGACGGTTCTTCAAGATTCGTTAATGAGAAATGGGGTACATTCTGGTCTGCAGGTGGTGCCTGGGTATTAACTAATGAAGATTTCCTTAGCAACAATGATTTGTTTACTTTCTTGAAGCTTAAAGCTTCTTACGGTATTACCGGTGATGAGGCAGGTGTTGGATACTATTCAGGAAATGATACTTTTAACCTTGGTCTTCTTGCAGGTGGGATATCTATCTCCCCAAGAGGTAATGGTAACCCAAACCTAACCTGGGAAACTTCTAAAATGTTCCAGACAGGGGTTGAATTTAGTCTTGGTACATTCCTTGATGGTACTGTTGATTACTATATCAAGAATACAGACAACCTTATCTTTGATAGAAGGGTAGGTCCTTCTCAAGGTATTGCTATCATCACAGTAAATGATGGGGAGCTTCGTAACACAGGTTTGGAATTTAACCTAACCGGTCATATCTTTAATACCCCAGATTTCAAACTTAATGTAAACGTGAACGGAGAAATTTTGGATAACGAGATCATTACTATGCCTATCGAGCCATCAACAGGTGAGCCAAGGATTTTGGACACTTCTAATTCTCCTTATGCTTACTCTAAGGGAAGTTCAATCTATGACTTCTACACAAGAGAGTGGGCAGGTGTAGATCCTGCAACAGGTGCGCCTCTTTGGTATCAGTATTTTGATGATATGAATGACAACGGAATCTTCGATACCGGTGACACTGCGATTGGAGAAATGACTCCTTATCTTACAGATAACCCTGAAGCTAACGTAGAAAGAAGAGTAACTTCTACTTATGCAAGTGCTACTAACAAGTACATTGGAAAATCTGCAATCCCTGATGTTCGTGGAGGTGTTCGTATAGGTGGTTCATGGAAAAACCTTAACTTCTCTACTCAGTGGATCTATAGTTTAGGTGGTTACGCAATTGACTACCAGTATGGAGAGTTGATGAGTGACCGTTTCGGTGCTGCAGGAAACAATTTCCATACAGACATTTTTGACAGATGGCAGTATCCTGGAGACATCACTAACGTACCACGTTTGGCTGATGGATTCGATCAAACTGCAACTTCCGGTTCTACAAGATTCCTTACCAGTACAGATTACCTTTCACTGAACAACGCTCTTGTAGGGTACACGGTTTCTGAAAGCGTTCTTGGTAACTCAGGACTTGATTATGTAAATATCTTTGTTTCCGGAGATAACCTGTTTGTGAAAACAGCGAGAGATGGTTTCCTTCCGAATACCAGTGAAACAGGAAACTCCGGACGTCGACTTTATGCCCCGCTAACCACCATTACCGCAGGTGTAAGAGTTAAATTTTAATACAAAAAAATAATATGAAAAATCTTTTAAAATTAACAGGTGCTGCAGCTCTTCTTTTTCTGGGAACTAGCTGTAGTGAAGAGTTCCTTGAAAAGGAGCCGACCGAATTTTTGACGACAGACCAGATTGCTGAGGCTGCTGAGCTAAACCCGGCTGTTGTTAGAGGAACATTGACAGGGATCTATTCCCTTATGATCGAAACTGGTACTGGTGGTACTACGAACCATGATGACTTTGGACATAAAGGTTACGATATCTATGGGGATATGCTTTCCGGTGATATGGCTCTTTCTGTAAGTACTTATGGATGGTACCGTGCAGACATTACTGAATTTGTTGCGCCAACAGATTTTACAAGAACGCGTAACTACATGCCTTGGAGATACTACTACAGGATCATTCGTTCTGCGAATACTGTAATTGATGCTCTTGGTGGTAATGATGCTATACCTGAGTTAGAAGAGAACAAATACATCATGGGGCAGGCAAAAGCAATACGTGCACACTCGTATTTCTACCTGACTCAATACTTCACGGAAGATTACGATCCTGCTGCTGAGATCCTTCCTCTGTATGATGATCTTCAGGATCTAAATGGTCCTAAAGTTGCAACTTCAGAGATCTTTAACTTGATCGAAAGTGATCTTAATGATGCTATCTCTTTACTTGAAGGATTTAACCGTTCAGAAAAAGTACAGATCAATCAGGATGTTGCTAAAGGTATCCTTGCCTATGTGAAAGGTTATACCGGAGATTGGCAGGCTGTTTACGACCTTACAGAGGATGTAATTTCCGGAGGGCAGTATTCTATTATGACTGCACAAGAAGTTGTAAGAATGCGTCATGATGGTCCTGATACTACTCCATACGGTGGAGGTTTCAACGACCTTAATACCGATGGATGGATGTGGGGTGTTGATCTTACTACCGATACAGGTTTAGGACTTGTTTCATGGTGGGGTCAGGTTGACTACTTTAGCTACAGCTACGCTGCCGTTGGAGATTCTAAGGCTATTGACTCCGGTCTATTTGCTTCCATCCCTGATGGAGATGTTAGAAAGAACCAGTTTAGAGTGGCGCCGGGTACTTCTACTCACCTTATGCCAATCAACAAATTCTTTGCTCCTGAAAGAGTACCTTTTGGACAAAACCCAATGGTTACAGATTATGTATTCATGAGAGTTGCAGAGATGTATCTTCTACATGCTGAAGCTGCTGCCCACCTTGGTTTGGAGGCTGAGGCTAAAGATGCTTTAGAAGAATTGTTGAGCAAACGTTTAGCTGATGCTTCTTCTTATCTTGCTGGAATTTCTGGTGC
>CAYLZB010000110.1:0-4584 GCA_964388165.1 uncultured Flavobacteriaceae bacterium | reverse complement strand
TGTTGAGCAAACGTTTAGCTGATGCTTCTTCTTATCTTGCTGGAATTTCTGGTGCAGGTCTTCTTGATGAGATCTATCTTCAGACTCGTATCGAGCTTTGGGGGGAAGGAAAGAGTTATTTGGCTCTTAAGAGATTTAAGGAGACTGTTGTAAGAGGAGATAACCACCTTTCATTTGTAGGTGTGCCAATTCCTTACAATGATGACAGATTGACTTTTGAAATTCCTGAATCTGAGATCCAGAACAACCCATTCATCGATAGTCAAAACGATTAACGTCGTCTAACAACCAAAATTTGTAATAACTATGAAGAAATATCTTTTATTATTAGTAGCGACGTTTAGCATGTCCATGTTCGTTGGATGTGATTATGACGAAGACCTGGATCCACTTAACTATGCGTCCTTCGAAAGAGGGCCGCTTAGTGTAGGTGTTGATATTGACGGAAGCACTACGAAAGAAGTGACCGTTTATACCGGAAATATTGTAGGTACCGATAGAACAATTGGTATCACAGTTGGTTCATCATCTACTTTGGATGCTGCCGCCTATTCTGTTCCTGCAAGTGTGACCATTCCTGCAAATTCAAATGAGGGTACCTTTACTGTGGAAGTGTCTGATGTTGACATAGCTGCAACCGGAGAAACTCTTGTGCTTAACCTGGTTCCAACCGAGGAGCTTTCTGTAGGTAGTGGTCTTACTATGAACGTTAGAACAGTTTGTCCTGACGGAACTACAGAAGTAAGAGTTTCTTTCCTTTTTGATGACTGGGCAAGTGAAATTTCCTGGGAAATCACAGACGGAGATGGAACTGTTGTTGCTGAAGGCGGGGGTTACGCAGACGGTGACGAATCATTCATGATGCCGGTTTGTCTTGCTCCTGGAGATTATACTTTTACAGTATATGATTCTTATGGCGATGGGATACCTGGTGGATCTGGAACTTTGACTTCAAACGGTGCTGAACTGGGAAGTGTTGGAGGAAATTTCGGTGATTCCGGTTCGTTTGACTTTACTATCGAGTAATTACTCAATTACAATTCATATTCAAGCTGCCCGCAAGGGCAGCTTTTTTTTTGTTCTTTTGCCTAAATAGGATCTATCATTAGAAAGAAGCTTTTGCTATATTGCTGTTTCTTTTATTGTTAAAAATTAACTCATAGCACCTTGAAAAAATTATTTTATTTATTCGTTTTTTTATTCTCAGTTGCCTCCTGTTCCTCAGATGATGTGGTTGAGGAGGAGGTCATAGAACTACCACCCGAGGAGGAGATTCCTGTTGAAAAGAATTTGGCCGGAACTACAACCCTTTTCGAGCGCGGCAAAGTAGAAGATGCTTATGTTCTGGTAAATGACGCAGGGAATAACCGGGTGTATTTAATGGAAAAGGAAGAGTCTGAGATCCTTTTTGAATGGGATCTGCCCTCCGGTATAGGTAATGACGCTGTTTTATTAGAGGATGGCAATTTGCTAGTAGCTCTAATGGACTCTGATGCTGTATATAGTTTCGGAGGTTTTGGAGGTAGGGTGGCGATCATAGCACCTGATGGTTCTTTACTCTGGGATTTTAAGTATTCTGATGAAGTAAATCTGGCTCATCATGATATTGAAATGCTGCCCAATGGAAATATTCTGATCCTGGCCTGGGAGAAAAAAGAGGCCGAAGAACTGGAGCAAAAAGGATATAATGGCCCATTCGAGTCAGTTTATGCCGAAAAAATCATGGAAATTAATCCCGAAAACAATGAAATTGTTTGGCAATGGAATTCCTGGGACCATTTGGTCCAGGATCAGGATCCCACGGCTGAAAACTTTGGTCCTGTAGAAGATTCACCCGAAAGGATCAACCTTAATTTTGTTGACCCACTAACCAAAGATCAACTTATGAGCGGTAGTTACGATGGGGATATCTTTCATGCTAATGGGCTTGATTATGACGAGGCAAATGACCTGATCTTTCTAAGTGTTAACTTCTTCAGTGAAGTGTGGGTAATTGATCACAGCACGACAACCGGGGAGGCGCGCAGCAGTGAGGGAGGTAATTACAACAAAGGTGGAGATCTTCTCTACAGGTTTGGAAATCCGGCGGCTTATAACAACCCGCAAGGGAAAAGGATGTTCTATCACAATCATCATCCAAATGTAGTGCCGGGTGAAAATTCTCTTTTGGTGTTCTCCAATGGGATACCTTCTGTAGATGCACATTCTACTGTGTATGAATTGGAGCTTCCGGAGAAATTTGATCTTCAGAGTAATACAGATAATGAACTTCAGGTAGTCTGGAGCTTCGCCCATGAGGAACTTTTTTCTGCCAAGGTTTCCGGGGCACGAAGGCTTCCTAACGGTAACACCTTGATCACTGAAGGAAGTGCAGGATTCTGGGAGGTTACAGGTAGTGGAGAGATTGTCTGGAGATTTGAAGGAGATGGCTTTTTCTGGAGAGGGTATCATTATGCCAAGGATGATGTATCTTTGGGACCTCTTGGTCTATAGGTTCCTTCTTTAAAAAAATGATTTTGCACCCATAGATCCTGTTTACGAACTTCAAATTATTTTTTTGACTTCTTTTACTCATTTGGACGCAGCCTGTTTTTAAAGGTTCTGCTGGCGCTAATTCTTTCATTTATTATACTTTTGTTGCAGTAATGGTTCTATGGAGAAAAAGAAACTCTTATTCGTTCTTTTGTTGTTATTCTGTGTGCGGGTTCATGCACAGGAGAGAAAGCTAAACCGCGGAAATGCAGAAGTGCAGGACAGGGAAGCTTTTGAGCAACCCGAGGAAAGACAATCCAAAGAGTCATCTGTTGAAAAGGCACCTATTTCTCTGTACAAGATCATTTCTGTAGAAAATGATACCACAATTGTGGATACTTCCCTGCACATTTTTAAAGATTATCGATTTAACTACCTTAGAAAAGATAATTTTGGATTGCTTCCTTTTTCCAATGTGGGCCGAACCTATAACCGGCTTACTTATAATTTCCTCAGCGAGCGGGAAATAATGCCTCAATTTGGTGCACGGGCCAGGCATTATAATTTTATGGAAGTAGAGGATATCTACTATTACCATGTTCCAACTCCCTTTACAGAATTATTTTTCAAAACGGTCTTTGAACAGGGGCAGGCCGTAGATGCTCTGTTTACAATAAATACCTCTCCAAATTTAAATCTCTCTATAGGCTATAAGGGTTTGCGTTCTTTAGGGCGGTACAAACATCTTTTAACCAGTACCGGAAACTTTCGCAGCACTATAAGTTACAATTCTCCAAACGGCAGGTATGCGTTACAAACCCATTTTGTTTCGCAGGATCTGCTCAACGAAGAAAATGGCGGACTTACACCCGCCTCCCTGGAACAATATTTAGCGAAAAACCCCGAATTCGAGGACAGGTCCCGTCTTGATGTCAATTTTCAAGATGCACAATCTACACTCTTTGGGAAGAGATTCTTTCTGGATCACTCCTATGCGCTGTACAAGAAAAGTGATTCCCTTGTGCAAAGAGATCTTACGATAGGACATAGATTCAACCACACATATAAGAAGTATCAGTATCAGCAATCCAGTGCTAATGAGCTATTCGGTCCTTCTTTTGAGCAGGTGGGAATAAAGGATGAAACCCGCCTTACTTCGACTTCCAATGAAGTATATGTTGGATTTACAGCTGGAAATCTTGCAAAAGTAGTGGCTAAGGGAAAATTCACTCAATACGATTACGGTTATAATACAGTTCTTGATCTTCAGGAGGGGTTTATTACAAATCGTCTTCAGGGTGACATAATATCTGCCGGGGGAGAATATACGGGTACCCTCGCCGGCTTTCAGTTTAAGGCCGACGGAATGCTCAACCTCACCGGGGATTTTTCAGGATATGATCTCGGTGCCAGACTTTCTTATGCGCCTTCAGCCAATTTTTTCATTGCGGCTACGGCTAATATAAATGATAGAGCGCCTAATTATAATTTTCTTCTCTACCAGAGTGACTATATCAATTATAACTGGCAAACTTCATTTTCCAATGAAAGCAGGCAGTCTTTGGGCTTTGATCTATGGGCTCCCCGGCTCCTTAATGCTTACTTAGAGTTCTCTACCATTAATGACATGGCCTATTTTGGGCTTGATGAGAATGAAATGGTGCAGCCTTTTCAACATGATGGACAGGTTACGTACTTTAAAGCTAAGGTGCAAAGAGAATTTGTGCTTGGCGTATTTGCTTTTAATAATACGGTGCTGTATCAAAATGTGCTTGACGGCACCCAGGTTTTCAATGTACCCGACTTCATCACCAGAAACACCTTGTATTACCGGGATCATTGGTTTCGCCGGGCACTCTATCTGGAAACCGGCTTTACCCTGAATTACTTCACTGATTATGCCCTTAATGGTTATGATCCTGTTTTGGCTGAGTTCTACGTTCAAAATGAACAGGAGTTTGACGGATTTCCAACTGTTGATTTTTTCTTTAATGGGAAAATAAGACAGGCGAGGATATTTTTTAAGCTTGAACATTTGAATGAGTTGATCCAGGGGAATAATAATTTCTCTGCACCCCTTTATCCTTACCGTGACTTCGGAGTGAGGTTTGG